>NZ_JBJGZB010000032.1:0-44359 GCF_054050295.1 Geodermatophilus sp. SYSU D01045
GTCTTGGGGGCGGGGGGGCGGGCCGCGGCGTAGGTGCCCAGCCCGCCCGCCCCGGGGGGGGGGGGGGGGGGCGCCGTCGAGGCGGCCCGCGCCGGCGCGGGCCTGGTCGCGATCTACACCTACGAGGACCTCACCGGCCCGATGGCCGAGCCGCTGCCGGTGCTCATCCCCCACCCGCAGCTGCACGCGCCCCGCACCGGCTACCCGCTGGCCAACGGCGAGGTGAACCACGTCGGCGAGCCGGTCGTGATGGTCGTGGCCACCGACCGGTACGTGGCCGAGGACGCCGCCGAGCGGATCGTCGTCACCTACGAGGAGCTGCCGGTCGTCGTGGGGGTGGACGCCGCCCGCGAGGCGCGCGCCACCGTCCACGAGGAGATCCCCGACAACGTCGCGGCGCGGCACCACCAGGAGACCGGCGACGTCGAGCCGGCGCTGGCCGCCGCCCCGCACACGCTGTCGTTCACCCAGTACATCGAGCGCAGCGCCTGCACGCCGCTGGAGGGCAAGGGCGTGCACGCCCGCTGGGACGCCGACGACGGCAGCCTGCGGGTGCACTCCAGCACCCAGGCCTCGACGTCGGTGCGCGCGGCCATCGCCGCCAAGCTCGAACTGTCGCTGGACCGGGTCGAGGTGATCGCGCCCGACGTCGGCGGCGGCTTCGGCGTCAAGATCGTGCACCCGTGGCCCGAGGAGCTGCTGGTGCCGATGGCGGCGATCCGGCTGGGCCGCGAGGTCAAGTGGGCCGAGGACCGGCGCGAGCACTTCGTCTCCAGCGCCCACGAGCGCCAGCAGCGCCAGGAGATCACCGTCGGCTACGACGACGACGGCCGGATCACCGCGCTCGACGTGCACGTCTGGCACGACAACGGCGCCTACACGCCCTACGGGATCATCGTCCCGATCGTGACGGCGACCCAGCTGGTCGGCCCCTACGTCATCCCCGTGTACCGGGTGGTCGTCGAGAGCGTCTACACCAACACCGTCATCGTCACGCCCTACCGCGGGGCGGGGCGGCCGCAGGGCTGCTACGCGATGGAGCGGACGATGGACCGCATCGCCGACGCGCTCGGCCTCGACCGCGCCGAGGTGCGCCGCCGGAACCTGATCACGCCCGACCAGTTCCCCTACGACCACCGCCTCACGTTCCAGGACGGCCGGCCGGTGATCTACGACTCCGGCGACTACCCGGGGCTGCTGGACAAGCTCGTCGCGCTGGTCGGCTGGGACGAGGCCGCCGCGCTGCGCGCGGACGCGCAGGCGCGCGGGAAGCTGCTCGGCGTCGGCATGGCGCTCTACGTGGAGGGCACCGGGCCCGGGCCCTACGAGGGCGGTCACGTGCAGGTCCTCGGCAGCGGCAAGGTGCTGGTCTCCACCGGCCTGACGTCACAGGGCCAGGGCCACGAGACGGTGTTCGCGCAGATCGTCGCCTCCGAGCTCGGGGTGCCGATCGAGGACGTCGAGGTGCACACCGGCGACACCCGGCGCTTCGGCTACGCCGTCGGCACCTTCGCCTCGCGCGCCGCGGTGATGAGCGGCAACGCCGTCGCCCTGGCCGCCCGCGGCGTGCGGGAGAAGGCGCTGCGGATCGCCGCCGAGGTGCTCGAGGCCGACCCCGGGGACCTGGAGATCGACGAGGGCCTGGTGCAGGTCAAGGGGACGCCGGGGGCGTCGATCCCGCTGCGCACGGTCGCCGTGCTGTCCAACCCGCTGCGCTACGCCTTCGACGAGGCGGCCAAGCAGGCCACCCAGTTCGCCACGCACGACGACAGCAAGCCGCCGGTCGCCCCCGGGGACGCGCCGGGCCTGGAGCACCGCGACTACTACTCGCCGATCCGCTCGACGTTCGCCTCGGGCGCGCACGCGGCGGTGGTCGAGATCGACCCGCGGACGTGGGAGATCGACGTCGTCCGGTACGCGGTGGTGCACGACTGCGGCAACGTGGTGAACCCGATGATCGTCGAGGGGCAGGTGCACGGCGGCGTCGCCCAGGGCGTGGGCGGGGCGCTGTACGAGCGGATGGCCTACGACGCCGACGGGCAGCTCCAGAACGCGTCGTTCATGGACTTCCTCATGCCCTACGCCTCCGAGGTGCCCGACGTGGTCATCGACCACCAGGAGACGCCGTCGCCGCTGAACCCCCTGGGGATCAAGGGCGCCGGCGAGGCGGGGGTCATCCCCGGGACGGCGGCGATCGCCTCGGCGATCGAGGACGCCACCGGGCGGCGGATCGCATCGATGCCGATCTCGCCGACCGAGCTGTACGACCTGATGAGAGACGAGACGGCGGAGCGGACGCGGGCGTCCCTCCAGACGGGAGTGCCCGCGTGAACCTCGACGGCTCGGCGGTGCTGCACGGCACGCCCGAGGAGGTCTGGAGGGTCGTCACCGACCCGGCCGTGCTCGCGCGGACCATCCCCGGCTGCGAGTCGCTGCAGCGCACCGGTGAGGACGAGTACCGGATGGATGTCTCGGTCGGCGTGGGCGCCATCCGCGGCACCTACGCCGGCGAGGTCCGGCTGACCGACCAGCAGCCGCACTCGTCCTACGTCATGCACGCCTCCGGCGCCGGCGCCCCGGGCAACGTCCGGGCGAAGGTCGACATCGCCCTGGAGCCGCACGAGGAGGGGACGACGCTCAGCTGGTCGGCCGACGCCGTCGTCGGCGGGCCGGTCGCGGGCGTGGGCCAGCGGATGATCACCGGCGTCGCCAAGCGGATGGCCGGGCAGTTCTTCGCCGCGATCGACCGCGAGCTCACCGAGGGCGCCCCCGTGGGGACCGCGCCCGCCGCCGCCCGCGCGACGTCGGCCGCGGTGAGCTCCACCGAGGCGCCCGCGGCCGTCCCCGCGGGGGCGCCGGCCGCGCCCGAGCCGCAGGTCTTCCGCGGCGCGGAGGCCCCGGCCGCGGCCCCGTCGGCGGACGCGCGGACCCTCGCCGTCGGGGCGCTCGGCGGCGCCGGGCTCACCCTGCTCGGCGTCCTCGTGGGCTGGCTGCTCGGCCGCCGTCGCTAGACGGGGTAGGGCTCGCCGCAGATGTCCGGCGGGAGGCCCGTGTCGCAGCGGTTGTCCCGGAACTCGAGTGCCCCACCGGGCGGGAGCGACGGGGCGACCGAGGGGTCCCCGACGAAGACGTCCATGTCGACGAGGACCGACCGGGGCGGAGGGGTGCCCACCGGCACGAGGGCGTGGTTGTCCCCGAAGTAGTTGGTGGACACGCGGACGTCCGCCAGCGGACCGGCGCCGGACGCGGGCCGCGTGAGCAGCGTCAGCCCGCCGGCCGGGCCGGTCAGCGCCGGCACGCCGGCCGGCAGGTCGGCCGTGTTGTCGGCGATGACGTTGCCCGCGACCGTGACGTCGTCCGCGTCGACCACCTGCATGCCGACACCGGAGACGTGCTCGTCGCCCTCCCTGCCCCGGAGGCAGTACCGGTCGTTGTCCGTCGACGTGTTCCCGGTGATGCCGAAGCCGCCGCTCGGGACGTCCCGCGAGGCGTCGGGGACCTCGGTCGCGACGTCGTCGACGAGCAGCAGGCCGATGCAGTTGCCCGTCAGGGCGTTCCCGGTGACCCGGCCACCGCGCGCCTCCCGCAGGGAGATCCCGACGTCGTAGCCCTCGACGTCGTTGCCGGAGACCGTGGCGTCGGCGCGGTCGGAGTCCCCGATCGCCACACCGGCGGTGCCCGAGTCCGGCGCCGCCCCGGTGCCACGGTCGAGGCCGACCTCGCTGTTGTCGGTGATCCGGATCCCCGTCGAGTCGAAGGCGGCGATGCCGTGGCGGTCGTGGGCGGAGCCCGACGTGCCGGCCACCCGGAAGCCGTCGGCTCCCCACGCGACGATCCCGCTGGCAGGGTGGTTGCGGGTCGACAGGCCGCCGACCAGCACCG
The DNA here is from genome assembly GCF_054050295.1 of Geodermatophilus sp. SYSU D01045. NCBI lineage: Bacteria > Bacillati > Actinomycetota > Actinomycetes > Geodermatophilales > Geodermatophilaceae > Geodermatophilus > Geodermatophilus sp. SYSU D01045. The sequence goes on from NZ_JBJGZB010000032.1 coordinate 3,883, forward strand.
GCCCGTCCGGGTCGAGGAAGAACAGCGCGGAGACGTCGTCGGCGAGGGTGTCCGGGTCGCCGTCGGCGTCGGCGCGCTCCTGCGCCTCCCAGCAGGGGGTCGACGGGACCGCGGGCAGGTCCCGGACGGTCCGCCACCCGGGCCACACGAGGTTCGTCACGCCCGCACCGGCGCCCCGGATGGTCAGGCCCTTGCCGTGGACGCAGACGGCCTCGCGGTAGTTCCCGGGTGCGATCCGGATGGTGTCGCCGGAGCGTGCCGCGTCGACGGCGTCCTGGATCCCGGCGTACTCCTGACCGGGCCCGACCTGGAGCGTGCGCGGGCCGTCGTGTGTCGCGGCGGCACCGGCCGGGAGCGCCCCGACGATCAGGACCCCCGCGCCGACGACGGCCGCGAGGCGTGCGGCTCCGCCACGGACCCGCGACCTCGTGGAGGGGTCCATGGGGTGGCCTCCTGGTCTGCGGGGCGCCCAGCGGAGGAGCTCGGGAACGGGGACGGGAGCCCGGGGGGTCCGGGCGGTGCGGCACACCCTCCACGGACGGCGCCGCAGCGTCCAGACAGCCGCAGGGATGAACGCGGGACCCGTCCCAGGTCGGACGACCCGGGTCCGGACGGCACGGTGCCGACCACCGCAGGGACCGCGGACCCGACCCGGGGACGAGCCCCTCCTCCGCAGGTCGCACACCCGCGGTCGGACACGGACCGACGGGCCCCGCCGTCGGCGTCACGCCGCCGGCGAGTGCTCCCGGTTCACGAGGATGGCCAGCTGGGTCCGGCTGCGGAGGCCCAGCCGCCGCATCGAGGCGGTGAGGTGGCTCTTCACCGTCGCGAGGCTGAGGAACAGCCGCCGCGCGATCTCCTCGTTGCTCAGCCCCTGCGCCACCAGCTCGGCGACCTCGCGCTGCCGCTCGGTGAGCCGGTCCAGCGGGCGGCCGGGGACCTCGTCCGGCGGCGCGGGGTCGGTCAGGTAGCGCACCAGCTGGCTGGTGGCCGAGGAGTCGATGGCCGGCTCGTGACGGGCCAGGGCGCGCACGGCCTCGACCAGCCGCGCGGCGGCCGAGCAGCGCGGCAGGTAGCCCCGCACGCCGGCCCGCAGCACCTGCACGAGCTCGGGACCGGCCTCCTCACGCGGCTCGGCGAGGACGAGGACCGCGGTCCCCCGGCGGCAGAGGGCGCGCAGCAGCGGCAGCGTGGCCCCCTGCACCAGACCCTGGCGGGCGACGACGACCTGGGCGGGCACCTCGTCGACGGCGGCGAGCGCCCCGGGCAGGTGGTGGGTCTCGGCGACGACGGCCATGTCCGGCTGCGCCTCGAGGACCTCCCGCAGCCCCAGCCGGAAGACCTCCCGGTCCTCGCACAACAGCACGCGGACGAGGCTGCACGGCGGACGGATGGTCAGCGGGCGCGGACCGGGTGGCGCGGTCGGTCCCGGGATCGGCGTGCCCGGTGCCGGGCCGGCCGGCCGCCTCGGCCGGAACGCTGCGGGACCCGGGCCCTGCAGGACGTCGTCGGAACTCATGCGTTCCCCCTGTCCGGGTGGCTGACGGGCTCCGGGCGGGATCTCCGACCGGGTGGGACCCGTCCGTCTCAGTCGGACGTGCCGAACGGTAGCGCGCAACCGTCCGACGTTGCCAGGTAATGTGCACGCCCTTCACAGGTTGCGTCCAGGTTCGTGTGCACGGGGCGCCGCCGTCCTCCCGGCGCGCACGTCGGGCCTGTACTCGGAGTGACGGGCTGCACACGGAACTCAGCTGCCGATGGGGCCGGCCTCCCAGCCGGGGCCGGGGTGGGCCGTGCGGTTGACGTGGATGGCCAGCTGCGTCCGGTCGCGCAGACCGAGCCGGCGCAGGGCGACGGTGATGTGGCCCTTGACGGTCGCGCGGCTGACCTGCAGCCGGGTCGCGATCTCCGCGTTGGTCAGGCCCTCGGCCACCAGCTCGGACACGGCCTGCTGCCGGGCGGTGAGCGGGTTGCGCCCGCCGGCCTCGTCGGCCCCCGCCGAGCTCCGCGCGCCGTCGAGGTGGTGCAGCAGCTCGCCGGTGACGGCGGCGTCGAGCAGCGTCTCGCCGCGGACGACGGAGCGCACGCCCTCGATCAGCCGGTCGGAGCTGACGGTGGTGTACACGTAGCCGCGGGCCCCGGCCCGCAGGGCCTCGACCAGGTCGCCGCCGTTGCCGGCCTCGCCGAGCAGCACGACCCGCGTGCCGGTCGCGGTCAGCGCCCGCACCAGCTCGGTCATCGCGGGCCCCTGGGCGCCCAGGCCCAGCAGGGTGACGTCGGGGTGCAGCTCGGCGGCGAGCTCGAGCGCCCGCGTCGCGTCGGCCGCCTCCGCGACGACGACGAGGTCGGGCGCCCAGCGCAGCACCGCGCGCAACCCGTGCCGCAGCACCTCGTGGTCGTCGCAGATCAGGACCTGCGCCGGGGGACCGGGGGGCCGGAGCCCGTCGCGAACCGGCGGGACGGTCCCCTCCGGCTCGCCGCCCATGCGTCTGCTCCGCTCAGGTCCGGCGCCCGGCGCCGCTGGTCCCAGGACCCGGAAGCTAGCGACGGACGGTGACCTGCCGCCACCGGTCTGCGACGCGGTGAGCACGATTCGCCGTCGGATTCATACCCGGGTCGTGGTCCCCCGCTCCGGAAGGTGGGCGTCGCCCCCGCCCCCGGGCGCTGCACCCGGCGACGCGCCACCCCTCCGACCGGTGCCCACCCCGGCGACCGGCCGCCCCCTCCCCCGGGCGGGCTCGACGGATCCGACCCGTGGCGCTGTCGGGGTGCTGCCCCGCCGCCCTAGCGTCGTCCGGCATCCGTCCCCGGCCCGCCGGCCGCACCGGTCCGCCGGCCCCTGCCGGCCCACAGCGACGCTGGAGTGCCCGTGCACCAGACGATGATCATCGCGAGGATGACCCCCGCCGACGCGGACAAGGTCGCCGACGTCTTCGCCCGCTCCGACGCGACGTCGATGCCGTACGAGATCGGGGTGCGGCGCCGGCAGCTGTTCACCTTCCACGACCTCTACGTGCACCTGATCGAGTTCGACCGCCCCGAGCAGGAGGCCATGGCGGTCGCGCAGTCGCTGCCGGCGTTCCGGGCGGTCAGCGAGGAGCTGCGGCCCTACATCGTCGCCTACGACCCGAACTGGCGGTCGCCGCGGGACGCCATGGCGCGCCGGTTCTACGAGTGGTCGGCGGAGCGGTCGTGACCGCGACGACGCCGGCCCGGCCGCACGCCGCGGCGCCCGGGACGGTGGACTGGGTGAGCTGCCCCAGCTGCGGCTGGCTGCTCTACCGCAAGCGGCTGGACCGCAACCTGTCGGTCTGCCCCGAGTGCGACCACCACCTGCGGCTGGGCGCCCGGGCGCGGATCGCGCTGCTGGCCGACGACGGCAGCTTCGACGAGCACGCCTGCCCGCCCGGGCCGGCCGACCCGCTGGCCTTCACCGACCTGCGCGACTACCGCGACCGCCTGCACGAGGCTGCCGCCCGCTCGGGCGAGACCGAGGCCGTCGTCCTCGGGACCGCCCGCATCGGCGGCACCCCGGTGGTCCTCGCCGCGATGGACTTCGGCTTCCTCGGCGGCAGCATGGGCATCGAGGTGGGCCGCCGCGTCAGCGCGGCCGCGGACCTCGCCCTGCAGCGCGGCCTGCCCCTGGTGACCGTCTGCGCGAGCGGCGGCGCCCGCATGCAGGAGGGCGTCTTCTCGCTGTTCCAGATGGCGCGGGTTAGCCACGCCTTCGCCCAGCTGCACGAGTCCGGCCTGCTGTCGGTCTGCGTGCTCACCGACCCCACCTACGGCGGGGTGTCGGCGTCGTTCGCCACCCTGGCCGCCGTCCTGGTCGGCGAGCGGGGCGCGCACGTCGGCTTCGCCGGCCCGCGGGTGGTGCAGGAGACCATCCGGGCCGAGCTGCCCAGCGACTTCCAGACGGCGGAGTTCCTGCTGGCCCACGGCCTGGTCGACCGGGTGGAGAGCCGCGCGGAGCTGCGCCCGCTGCTGATCCGGCTGCTCGAGCTGCACGGCCGCCGCCCCGCTCCTCCCCCAGTCACCGCCCCGGCACCGGCACCGGAGGCGACCCGGGAGGTCACGCCGGCGGAGGACGGCGCGGAGGACGCGGACGCCTGGGACGTCGTCCAGCGCGCCCGGGTGGCGGGCCGACCCACGACGCTGGACTACCTGCACACCGTCTTCGACGACTTCGTCGAGCTGCACGGCGATCGCACGTTCGCCGACGACCCGGCCGTCGTCGGCGGGGTCGCCGTCCTCGACGGGCGCCCGGTCGTGGTGATCGGCCACGAGAAGGGCCACTCGGTGCGCGAGCGGGTGGCGCGCAACTTCGGCATGCCGCACCCGGAGGGCTACCGCAAGGCGATGCGGCTCATGGCGCACGCCGAGACCTTCGGCCTGCCGGTGGTCACGCTGGTCGACACCCCCGGCGCACACCCGGGCCCCGCAGCCGAGGAGCGCGGCCAGGCGCACGCGATCGCCGAGACCATCATGCGCAGCAGCCGGCTGCGGGTGCCCGTCGTCGCCGTGCTGACCGGCGAGGGCGGCAGCGGCGGCGCGCTGGCGCTGTGCACCTCCGACCGGCTGCTGGTCCTGGAGAACGCCTACCTGTCGGTGATCAGCCCGGAGGGCTGCGCCGCGATCCTCTGGCGGACGGCGACCGCCGCGCCCACCGCCGCGCGGGCCATGCGCCTGGGCGCGGCGCACCTGCGGGCCAGCGGCATCGCCACCTCGGTGGTGCCCGAGCCGCCCGGCGGCGCGGACGCCGACCCGCTCGCGGCCGCCGGGCTGGTCCGCGCCGCGCTGGTGCGCGAGCTCGACGAGCTCACCCGGCTCGACGTCGGCACGCTCCTCGGCACCCGGGCCGCCCGGCTGACCCGCATCGGCGGCGACGGCGACCGGCCGCTGCGCGTGGTCGCGCCGGCACCCGAGGGAGGTGGCGGGGATGCGGCCCGCTGAGCTGCCGGCGCGGCCGGGACAGGCGGGGGAGGAGCCGGTGCCCGGGGACGAGGCCCGCAGCCTGCACGACGAGGTGGTCGAGCTCGCCCGCACCCTGCCCGGGCCGCTGCGCCGGCTGACCGTCCGCAGCGGGGACCGCGCGGTCGAGGTCGAGTGGGCGGCCGACGCCGTCCCCGCGGCCGCCGCGCCGGCCCCGGTGCCCGGTGGGCTGCAGGCCGTGGCCCCGCCGCCGGGGCCGGCCGCGGTCCCGGAGCCGGCGGGCGAGGAGCCCGAGGTGCCCGAGGGCACCGTCGCCGTCCGGGCGCCGCTGGTGGGCACCTTCTACGCCGCGCCCTCCCCCGGCGCCGAGCCGTTCGTGCGGGTCGGCGACGAGGTCGAGGCCGGCCAGACGCTCGGGATCGTCGAGGCGATGAAGCTGATGAACCCGATCGTGGCCGACTCCGCGGGCGCGGTGGCCGAGATCCGGGTCGGCGACGCCGAGTCCGTCGAGTACGACCAGGTCCTGGTGCTGCTGCGCCCGTCCGGGGCACCGCGGTGATCGGCCGGCTGCTGATCGCCAACCGCGGCGAGATCGCCGTCCGGGTCGCCCGCGCCTGCCGGGAGCTCGGCATCGAGGTGGTCGCCGTGTACTCCACGGCCGACCGGCACTCCGCCGTCGTCGAGATGGCCGACGAGGCGGTGCACATCGGCCCGCCGGCGCCGCGGGCGAGCTACCTGCACGTGCCCAACGTCGTCGAGGCGGCGCTGCGCAGCGGCGCCGACGCGGTGCACCCCGGTTACGGCTTCCTCTCCGAGGACCCCGACTTCGCCGAGATCTGCGAGGCCGAGGGGCTGACCTTCGTCGGCCCGCCGCCGGAGGTCATGCAGCAGATGGGCAACAAGGCCACCGCGCGGCGGCTGATGGCCGCGGCCGGCCTGCCGCTGCTGCCCGGGGTGGTGGACCCGGTGCGCACCGCCGAGGAGGGCCTGGCCGTCGCCGCGGAGATCGGCTACCCGGTGATCATCAAGGCCGCGGCCGGTGGCGGCGGCCGCGGCATGACCGTGGTCCACGACGCCGCCGACTTCGCCGAGGCGTTCACCACCACCCGCACCGTCGCCCGGGCGGTGTTCCGCGACCCCACCGTCTACGTCGAGCGCTACCTCTCCGGTGCCCGGCACGTCGAGGTCCAGGTGCTCTGCGACGCCCACGGCTCGGGCGTGTACCTCGGCGAGCGGGACTGCTCGCTGCAGCGGCGGCACCAGAAGCTGCTGGAGGAGGGCCCGGCCGGGCACCTCACGCCCGAGCAGCGGGCCGCGCTGGGCGAGCTGGCGGTCCGCGGCGCGCTGTCGGTGGGCTACACCGGCGCCGGGACCGTGGAGTTCCTCGTCGACGACGCCGGGCGGGCCTACTTCATGGAGATGAACGCCCGCATCCAGGTCGAGCACCCGGTCACCGAGCTGCTGACCGGCGTGGACCTGGTCCGCGAGCAGCTGCTGGTGGCCGGCGGGGAGCGGCTGCGGCTGCGCCAGGAGGACGTCGTCGTGCGGGGTGCGGCGATCGAGTGCCGGATCAACGCCGAGGACCCCGCCCGCGGCTTCGCCCCCGCGCCCGGCCGGCTCGACGTGCTGCGCCTGCCCGACGGGCCCTGGACCCGCTTCGACACCGGCTACCGCCAGGGCGACGAGGTCAGCCCGCACTACGACTCGCTGCTGGGCAAGCTCGTCGTCTGGGCGCCCGACCGCGAGCAGGCGGTGCGGCGGATGGACCGGGCGCTGGCCGAGCTGCGCGTCGAGGGCCCCGGCGTGCACACCACCGCCGCCCTGCACCGCGCGCTGCTGCGCGACCCCGACGTGCGCGCCGACCGGCACGACGTCCAGTTCCTCGACCGCCGGCTGCCCGACCTGGTGGCCCGCGCCGCGGCGATCGCCGCGTCCCGGGAGCCGGCCCTGCCCGCCTCGCGCGGCGCACTGCACCTCGTCCCGGCCGGCGACCCCGCCGGTCCGGCGTCCGTCCCCCACTCCCGTCCCGAGGAGGACCCTCCCATGTCCGCTGCCTTCACCCAGGCCGACCTCATGCAGCTGCTCACCGAGAAGGCGGGGCTGCCGGCCGAGTCGCACACCGACGACCCGGACGCCCGCTTCGCCGACGTCGGCCTGGACTCGCTGGCCTTCCTGTCCATGCAGACCGAGCTGCAGGACCGCTTCGGCACCGCGATGCCCGACGACAGCCCCGACAACTACACGTTCGGCGAGATCGTCCAGGCCGTGTCCGCGGCCCAGGCGCAGCCGGCCTGAACCCCACCGTCCCGAGGGAGCTCCCCGACATGAGCAGCACCGTCGAGCCCGGCCTGACCGTGGGCCACACCGACAACTCGATCCTCATCCACGCCGACCTGGACCACGTCTGGGCGATGACCAACGACCTGCGGTCCTGGCCGGACCTGTTCACCGAGTACCGCAGCGTCGAGGTCCTCGAGTCCACCGACACCTGGTTCCGGTTCCGGCTGACCATGCACCCCGACGAGTCCGGGCGGGTGTGGAGCTGGGTGTCCGAGCGGACCCTCGACCCGGCCACGCACGAGGTGCGCGCGCGCCGCGTGGAGCCCGGTCCGTTCGAGTTCATGGACATCCACTGGAGCTACACGGCCGAGGACGGCGGCACCCGGATGCGCTGGGTGCAGGACTTCCGGATGCGGCCGGAGGCTCCGGTCGACACCGAGACGATGACCCGGCGGATCGACGCGAACAGCAAGGTCCAGATGCGCATCATCCGGGAGAAGGTCGAGGCCGCCGCGGACCGAGGAGCGGTGGGGTGACCGCGGCGCGGGGTCCCGCGGTCGTCCTGCCCGGGGAGGAGGGCTCCCGCCCGGGCATGGTCGACCCGTGGCTGGCCGACCCGGTGGCCGCGGCCACCGTGTCCGAGGTCGACGCCGTCGTCGGCCGCGACGTCGCCGCCTGGTGGCGGGACCCCGCGACCGCACCCGACCCCGTCGCGGCGCACCTCGAGGTCGTCGTGACCGGGGTGGCCGGCTACCGCAGCCTGACTGCCCGCGGGCTGTTCCCGGCGGTCGTCGCCGGGCACGGCGTGGGCGAGTTCGCCGCGCTGGTCGCCGCCGGCGCCCTCGAGCTGGACCAGGTCGTCGAGCTGGTGCACTGGCGCGCCGAGCTGCTGTGCCTGGCCCCGAGGCCCTCCTGCGCGGGCCTGGCCGCCGTCCTCGGTCCCGGCGCCGAGGGCGTGGCCCGCGCCGCCGTGGCCGCGGTCGGCGACGACGGCCCGCTGTGCGTGGCCGCCCTCGACGCCCCGCATCGGGCGGTGCTCTCCGGCGGCCGCACCGAGCTCGCCCGCGCGGCCGGGGTCGTCCGCGAGGCGGGCCTGGAGCTGGTGCGGCTGCCCGGCCGGGCGCCGTGCCACGGCCCGCTGATGGAACCGGTCGCCGCGCACCTGGCGACCGCGCTGGCCGACCTGGACTGGTCGGTCCCGCTGGTGCCCGTCGTCCCCAACGCCGACGGCGAGCCGACCCGCGACCCCCGGCGGCTGCGCTCGGCGCTGCGCCGACACCTCACCGCGCCGGTGCTCTGGGAGGCCACCTCCCGGGCGCTGGCCGGCGCCGGCGCGACGTCGGTCGTCGAGATCGGCGCCGTCCCGGTGCTCGGGCCGCTCGTCGCCCAGGTGCACCCGCACCTGCCCGTCCACCTGGCCGCGGGGCCGGGCACGCCCGCCCCCACCGACGTCCCGGGTCCCGCGCTCGCGGGCTCGCTCCCCACCTGACCCGCTCCCGAGGAGAGACATGACGACGATCCAGCACGCGCCGGCCACCCCGACGCGCTGCGGCCCCACCGTCCACCGCGCCGACACCGCGCCCAACCGCCGCCGCGGCGGGGACATCCGGGTGCTGCTCTCCCCGGCCAGCGTGGGCTCGACCGCCGGCTTCATGGGCACGCTGACCCTCGAGCCCGGCGAGGTCGTGACCGAGCACTGGCACCCGTACTCGGAGGAGTTCCTCTACTGCCAGGAGGGCGACGTCCTGGTCACCCTCGACGGCGAGGAGCGCCGGCTGGTGAGCGAGTCCGCCGTCCACATCCCGATCGGCGTCAAGCACCGGATCGTCAACGACACGGGGACGACGGCGACGTTCGTCTTCCTGTGCGGTCCGCTGGCGCCGCGGCCGGAGCTGGGGCACGTGGACACCGAGCTGCCCCCGGGCAAGCGGTGAGCGCCGACCGGCGCCGGGTCGTCGTCACCGGCATCGGGGTGGTCGCCCCCGGGTCGATGGGCCGCGAGGGCTTCTGGGACATGCTCACCGAGGGACGGACGGCGACCCGCCGGATCACCTTCTTCGACCCGGCCCGGTTCCGCTCCCAGGTCGCCGCCGAGGTGGACTTCGACGGCCGCAAGCTCGGCCTGACCGCCCACGAGGTGTTCCGCAACGACCGGTTCGTCCAGATGGCGATGGTCGCCGCGGACGAGGCGGTCGCCGACAGCGGGCTGCGGTTCGGCGCCGACGACGGCCCGGACGGCGACCGCGTCGGCGTGACGCTGGGCAGCGCGGTCGGCGCGACGATGCGCCTGGAGCAGGAGTACGTGCAGGTCAGCGACTCGGGCCGGCTGTGGGAGGTCGACCCGCGGTACGCCACGCGGTTCCTCGCCTCCGCGCTGGTGCCGAGCTGCGGCGCCACCGAGCTCGCCGTCCGGTTCGGCGCGCACGGCCCGGCCACCGTCGTCTCCACCGGCTGCACGTCGGGCATCGACGCGGTCGGCTACGGCGCGCAGCTGGTCGAGGACGGCGACGCCGACGTCGTCCTCGCGGGGGCCAGCGACGCCCCGATCTCGCCGATCTCGATGGCCTGCTTCGACACCATCCGGGCGACCACCGACAGCAACGACGACCCCGAGCACGCCTCCAAGCCCTTCGACGCCCGCCGCAACGGGTTCGTCATGGGCGAGGGCGCGGCGGTGCTCGTGCTCGAGGAGCTCGGGCACGCCCGCCGCCGCGGCGCGGAGGTGTACTGCGAGGTCACCGGCTACGCCAACCGCTGCAACGCCTTCCACATGACCGGGCTCAAGCCCGACGGCACCGAGATGGCCGAGGCGATCACCCGGGCGCTGGAGCAGGGCCGCATCGCGCCGGACGAGGTCGGCTACGTCAACGCGCACGGCTCGGGGACCAAGCAGAACGACCGGCACGAGACGGCCGCGGTCAAGAAGAGCCTCGGCACCGCCGCGAGCCGCGTCGCGATGAGCTCGATCAAGTCGATGGTCGGGCACTCGCTCGGCGCCATCGGGTCCATCGAGATCGCCGCGACCGCCCTGGCGGTGCAGCGCGGCGTGCTGCCGCCCACGGCCAACTACGAGGTGCCCGACCCCGAGTGCGACCTCGACTACGTGCCGAAGGTGGCGCGGGAGCAGAAGGTCGACGTCGCCATCTCGGTGGGCAGCGGCTTCGGCGGGTTCCAGTCGGCGATCGTGCTGGCCAGCCCGACCCGGAGGGAGTCGTGAGCGGGCTGCTGGTCACCGGGATCGGCGTCGTCGCCCCGACCGGCGTCGGCGTCGAGGAGCACTGGGCCTCGCTGGTCCGCGGGGAGCCGGCCATCCGGCCGCTGGAGGGCTTCGACGCCGAGCGGTACGGGGTCCCGCTGGCCGGGCAGGTGCGCGACTTCGTGCCCGCCGACCACGTCTCCCCGCAGCTGATGGTGCAGACCGACCGGTGGACGTGGATGTCGCTGGCGGCGGCCACCCTGGCGGCGCAGGACGCGGACTACACCGCCCCCGAGGACGACGTCTACGCCACCTCGGTGTTCCTGGCCTCGGGCTCCGGCGGCAACGAGTTCAGCCAGCACGAGATCCAGGGGCTGTGGGCCAAGGGCCCGCGGTCGGTGGGCGCCTACCAGTCGATCGCCTGGTTCTACGCGGCCTCGACCGGCCAGGTCTCCATCCGCGACGACTTCAAGGGCCCCTCGGGCGTCGTGGTCACCGAGGGCGCGGGCGGGCTGGACAGCATCGGCTGGGCGCGGCGGGTGGTCCGCCGCGGCACCCCGGCGGTGCTGGTCGGCGGCACCGAGGCCGGGCTGTGCCCGTACGCGGTGCTGTGCCAGGCCACCGGCGGCCGGCTGTCGGGCGCCGCGCGCCCGGAGGACGCCTACAAGCCCTTCGACCGGCGGGCCAACGGGCACGTCGTCGGCGAGGGCGGGGCGATCCTGCTGCTGGAGGCGCCCGGCGCCGCCGCGGCCCGCGGCGCCCCGAAGGTGTGGGGCGAGGTCGCCGGCTACGGCGCCACCCACGACGCCCACCACCACGAGGACCCGGCGCCCGACGCGACGCAGTACGCCCGGGCGATCCGGCTGTCGCTGGCCGACGCCGGCGTCTCCCCGGACGAGGTCGACCTGGTCGTCGCCGACGGTGCCGGCGTCCCGGAGCTGGACCGGCTGGAGCTGGAGGCGCTCGGCGCGGTGTTCGGCGGGCGGGCGGCGCCGGTGCCGGTGACCGCGCCGTCGTCGTGGACCGGCCGGCTCATGGCCGGCGGGTCGGCGCTGAACGTGGCGACGGCGCTGCTGGCGATGCGGGACGGGATCGTGCCCGGCACCGCCTTCCTCGACGACCCGGTCGAGACGCCGCCGGGGGTCGACCTGGTCCGCGCCGGCCGCGTGCAGCACCTGGACACCGTGGTGGTCGTCGCCCGCGGCGCCGGCGGGTTCAACAGCAGTCTCGTGCTGCGCCGGCACCGGGCGGAGGAGGCCGCGTGACCGCCGCGGGTGAGCGGGCCGCGATCCGCACGATGCTGCGGATGCGGACCCGCGAGGGCTGCGAGGCCGCGTTCGAGGCGGCCTGGCGCCGGGCCGCGGCGGAGATCGCCCGGGTGCCGGGCAACCTGCGCCAGGAGCTGGTGCGCGACGCCGACGACCCGCGCACGTTCGTGATCACCAGCGACTGGACCGACCGCGCCGCCGTCGACGGGTTCGGCCGCAGCGAGGCGCGGGAGACGCTCACCGAGGCGCTGCGCGACCTGCGCGAGGACGCCGCCCGCAACACCTACGAGGTGCTGGCCGTCGTCCCCGGTGCGGGGCGGCCGGTGGAGGCCCCGGCATGACGGCACCGGCGACCGGGAGGAGGGACGCGGCCGGCGTCCGGACGGTCCTGCGGATGCGCGCGCGGGAGGGCTGCGAGGCGGCGTTCGAGGCGGCCTGGCACCGGGCCGCGGCCGAGATCGCCCGGGTGCCGGGCAACCTGCGCCAGGAGCTGATGCGCGACGAGGGCGACCCGCGCTGGTTCGGCATCGTCAGCGACTGGACCGACCGCGCGTCGGTGGACGCCTTCGGCCGCAGCGAGGCGCGGGAGACGCTCACCGAGGCGCTGCGCGACCTGCGCGAGGACGCCACCCGCTCCACCTTCACCGTGCTGGCGACGGTGGAGGCCGAGCGGCGCCGGCCGGTGCGCATCGACTTCTCCACCAGCGTCCAGCCCGGGGAGCAGGTGGCCTTCGAGCGCGCCTACACCACGGTCACCCAGCGGATCGGCGACTCGAGCGGGTACGTGCGCGAGGAGCTGCTGCGCGACGCGAGCGGCCTCCGGTACCACATCTTCGCCGAGTGGGAGTCCGAGGAGCACTTCGTGCAGTGGGTCGAGGACCCCTCGCACATGGCGGCCGGGGCGCCGCTGGCCCGCTGGCACTCCGTGGAGTTCCGGCGCGAGGTGCTCGAGATCCGCCAGCGGCCCGACGCCGACACCGACTTCCCGCCGCTGCTCCCGCCCGGCGGCGACGTCGAGGTGGCACGGGTGCGCGTCGACTCCGCCGTCGCCGTGGAGCCGTGGGAGCAGGAGGCCTTCGAGCTCGCCTACCTCGCCGCCGCGCAGCTCGCCCGCAGCGCCCCGGGTCACGCCCGCGAGGAGCTGCTGCGCGAGCCCGACGGGCGGCGCTACCACGTGGTCGCCGAGTGGGACTCCGAGCAGCACTTCACCGACTGGACGGCGGAGCCGGCGAACTGGACCGCCGGGCCGCTGGGCCGCTGGCTGGCCCGGGGCGAGGACCGCCGGGTGTTCGCGCTGCGGGTGCGCCCGGAGCCGCCGTCGGTGACCGCCGACGCCGTCCCCGTCCCCGCCGCCGTGCCGGTGGCGCCGGAACCGGACCTGGAGGTGGTGGCCGGGCCGCCGGTGACCACGGTGCCCAGCGCCAGCGTGCAGGAGTTCGTCGAGAAGCCCGACGACGGGCACGCCGCCGCGGCGGCGCTCCCGGTCCCGGGCGACCTCGGCGAGGCCTCACGCACCACCGGCCGCACGGTCGAGGTGCTCGTCGTCGGCGCCGGGCCGGCCGGCCTCACCCACGCCATCGAGCTGGCCCGCCGCGGCGTCGCCGTCCGCGTCGTGGACAAGCGCCCCGAGGCGTCCACGCAGGCGGACAAGGCGATCGGCATCCACTGCCGGACGATGGAGATCTGGGAGGACCAGGGCATCGTCACCGAGGCGATGGACGCCGGCATCTGGCTGCACGGCCAGACGGTGTTCGTCAACGGCGAGCAGACCCACCAGGTCGACTGGGCCGGCCTCGACGAGCTGCCCTACGCCCACCTGGGCCTGCCGCAGTACGAGACCGAGCGCATCCTGCTCGGCCGGCTGACCTCCCTCGGCGTCGTCGTCGAGCGCGGCGTCGAGCTGGTCGCGTTCACCCAGGACGACGAGGGCGTCACCGCGCAGCTGCGGCACCGCTCCGGCGAGGGGGAGACCACCCGGGCGCAGTACCTCGTGGGCTGCGACGGGGCGCACAGCGCCGTCCGCTCCGGGCTGGGGCTCCGCTTCGAGGGCGGGCTGTCGATGTTCCCGCAGCTGTTCATGCTCGGGGACGTCGACGTCGACTGGGACCTGCCCGCCGGGCACCTGGTGCGCTTCGTGCGCATCGAGAACGAGGACGACTTCACCGGGATGCTGGTCTGCGTCCCGCTCAAGGGCCGCAACCGCTACCGGATCGCCACCCTGGCCCCGCAGCGGTGGCAGGACGCGGTCGGCTCCGGGGTCGTCCCGCCCGGGTTCTGGCAGGAGTACGAGCCGCCGACGCTGGCCGACATGCAGGCCGCGATCGACGACCTGGGCCCGCCCGGGACGACGGCGAGCAACCTGCGCTGGTCGTCGATCTTCCGGATCAAGCACGGCATCGTCGACCGCTACCGCGGGGGGCGGGCCTTCGTCGCCGGCGACGCCGCACACCTGCACCCGCCGGCCGGCGGGCAGGGCATGAACACCGGCATCCAGGACGCCTGGAACCTGGGCTGGAAGCTCGCCCTCGCCGTCCGGGGGCTGGCCGCGCCCGGCCTGCTGGACAGCTACGAGGCCGAGCGCCGTCCCGCCGGGAAGATGATCGTCGACCGGGCCGTGGCCATCGCGTTCACCGACGAGATGGACATGGAGGACGAGAAGGCGCAGTTCCTGCTCGAGATGCAGATGACCATGAACTACGCCGGCAGCCCGCTGGTCGGCGAGACGCCCGGCTTCACCGCCGGGCCCGAGCCCGGGCACCGCGCGCCGGACGTGCAGGGGCTGCGGCGCTTCGGCGTCGCCCACCCCCTGCGGCTGTTCGACCTCACCCGCGGCACCCGCTCCACGCTGCTGCTGGCGGCCGACGCCACCGCGTCGGAGGAGCAGGTGTCGGACCTGGAGAAGCTCGCCGTCGCCGTCCGGCAGCAGACCCGCGGCGAGGTGGCGGCCTACCTCGTCGCCGCCCCCGACGCCCGGGTGCCGTTCCTCGTCGACCTGCCCGTCGTCCGCGACGCCGAGGGCGCCTTCGCCGCCGCCTACGGCACCGCGGGCGCGGGGACGGCGGCCTACCTCGTCCGCCCCGACGGCCACGTCGGCTTCCGCAGCCGCCCGCTGGACGAGGACGCCCTCCTCGACCACCTCGCCGGCGTCTTCGCCGCGTGACCCCCACCCCTCAGGAGCCGACATGACCCAGACCGCCCCCCGGGACCCCGCGGCACCCCCGGACGACGTCGTCCCCGGCCAGGAGATCTACACGCCGGAGTTCCGCGCCGATCCCTACCCCGTCTACGCCCGGCTGCGGGCGGAGCGCCCCGTGGTCAAGGTGCGCACCCCGCGCTTCGACTCCTTCCTGGTCACCCGCTACGCCGACGCCCGCCAGGCGCTGTCGGACCCGCGGCTGTCCAAGGACCTCTACCGGGCCGGTGACACCTACCTGGCGGTGTTCGGCGAGAAGGCCCGGCAGATCAACACCAACATGCTCAACTCCGACCCTCCCGAGCACACCCGGCTGCGCCGCCTGGTGACCCAGGCGTTCACGCCGAAGCGGATCGAGGCGATGCGCCCGCGGGTCGAGCAGATCGTCGCCGGCCTGCTCGACCGGATCGCGCCGCGCGGGTCCACCGAGTTCGTCGACGAGTTCGCCCTCCGGCTGCCGCTGGCGGTGATCGGTGACCTGCTCGGCATCCCCGAGGCCGACCACGAGGAGATCCTCGCCGGCACGCAGGTGATCCGGACCGTGGGCACCGGCGGGCGGAGCCCGCAGGAGGACCGGGCGGCGATCGGGCAGGCGCAGGAGCGGCTGCACGCCTACTTCACCGGCCTGGTCGCGGCCAAGCGCGCCCGTCCCGGGGAGGACCTGGTCAGCGGGCTGATCGCCGCCCGGGACGGCGACGGCCGGCTGTCGGAGGCGGAGCTGGTCTCCAGCTGCTTCCTGCTGCTGTTCGCGGGCTACCAGACGACGTCGGACTTCCTCGGCAACGCCGTCGTCGCCCTGCTGACCCACCCCGAGGAGATGGCCGCCCTGCTCGCCGACCTCGACCGGGTGCCCGAGGCCGTGGAGGAGCTCCTGCGCTTCGACGGGTCGGTGCCGGTGTCGAGCTTCCGGTTCGCCACCGAGGACCTCGAGATCGGCGGCGTGACCATCCCGCAGGGCTCGATCGTGACCGTCGTCCTCAGCGCGGCCGACCACGACCCCGAGCTCACCCCCGGGCCCGACCGCCTGGACCTCGACCGCGGGCCGACCCAGCACCTGGCCTTCGGGCACGGCATCCACTACTGCCTGGGCACCGCGCTCGCCCGGCTGGAGGCGACGACGGCGCTGCGGCAGGTGCTGCTGCGGCTGCCCGACCTGCGCCTCGACGTCCCCGTGGAGGAGCTGCAGTGGCTGCCTGCGGCCTCGGCCTTCCGCGGTCTGCTCGCACTGCCGCTGCGCTTCACCCCCACACCCACCCCAGGAGGCACCCGATGACCCAGACCACCCCGCCGGCGTCCCCCTCGGCGTCCCCCTCGGCAGACCCCGCGGCCGACGCCACGACGACGCCCACGGAACCGCCCTGGGCGAACGACACGGTCGAGTTCGCCACCACGGCCACGGCCCCCGCGACCTGGTCCTCGGGCACCTGGCGGCCGTTCCGCAACGTCATCGTCTGCCGGATGGTCCCCGGCAGCGAGGACAAGGTGGGGCCGGTGTTCGCCTACTACGACCGGACGACCCGGCCGCAGGACCTCGGCGTCGTCGGGCGGATCCTGCTCTCGTACGAGGGCCTCTACCTGCACGTCATCGAGCGCAAGGAGGACCCGGAGGTCTCCGGCCAGCGCCGCGGCCTGCCGGCGTTCCAGGCGATCGCCGAGGCCATCGCCCCCTACGTGACGCCCTACCCCAGCTACTGGCAGAACCCCTCGCACTCGGTGGCCAAGCACTTCTACACCTGGCTGCCCGAGGGCGAGGTCTCCCCCGACCGGGAGATGACCGTCATCGTCCAGCGGATGCGGCCGGGCACCGAGGAGGACATCGCCCGGGTGTTCGCCGCGTCCGACGCCGGCGGGCTGCCGACGGAGACCGGCGTCACCGGCCGCTGGCTGTACTCGATGGAGGACGTCTTCGTGCACCTCCTGGAGCAGGACCG
This sequence comes from Geodermatophilus sp. SYSU D01045, assembly GCF_054050295.1. NCBI lineage: Bacteria > Bacillati > Actinomycetota > Actinomycetes > Geodermatophilales > Geodermatophilaceae > Geodermatophilus > Geodermatophilus sp. SYSU D01045. The sequence continues at coordinate 20,683 of NZ_JBJGZB010000032.1, forward strand.
GGTCAAGGCGGCGGCGGTGCGGCAGAACCACGAGTCGATGCGGCCGGCCTTCGCCAAGGTCATGCAGGACCTCGCGCCCTACGTCAGCCCCTACCGCCCGGAGACGTGGCAGTCCCCGCGCGACTCGGTGGCCCGGGTGTTCCACCGCTGGACGGCTCCGGACTGGGCACCTGGGGACCCGGTGCCGGCGCCGAGGGAGGAGACGGCGTGAGCCTGCGCGGGGTCGCCACGCTCACCTACTGGGCCGAGGACGTGGCCGCGGCCGTCGCCTGGTACACGGAGCTGCTGGGCTCGGGTCCCCGCTTCACCCGGCCGGGACCCGGCGGGCGGCCCAGCTACGCGACGTTCACCGTCGACGAGGGGACGTCGCTGGCGGTCGCCGACCTCGCCTTCGCCCCGCCGGGCATGACGCCGGGGACCGGTGGCGCGGTCGGGTACTGGCGGGTCGACGACCTCGACGCGGTCCTCGAGCGGCTCACGTCGATGGGCGCCAAGGAGTACATCCCGCTCACCCCGCACGGGCCGATCGTCAGCGCGGCCGTCGTCGACCCGTTCGGCAACGTGGTCGGGCTCAGCTCCGACCGGCACCCCGGCGCCGACTTCCGGCCCGGCGGTGCGCAGCGGCCCGGCTGACGGCCGGCGCCGACAGCACCGGCCCCTGGACCCGGGAGCCCCCTCTCAGGAGCGGAGGGGGCTCCCGGCGTCTCAGCTCGCGCGCAGGGTCGGGTAGTCGGTGTAGCCCTCGGCGCCGGACGCGTAGAACAGGTGCGGCCGGATCTCGTTCTCCGGGTGCTCGCCGGCCCAGCGCTCGACCAGGTCGGGGTTGGCGATCGCCGCGCGGCCCACGGCGACGACGTCGGCGTGCGCGGCCTCGATGAGCGCGACCGCCTCGTCGCGGGTGGTGACCGAGCCGAAGCCGCTGTTGGCCATCAGGTGGCCGCCGAAGCGGCGGCGCAGCTCCTGGACCAGGTCGCCGGCCGGCTCGCGGTGCAGCACGGAGAGGTAGGCCAGGCCCAGCGGGCGCAGCCGGTCGACCAGCGTGCCGTAGGTGGCGCGCACGTCCTCGTGGTCGGTCTCGAGGGCGTCCTGGATGTCGTGCTCGGGAGAGATGCGCAGGCCCACGCGGCCGGCGCCGATCGCCTCGGACACCGCGGTGACGACCTCGACGACCAGGCGGGCGCGGTTCTCCGGGGAGCCGCCGTACTCGTCGTCGCGGACGTTGGACGCCGGCGACAGGAACTCGTGCAGCAGGTAGCCGTTGGCGCCGTGGATCTCCACGCCGTCGAGGCCGGCCTCGACGGCGCGCTCGGCGGCGCGGACGAAGTCGCGGACGACCTCGCGGACCTCGTCGGTGGTCAGCGCGTGCGGCACCGGGTAGGGCTGCTTGCCCTTCTCGGTGTGGCCGGCGCCGTCGATGGCGATGGCGCTGGGGGCGACGACGCGGCGGCCACCGTTGACGTCGGGGTGGGTGACGCGGCCGCCGTGCATCACCTGCATCACGATCCGGCCGCCGCGGGCGTGCACGGCCTCCGCGACGCGACGCCAGCCGGCCACCTGCTCGTCGGTGACGATGCCGGGCTGGCCGACGAACGCCTGGCCCTCGTGGGTCGGGTAGGTGCCCTCGGTGACGATCAGGCCGATGCCGGCGCGCTGCGCGTAGTGCTCGACGACGAGGTCGCCGGGGACGCCGGCCTTGCCGGAGCGCATGCGGGTCAGCGGCGCCATGGCGACGCGGTTGGCGAGCTCGAGGTCGCCGAGCTTCACGGGAGAGAACAGGTCCACGGGTGTTCCGACACCGCCCGGCGCCGGGCCATTCCGGGATGCGGGCGGCGTCACAGGCGGCGCTGTGCCCCTGGCCGGCGACCCGGCACGATGGCGCCGTGTCCCTCCTGTCCGACGCCGTCGCGGGCTGGTCCCCGGGCCCGCTGACCGACGCCGCGCCGGTCGCGGCCGGGCCCGCGGCCGCGTTCGCCGCCGTCCTCGACCGGCCCGCCCCGCCCCTGGCCGACGGCGACCCGCTGCCGCCGGGTTGGCACTGGTTCACCTTCCTCGACCGGCCGGCCACCGCCGACCTCGGCGACGACGGCCACCCCCGTGACGGGCACTTCCTCCCGCCGCTCCCCCACCGGCGCCGGATGATCGCCGGCGGGCGGATGGAGGTCTCCGCGCCGCTGCGGGTGGGCGCCGTGGTCGAGCGGACGTCGTCGCTGGCGCGCTGCGAGGTCAAGGCCGGCCGGAGCGGGGAGATGCTGCTGGTCACCGTGCGCAGCGAGTACCGCGAGGGCGGCGCGCTGCTGGTCATCGAGGAGCAGGACGTCGTCTACCGCTCCCAGCCGGCCGGCGCGTCCCCCGCCCCGGCCGGTGCCGGCACCCCTGCCGGCGACGGCGACGGCCCGGTCGTCGAGGTGCTGCCCGACCCGCCGCTGCTGTTCCGGTTCAGCGCGCTGACCTACAACGCGCACCGCATCCACTACGACCAGCCGTACGTGACCCAGGTCGAGGGTCACCCCGGCCTCGTGGTGCACGGGCCGCTGCTCGCCCTGCTGCTGCTCGAGGTGCCCCGCCGGTCCGCCCCCGACCGGCCCGTCACGTCGTTCACCCACCGGCTGACCCGGCCGGCCTACGCGGGCACGCCGGTGCGGGCGACCGGCCGGCTGGACGGCGACCGGTTCACCCTCTCCGCGGCGGCGGTGGGGCAGCCGGCGTCGGCCACCGGGACCGCGGCGCTCGCGGAGACCGCCCGGTGACCACGCTGGGCCCGGAGGAGCGCGACGTCGTCGCCACCGTGCGCGCCTTCGTCGACCGCGAGGTCCGGCCGGTGGCGCGCGAGCTGGAGCACGCGGACACCTACCCCGGGGCGCTGATCGAGCGGATGAAGCAGCTCGGCGTCTTCGGCCTGGCGGTCCCCGAGCCGTGGGGCGAGGCGCCGGTCTCCATGCCCTGCTACGCGCTGGTCACCGCGGAGCTCGCGCGCGGCTGGATGTCGCTGGCCGGGGCCATGGGCGGGCACACCGTCGTCGCGAAGCTGCTGCTGGCGTTCGGGACGCGGGAGCAGCAGGACCGCTGGCTGCCGCGGATGGCCACCGGCGAGGTGCGGGCGACGATGGCGCTGACCGAGCCCGGCGGCGGGTCGGACCTGCAGGCGATGCGGACCGTCGCGCGGTGGGACGGCGAGGGCTGGGTCGTCGACGGCGCGAAGACGTGGATCACCAACGCGCGCCGGTCGCAGCTGGTCGCGCTGCTGTGCAAGACCGACCCGCAGGCGCAGCCGCGGCACCGCGGGGTGTCGGTGCTGCTGGTCGAGCACGGGCCCGGGCTGACGGTCTCGCGGGACCTGCCCAAACTCGGCTACAAGGGCGTGGAGAGCTGCGAGCTGGTCTTCGACGGGTACCGGGCGCCGGCCGACGCCGTCCTCGGCGGGGTGGAGGGCCGCGGGTTCGCGCAGATGATGACCGGGCTGGAGACCGGCCGGATCCAGGTGGCCGCGCGGGCGCTCGGCGTCGGGCAGGCGGCCTTCGACGACGCGCTGCGCTACGCCCAGGAGCGGGAGAGCTTCGGGAAGCCGATCTGGCGGCACCAGGCGGTGGGCGCCCTGCTCGCCGACATGGCCACCTCGCTCACCGCCGCCCGGCAGCTGGTCCTGTACGCGGCCGAGCGCCACGGGTCGGGACAGCGGTCGGACATGGAGGCCGGGATGGCCAAGCTGTTCGCCTCCGAGACGGCGATGAAGGTCGCGCTGGACGCCATCCGGGTGCACGGCGGGCACGGCTACTCGACCGAGTTCGACGTCGAGCGCTACTTCCGCGACGCGCCGCTGATGATCGTCGGCGAGGGCACCAACGAGATCCAGCGCGACGTCATCGCCCGCCAGCTCGTCGCCCGGGGCGGGCTGGACTGAGCCGGCGGTTCGCTGGATCGTCCGCCGGCCGCGTCCCTACCGGGACCACGGCCACCCCGGCCGTACGGTCCCGGTATGGACCTCGACACCTTCTGGACCGTGATCGAGCGGAGCCGGCCCGCACCCGGGTCCGACGACCCGGTCGCCTCCCAGGTGGAGGCGCTCACCGAGGAGCTGTCCGCCCGCGGGACGGAGGACGTCGTCGCCTTCGCGCGGCACCTGCACGACCAGGTCGAGCGGGCCAACGAGTGGCGGGTGTGGGCCGCCGGGTACGTCGCCGCCGGCGGCATGAGCGACGACGCCTTCCTCGACTTCCGCGTCTGGCTGGTCGCCCAGGGCAGAGAGGCGTTCGAGCGGGTCCTCGCCGACCCCGACGCCCTGGCCGACCTGGAGTGGGACGAGGACGGCGAGGTCTTCAGCGAGGCCGAGTCACTGGCCTACGCCCCGGCCGACGTGCTCGAGGAGGCCGGCGTCGACACCGAGGACCTCGACGAGGACCTGGCCGTCGGCTCCTCCGACGACCCCCGCGGCGAGCCGTTCCCCGAGGACGACGACGCCTGGTTCGCGGCGCGCCTGCCCCGCCTGTCGGCCCGCGCGTCCGGCGACTGACGCGGGGACGCCGGCGCGGACCGGCGGCCCCGGCCGGAGCCGGGACCGCCGGGGACGGGGCAGGGACGGGATGGGGCCGGGTCCCGCCGGGATCAGGCGACCGCGCGGCGGCGGGTGACCACGGCGCCGGCGACCACGCTCACCACGACCCACCCGGTCAGCACGAGCACCGGCCGGGTCGGCGCCGGACCCATCGCCAGTGCCACCACTGCGTCGGCCGGGTCCAGCCTCGTCCCGATCTCCGGCTCGAAGTTCCGCACCAGGGGCAGGACCCCGAGGACGACGAGGTAGAACGAGGTCAGCGTCGCCGGGGTGTTGGCCAGCGCGGCCCCGACGCCGGCGCCGGTCACCGCGAACACCGCTCCGGCGGCCACGACCACCCCAAGCGCGCGCCCGGCGCCCTCCCACGACGCGCCGTCGACGAGGACCGCCAGGACGCCCGCGGTCAGCGCCGCGGACAGCGCGGCCAGTGCCGCCCCGAGCAGGGCGACGGCGACCGCCTTGGCGGCCAGAACCCGGCCGCGGCGCGGGACGAGCAGGTAGGTGGTCTGCACCGTCCGGTGGCTCCACTCCCCCGCGGTGGACAGCGCGCCGAGCGCCACCAGCACCAGGCCGGTGAGCACCCCCATGACGCCGATGGGGCCGGTGACCGAGGCCAGGCCCTCCTCGCTGGCCGCGGCGACGACCGCGGTCGCGGCCGGGGCCAGCAGCACCGAGGCCGCAGCCAGCGAGCGGCCCGAGCGGGTGGACAGGGACTTGCGGAGCTCGATGCCGACCAGCGCGGTGGGAGAGGGCGCCCCGGCGCGGACCGGCGGACGGGTGCCCGCGGGGGTAGCTCCGGGGGCGGGGACGACGGGGGGCAGGACGGTGGCCATGGCGGTCTCCAGGGAGGAGGGAGGGTCAGGAGGCGGTGGTGAGCTGGAAGAACAGGTCCTCGATGCCGCGGCGGACCGGGCGCAGGTCGGTGAGGACGTGGCCGCCGGCCGCGGCGATCGCGCCGACCGCGCCGGGCTCGGCGCCGGGCACGACCAGCGCGCCGTCGGGCCCGTGTTGCACGTGGAACCCCGCGGCCTCGAGCGCCCGGGTCAGCGCGGCGGGATCGGCGGCCCGCACGGAGGTCCCCTCGCTGCCGAGCAGGTCGCCCACCGGGCCGTCGGCCACGATCCGCCCGGCGCCGATGACCAGCAGCCGGTCGACGGTCGACTCGACCTCGCCGAGCAGGTGCGAGGACAGGAGCACCGTCCCGCCGCGGGCCGCGTGGCCGCGCAGCAGGTCACGCATCCAGCGGATGCCCTCCGGGTCCAGGCCGTTCGCCGGCTCGTCGAAGACCAGCACCGGCGGGTCGGCCAGCAGCGCCCCGGCGATGCCGAGCCGCTGCCGCATGCCGAGGGAGTAGCCGCCGACCCGGCGCCGGGCGGCCGGGGTGAGCCCGACGAGCTCGAGCACCTCGTCGACCCGCGCCGCCGGCACGCCGACCGCCGAGGCCACGAGCCGCAGGTGCGTCCGACCGGTGCGCCCGGGGTGGACCGCGGAGGCGTCGAGCAGCGTCCCGACGACGGCGGCCGGGTTCGGCAGGCCTGCGTAGGGACGGCCGTCGATGCGGGTGGTCCCCGCGGTGGCCGGGACCAGCCCGGTCATCATCCGCATGGTCGTGCTCTTGCCGGCGCCGTTGGGCCCGAGGAACCCGGTCACGGTGCCGGGCTCGAGCGTGAAGGACACGTCCTCGACGACGGTCCGGGAGCCGTACTGCTTGGTCAGTCCGCTGACCTCGATCATCGCTGCCTCCGGGGAGTCGCTGCTGTCGACGACGAACCTGCCGGGCCGGGCCCGCTCCCCGCGTCGGCCGGAGGCAGCCGATCGGGGTCCACGGACGGCGCGGCCGTGTCATCCGAAAGGTGATCCGGTCCGCGCCGGACGGGCGACCCGCCGGCGCACCGGCCGGACATACGCTCCGCCCCGTGGGGATCCGGGAGCGCGTCTGGCCCGGCCTGGGCGCGAGCAGCGTCGGGTTCGAGGCGCTGGTCGCGCTGGCGAGCGCGGCCACCGTGACGGTCGGCGTCGTCACCCCGGAGGCCCGCCTGGCGCCGGACGCCGTCCTCGTCGCCGGCGGCGTGCTGCTGGTGCTGACCCTGTTCCTCTTCCGGCGGTCAGCGCCCGTGGTGCCCTTCATCGTCAGCGCCGCCCTCACGGCGCTGGTCCCGGCGCTGTCGGTCGGCCTGCTGCTCACCGCCTACGCGGTGGGCCGCTACGACGGCCGGTGGCCGGTGCGCATCGTCGCCGGCGTGCTCGGGGCGGTCGCGCTCGTCCAGCCCTGGACCATCGGCACCGCGAACGAGGCGGTGGGCGCCCTCGGCGGCGTGGCCCTCGCCCTGGTGCTGCCCGCGGCGCTCGGGATCTGGCAGCGGACCCGCGCCCAGCTGCTCGCGGCCCTACGCGAGCGGGCGGTGCGGGCCGAGGCCGAACGGGAGCGGCTGGCACACGACGCCGTCGTGACCGAGCGGACGCGGATCGCGCGGGAGATGCACGACGCCGTCGGGCACCGGGTGAGCCTCATGGTGCTGCAGGCCGGCGCCATCGAGGTGGCCGCCGGCGACCGGCCGCGGGTGGAGCAGCTGGCCGGGCAGGTGCAGACCGCCGGGCGGCAGGCACTGGAGGAGCTGCGTCAGATGGTCGGGGTGCTGCGGGCCGGGGAGCTCGACGAGGACGCGCCGCTGGGTCCCCAGCCGGAGCTGGCCGACCTGCCGAGGCTGGTGGGGTCCGCCCGCGAGGCCGGGATGACCGTCGCCTGGACCGGCCCGGCCGAGGGGGCCGCACCGGTCGACCCCGTCGTCGGCCGGGCGGCGTACCGCATCGTGCAGGAGGCCCTGACCAACGCGGGCAGGCACGCCCCCGGCGCGGCGGTCCGGGTGACCGTGGAGCGGCGGCCCGGCGAGCTGCACGTGCGGGTCGTCAACGGCCCGCCCGCCCGCACCCCGGACGCCGTCCCCGGGGGCGGCTTCGGCCTCGTCGGCGTGGCCGAGCGGGTGCGCACGCTGGGTGGGCGGCTGACCGCGGAACCGCGGCTGGACGGCGGTTTCGGCGTCGAGGCGGTGCTGCCCACGTGAGCGGGGACGGGCGCCGGATCCGGGTGCTGCTGGTCGACGACGAGGAGCTGGTCCGCTTCGGCCTGCGCACCGTGCTGGAGGCGGCCGGCGACGTGGAGGTCGTCGGCGAGGCCGGCGACGGCGCGGCCGGGGTGGCCGCCGCGCGGGAGCTGCGGCCCGACGTCGTGCTCACCGACGTCCGCATGCCCGGGATGGACGGGCTGGCCGCCACCCGCGCGATCCTCGCCCTGCCCGACCCGCCGCAGGTCGCCGTCCTGACCACCTTCCACGTCGACGAGTACGTGTACGCGGCGCTGGCCGCGGGCGCGGCCGGGTTCCTGCTCAAGGACACGCCGCCGCGCGAGATCGCCACCGCCGTCCGGGCGGTGGCCGACGGGACGGCGACGCTCTCCCCCGCCGTGACCGCCGGCCTGATCGCCTCCTACGTGGACAGCCGGGCGACCCCGCGCCGGGCCGAGGCGCTGCAGCGGGTGGCCACGCTGTCGGACCGCGAGCGCGAGGTGCTCACCCTGCTCGGCAGCGGCGGCTCCAACGCCGAGCTGGCCGGCCGGCTGTTCGTCAGCGAGGCCACCGTGAAGACCTACGTCTCCCGGCTGCTCACCAAGCTGGACCTCGCCAACCGCACGCAGGCCGCGATCCTCGCCCACGAGGCCGGCCTGCTCGAGGGCTGACCGGCCCCGCTCAGCGGGTGAGCAGGCGCCGGGTCTGGCGGGCCCGGGCGACCAGGGAGCCGTCGACGGCACGCAGCTCGGCGTCGTCGACCGCCACGTCGGCGTCGGCCCAGGTGGTGACCTGGTCGATCCGCACCCACGCGCCGGTCTCCGGCGGCGGGCCGGCCAGGTGCGCGGTGAGCTCGACGGTCGGCATCACCGCCGGCGTGGTGCGGACGGCGAACAGCGCCGGCGGCAGCGCGTCGAGCAGCACGCCGAGCTGGACCAGCGGCTCGAGGTCGCCGTCGATGCGGACCCACGCCGACAGCCGCGGCTCGGGCCCGCCGGCCAGCGGCCGCGAGGCGCCGAGCGCGCGGATCTCGGTGTGGTCGGCGATGGGCACGAACTCCCGCGGCAGCCGGAACGGCACGCCCTCGCGCACGGTCGGCCCGGGCGCCGGCGGCGCGCTCTCGGAGACCGGCGAGGCGGGGCGGGCCAGCGTGAGCACCTGGGCGACGGCGAGCACCCGGCCCTGCTGGCTCATCGTGGCCCGCACGCTGCCGGTCGTCCCGGCCCGGTCGGGGACGGCGTCGACCGACGTCTCCACGCCCGGCTCGACCCCGGCGAGCAGGTGGGCGGTGACCGCCCGCGGCGCGGCGCCGGTGCGGTCCGCGGCCGCGGCCATCAGGTGCCCGGCGACCAGGCCGCCCTGCACGTGCGTGAACGACCGCCAGCCGGGGTCGAAGACGAGCGGCGACGCCTCGAGAGCGATGGCGGTCACGGGGTCCTCCTCCCGTCCCGGTTGGACTGTCCAACCGGGACGGGAGGACCGTACACCCGTCGGTACGAATGTCAAACCGTCGTGTCGGCGTCCTCCAGCGCGAACGAGCCGGTGGTCACCTCGCCCGTGCGCCGGTGGGCGGTCATCACCGCGCCGGTCGAGGTCGTCGTCGAGGACACCAGCTCCCAGGTGCGCGGCGCGGCGCCGCCCTCGAACAGCCGCTTGCCCCGGCCGAGGACCACCGGGAAGACGATGGTGCGCAGCTCGTCGACCAGGTCCTCGGCCAGCAGCGTCTGCACGAGCCCGATCGAGCCGTGCACCTGCAGCTCGCCGCCGTCGGCGGCCTTGAGCTCCCGGACGGCGGCCGGCACGTCGGCGCCGAGCAGCCGGGCGGTGGACCACTCCAGCGAGGTCAGCGTCCGGGACGCCACGTGCTTGGTCTTGGTCTGCAGCGCCTGGGCCACCGGGTCGCCGGTGGCGTCCACGTGCGGCCAGTGCGCGGCGAAGATCTCGTAGGTCGTCCGGCCCAGGAGGAAGTCCTCGGCCGGCCGGAACCAGGCGTCCATCTGCTCCCCCATCGCCTCGTCGGCGAAGGGCACCAGCCAGCCGCCGTAGGGGAAGCCGCCGGACGGGTCCTCCTGCGGCCCGCCGGGGGCCTGGGCGACGCCGTCGAGGGTCAGGAACGTGGTGACGGTGAGCGGGCGCATCGGTCTCTCCTCCGAGGGGGTGCGGTCGGAGGTGGAGACGGCGGACGGCGCCGGGACTCATCGGTCCGGGTGAGCCGCGCCCGGTCCACTCCAGTTGCGCACAACCGGTGTCGAAGAGAGCTCGTCATCCCTTCCGGACGAGGAGCACCCGATGGCCCGACAGCGCACCGACGCCGAGCAGCAGATCGCCGACCTGCTGCGGACGGCGCGCACGTCGCTGCACATGAGCGTGGCGTTCCTCAGCCGCCTGGACGGCACCACCCAGCACCTGGAGGTGGTCGACACCCGCGTGCCGGTGCTCGTGCGGGAGAAGGCGGAGGTCGCCCGGGACACCTCGTTCTGCCAGGCGATCCTCGACGGCAAGCTGCCCGCCGTCATCGACGACGTGAAGCGGTACCCGCTGGCGATGTCCCTGCCCTCGGCGCGCATCCCCCGCATCCGCAGCTACGTCTCGACGCCGGTCACGCTCTCCGACGGCAGCCTCTACGGCACCTTCTGCGCCTTCGGCTTCACCTCGGACAAGGAGCTCACCCGCCGCGACGAGGCGCTGATGCAGGTCCTCGCGTCGGCGGCGTCGGTGATCGTCGAGCCCGAGCTGCGCGAGCAGCAGCGCCGCGACGACATCGCCGGCCGGCTCGACCCGCTGGTCGCCGCGGGCGGCCCGAGCGTCGTCCTGCAGCCGATCGTCGACCTGGCCACCGGCGTCCGCGTCGGCGCCGAGGCGCTCAGCCGCTTCCCGCGCGAGTGGGGCAAGGGCCCCGACGTGGTGTTCGAGGAGGCGCACAGCGTCGGCCGCGGCGCCGAGGTGGAGCTGCTCGCCCTGCGCGGCGCGGCGGCGCACCTGGACCGCGTCGGCGGCTACGTCGCGATGAACGTGTCCCCGCAGACCCTGCTCACCCCGGGGTTCGCCGCGCTGCTGCACGAGCTGCCGCTGGACCGCGTCGTGCTCGAGCTCTCCGAGCACGACCCGGTCGAGGACTACGACGCGCTCGGCACCGCGCTGGCGCCCTTCCGTGCCGCCGGCATGCGGCTGGCCATCGACGACGTCGGCGCCGGCTTCTCCTCGCTCCGGCACATCGTCGTGACCGGTCCCGACGTCATCAAGGTGGACCGCAGCATCGTCAGCGGCCTGGACGCCGACCCGGTGCTGTCCAAGCTGGTCGAGTCGCTGGTGACCTTCGGGCACGGCTGCGGCGTGACGGTGGTCGCCGAGGGCATCGAGACCGCGGGCGAGGCGGCCCGGCTGCGCGACCTCGGCGTCGACCTCGGCCAGGGCTGGTACCACGGCCGCCCCGGCCCGCCGGAGGCGCTGTCCCCCGTGACGCCGCCGGTGGCCCTGCCCGCCGCATGACCCTCAGGCGCCGGGCGGCCGGCGCAGCAGGTAGACGACGTGGTCCGGCGGGTCGACCGGGTCGTCCGGCGTGAGCGGCCCCTCGGCCACCCGGGTGAACCCGGCCCGCTCCAGTGCCCGCCAGGACGCGACGTTCCCGGCGGCCACCGGCACCAGCACGGCGTCGGCCTCCGGGTACGCGGCCCAGCTCTCCGCCACGAACGCGGCCAGCATCGCCGTCCCCGCTCCCCCGCCGCGGACGTCGGGCTCGCCGACCAGGTAGTCGATCGACAGCGCCCGCGGCGGCACGTCGACCACCGGCGCGAGCTCCTCGGCGTACTCGGGGAAGTCGGCGATCCGGTACCGCTGCACGAGCCCGAACGGCCGGCCGCCGGTCAGCGCGAGCAGCACCTCGCCGGGGTCGGTGCCGTCGATGCTCGGCCCGAAGTCGGCCTCCAGCGCCTCCGGCGTCGTCTCGTGCGCCCACCAGCGGGCCACCAGCGGCTCCTCGAGCCAGCGGCCCAGCAGCGGCAGGTCCGCGCGGGTCAGCGGGCGGAACGCGACCGGCCCGTCCAGCACCCCGCCACGCTAGCGGCGCGCCCCTACGCCGGGGCCGGCCGCGCGCGCCACCCGGGCCCACCCGACGGGGGGAGGCGCCCTCGAGGACCGGCCCGGCGGTGCCGATGCAGAGGAGGTCAGCAGCCACCCCGAGGAGCTCCGGTGCACGCACCCCGACGGCCGTCCCCGGCCGGGACCCCCGACCGGCCGGCCGGCCCCCGCGCCGCGGGACCCGGTGCCACCGTGTCGGTGACACCCACCGCCCTCGACGGCCTGGCCCGCGCGGCGGTGCAGGCGACGGCGGCCCTCGTGCTCGTCTGCGACGGCGACGGGCGGGTCCTGCTGGCCAACCCCGCCCTCGAGCGCTTCACCGGCCGCAGCGCCGCCGAGCTCGTCGGCGTCCCGTTCTGGCACGTCGTGACCCTCCCCGAGGAGGTCGAGCTGGCCCGCGCCGCGTTGGCGATGGTCCTGTCCGGCCGGCCGGCGATCCCCGGCGAGGTCGACTGGCGCACCGGCGACGGCCGGCAGCGCCGCGTCGAGCTGCAGACCAGCGTGCTGGCCCGCGACGACGGCACCCCCTACGCCGTCGCCTTCATCGGCATCGACGTCACCGCGCACCGCGAGCGCGAGGCGCAGGTGCGGCGGCAGGCGGTCACCGACCCGCTGACCGGTCTGGCCAACCGCAGCGCGCTGTTCGCCGTCCTCGCCGCCCGGCTCGACGTCGAGACCGGCGACGGGTGCAGCCTGGTCTTCTGCGACCTCGACGGCTTCAAGGCGGTCAACGACCGCTTCGGGCACGCGGCCGGCGACCGGCTGCTGGTCGCCGTCGCGGGGCGGCTGCGGGCGCTGGCCGGGCCGGACGACGTCGTCGCGCGCCTCGGTGGCGACGAGTTCGTCGTCGTCTCGCGGGGCATCGACCCCGGCGGGGCCGCCGCGCGGGCGCGCCGGATCGAGGAGGCGCTGCACGAGCCGTTCGACGTCACCGACGACGAGGTCCGGGTGGGTGCGAGCACCGGGACGGCGACCGGCGGCCCCGGCGACGACCCCGACACCGTCGTGAACCGCGCCGACATGGCCATGTACGGCGTCAAGAGCGTCCGCCGCGCCCGGCGCTGACCCCGGGCGGGGAACACCCCGCCCCGCGGCGGCGCTGCCGTCGGCATGCCCAAGACCTGGTTCATCACCGGCGCGTCCCGCGGCTTCGGCCGCGAGTGGGCGATCGCCGCCCTCGAGCGCGGCGACACCGTGGCCGCCACCGCCCGCGACACCGCCACCCTCGACGACCTCGTCGAGCGCTTCGGCGACGCCGTCCTGCCGCTGCGGCTCGACGTCACCGACCGCGAGGCCGACGTCGGCGCCGTGCAGCAGGCCGCCGAGCGGTTCGGCCGGCTCGACGTCGTCGTGAACAACGCCGGCTACGGCCAGTTCGGGATGGTCGAGGAGGTCTCCGAGGCCGAGGCCCGCGCCCAGTTCGAGACCAACCTGTTCGGCGCGCTGTGGATCACCCAGGCCGCGCTGCCGGTCATGCGGGCGCAGGGCTCGGGCCACGTGCTGCAGGTGTCCTCGATCGGCGGGATCAGCGCCTTCCCGAACATCGGGATCTACAACGCGTCCAAGTGGGCGCTCGAGGCGTTCAGCCAGTCGCTGGCCGCCGAGGTCGCCGACTTCGGGGTCCGGGTGACGATCATCGAGCCCGGCGCGTACGGCACCGACTGGGGCGGCTCGTCGGCGAGGCACGCCGAGCCGAACCCGGCCTACGACGCCTTCCGGGAGAAGGCCGCCGAGCAGCGGAAGGCCCGCGCCGGCAACCCCGGCGACCCCCTGGCCACCCGCGACGCCGTCCTGCAGCTCGTGGACGCCGACGAGCCGCCGCTGCGGGTGTTCCTCGGCGACGGCCCCCTGGCCATCGCCACCCGCGACTACGAGTCCCGGCTGGCCGAGTGGCGCCGGTGGGAGCCGCTGTCGGTCGCCGCGCAGGGCCGGCGCGACTGACCGCACCGGCCGGGGACGCCGCCCGGCGTCCCCGGCCGGGCCTAGGGTCCCGGGCGTGCAGACCGCGTCCGCCCGCGACGTCCTCGCCTTCCGCGTCGCCGCCCAGCAGCTGGACCGCGACGCCGGAACCGTCGCCGGCACGGCCGTCCTCGACCTCGGCGTCCAGGACACCGGTCCCGACGGCGGGCTGTGGGCGCTGGCGATCCGCGGCGTCGTCCCCGGGGACGGCGAGCTGGCCACCGCGTGGACGCTGCGCGGCGCCCCGCACCTGTACCGCCGCGCCGACCTGCCCGCCGTCGCCGCGGCCACCGCGCCGTTCTCCGAGGCCGACGCGGCCAAGCGGGTCTTCGACGCCGCGAAGCCGCTGAAGGCCGCGGGCATCCCGGTGCTCACCGCGCTGGACACCATCGCCGCGCGGATGCGGGAGATCGTCACCGTGCCGACGGTCAAGGGCGAGATGTCGCGGCGGCTGTCGGACGTGATGGAGGAGCCCTACAACCGGTTCTGCCGCCCCTGCGACGCGGTGCACCTCTACGAGCAGCCGTTCCGCCTCGCCGCGCTGCACGCGGGGCTGGAGCTGCAGCCGGGCACCTCCCCGCCGGTGCTGCAGCCGGTGCCGGGGTTCGCGCCGGCGGAGACACTCCCCGGCCGGCTCGACGTCGTCCGGGCGTACCTGCACCTGCTCGGCCCGGCCACGCCGCAGCACGTCGCCGGCTACCTGGACGCGCCGGTGGAGGACGTGAAGGAGCGCTGGCCCGAGGACGCCGTCGAGGTGGAGGTCGACGGGCAGCGACGCTGGGTGCTGGCCGACGACGCCGGCCGGCTCGGCGCCCCGGCCCCCGCGGGAGTCCGCCTGCTGGGCCCGTTCGACCTGTTCCTGCAGGCCCGCGACCGGGAGACGCTCGCCCCCGACGCCGCCCGTCGCAAGGAGCTGTGGCCGGTGCTCGGCCGGCCGGGCGCGGTGCTCGCGGACGGCGGGATCGCCGGCGCCTGGCGGCCGCGCAAGGCGGGGTCGTCGCTGACCGTCGCCGTCGAGCCGTGGGCGCCGCTCTCCCGCGCCGTCCGGTCCGCGGTGGAGGAGCAGGCCGAGCGGCTGGCCGCCTTCCGCGGCGCCCGCCTGAAGGCCGTGGAGCTCGCGTGAGCGCCTTCCTAGCGCTGTCGGCTCACGCAGCGAGCAGGTCCCCCGCGTCGTCGCCGGCGGCGACCAGCTCCGCGTAGCGGCCGCCGCGGGCCACCAGCTCCGCGTGCGTGCCGGACTCCACCACCCGGCCGGCGTCGAGGACGACGATCCGGTCGGCGTGCCGCACCGTGGACAGCCGGTGCGCGATGGTGATCGTCGTCCGGCCGCGGCGGGCCTCGTCGAGCGCCGCCTGCACCGCGCGCTCGGTCGCGGTGTCCAGCGCGCTCGTGGCCTCGTCGAGCACCAGCACCCGCGGGTCGCGCAGCAGCGTGCGGGCGATGGCCAGCCGCTGCTTCTCCCCGCCGGAGAACCGGTGACCGCGGGCGCCGACGACAGTGTCGTAGCCGTCGGGCAGCGCGGCGATGACCTCGTGCACCTGGGCGCGGCGGGCGGCGGCCTCGATCTCCGCGTCCGTGGCGTCGGGCCGGGCGTGCCGCAGGTTCTCCCGCACGGTGGCGTGCAGCAGGTAGGTCTCCTGCGCGACGACGCCGACCACCTGCGCGAGCGTGGCCAGCCGCAGGTCGCGCAGGTCGAGGCCGTCGATCGTCACGCGGCCGGCGGTCGGGTCGGCCAGCCGGGCGACCAGCGAGGCCATCGTCGACTTGCCCGAGCCGGTCTCCCCCACCAGCGCCAGCGTCGTGCCCGCGGGGACGGCGACGTCGACCCCGCGCAGCGCCGGGCGGGCGCCGTCGGGGTAGGTGAAGTCCACGCCCTCCCAGCGGACCTCGCCGCGCACCGCCGCCGGGTCCGGCTCGACCGGGGACTCCGGGTCGTCGATCTCCACCGGCAGGTCCAGGTACTCGAAGACCCGGCTGAACAGCGCCATCGAGCTGGTGACCGAGACGCCGACGTCGAGCAGGCCCATCAGCGGGCGGAACAGCGTCCCCTGCAGCGCGGTGAAGGCGACGAGCGTGCCGATGGTCATGCCGTCCGAGGTCGCCGGCAGCCCGGCGAACAGGTAGATCAGCGCGGGGATGCCGGCGAACACGACGCTCATCGAGGCCATCCGCCACCGCCCGGCCAGCTGCGAGCGCACCTCGAGGCCGACCAGGTCCTCCGACGTCGCGGCGAACCGGCGCGAGGCGGCCGGGCCGGCGCCGAGGGTCTTGCCCAGCAGCACGCCGCTCACCGACAGCCCCTCCTCCACCTGGCCGTGCAGGTCGGCGAGGTGCCGCTGCCGCTGGGCGGTGACCGCGCGGCGCATCCGCGCCACCTTGCGGGTCAGCGCGATCGCCGGCGGCAGGACGACCAGGGAGAGCAGCGACAGCCGCCAGGACAGCGCCACCATGGCGGCCACCGTGCCGACGACGGTCGTCGCGTTGGACGCCAGCGAGGTCGCCGTCGAGGTGACCACCGACTGCATGCCGCCGATGTCGTGGGTGAGCCGCGACTGGACCTCGCCGCCGCGGGTCCGGGTGAAGAAGCCCAGCGACTGGCGCTGCAGGTGCGCGAACACCGCCGTCCGCAGGCCGTGCATGACCCGCTGGCCGACCGTCGTCGACAGCCAGGTCTGCACCACGCCGAGGACGGCGGTCACGCCGGTGACGGCGACCATGCCGGCGACCGCCCAGACCAGCAGCGGCACGTCCTGCCGGGGCAGGGCCTCGTCGATGACCAGCCGGACGAGGAACGGCGTCGCCAGCGCGACGACCGAGGAGGTGACGATGAGCGCCACCACGGTCCCGACCTGCCAGCGGTACGGGCGGAACAGCGCCGCGACCCGGCGCAGGGAGACCGGCGCGCGCTCCAGCTGCGCCCGGTCCGCGGGGTCGACGGCCCGCCCGGGCCCGCCCCTCCCTCGACCACTCCCCATCTCGTCGATGGCGACCACCTCCGTGGTTGCTGAGGCTACCTCACGTTCCGGTAACCACACCACTGTCGGTAGCATTCCCCCGTGGACGACGAGGGCGCCGAGCTCGGCGAACTGGTGATGCGCGCCGCCCGCACCCAGCGCCGGCGCTGGCGGGACGTCCTGGCGCCGTGGGCGCTGTCGCCCCACCAGGCCCGCGCCCTGCGCGTGGTGGTCCTGCAGGAGGGCGTGCGGCTGTCCGACCTGGCCGAGGCGCTGCACATCGCGCCCCGCTCGGCGACCGAGGTGGCCGACGCGCTGCAGGAGCGCGGCCTGCTGGAGCGCACCCCGGACCCGACCGACCGCCGGGCCGTGCTGCTGCGGGGGACCGCCGAGGGACGCCGGGTGCAGGCCGAGGTGGACGCCGCCCGCCGCGCCGACACCCGCGAGTTGTTCGCCCGGTTGTCCACCGCCGAGCGCGCCGAGCTGGCCCGCCTGCTGCGCGCCGTCGCGGACTGAACCGTCCACCGCTCGACGGACCCCGACGGGGGTCCGGCGGTGCCACGATCAGGCGCATGGGCGAGCCGGTGCGGGCCGAGGAAGTGCGGGTCTCCGACGTCGAGCGGAGGGCGGTGCAGGACCGGCTGCACCGGGCGGTCGGCGCCGGCCAGCTCGACCTGCACGAGTTCGACGAGCGGGTGACGGCGGCCTGGGCAGCCCGCACCCGCGGCGAGCTGGAGCGGGTCACCCGCGACCTGCCCGAGCCGCCACCCCCGCCGCCCCCGGCGCCGCGGCACCGGGTCTTCTCCGACACCGACGGCGGGACGGCGATGCGGGTGCTCGCCACCGTGTGGGCCGCCGCGGTCGCGGTCAACGTCGTCGTCTGGCTGCTGGTCTCCCTCGGCAGCGGCGACGCGGCCTACCCGTGGTTCATCTGGTTCGCCCCGTCCGGCGCGGTCCTCGCCGTCCTCTACGCCACCGGGATCGGCCGGCCGCGCCGTTAGCGCTCCCAGCGGCGGCGCTGGCGGGTCTTGGCGCCGTACATCGCGCGGTCGGCCCGGGCGATCACCTCGTCCGGCGCGGCCCCGGGCCGCCCCACGGCACCGCCGACGCTGACGCCGACCACCACCGGGCCGGCCGCCGTGGGCACCGGCGCGCCGACCCGCTCGCGCACGGCGGCGGCGAGGTCGGCGAGCTCGGCCTCGTCGCGGCCGGGGCACAGGACCACGAACTCGTCCCCGCCGAACCGGCCGACGACCCCGTCGGACCCCGCCTCCGCGCGGAACCGGGCGGCGACCTCGACCAGCACCGCGTCGCCGACGGCGTGCCCGTGCACGTCGTTGACCACCTTGAACCCGTCGAGGTCGCAGAACAGGACACCGCAGTCGCGGCCGGCCGCCGGGTCCAGGCAGTGGGCCAGCTCCTCGAAGAGCGCGCCCCGGTTGAGGATCCCGGTGAGCCGGTCGGTGCGCGCCCGCTCCGACAGCACCGCCTCCCGCCGCCGCTGGTCGGTCACGTCGATCCCCACGCACGCGACCGCGTAGGGGCGGCCGTCGGCGCCGGTGAGCACGTTGTTCTGCATCGAGATCAGGCGCCGGGACCCGTCGGCGGTCAGCCAGGCGCCCTCCTGCGGGTGGGCGCGACCGGTGGCGATCGCCCGCTCCACCGCGTCCCGCGCGAGCTCGCGGTGCTCGGGGACCACCCAGACGTCCCAGAAGAGGGTGCCGACCAGGCCGTCGGCCGGGCGCCCGGTGAACCGCTGCAGCGCCGGGTTGGCCAGCAGGACGCGCCCGTCGGCGTCCACGACGCAGACGAGGGCGTCGGTGCCCTCCACGAACTCGTGTGCCAGCCGGCCGTCCACCCGGGCGCTACCGGACCCCGGGGGAGCCGTCCCCGCAGCTGCCGTGCACTCCGGGTCCCCTCCCTCCCCGTGCGGGCGGGACCGCGTGCCCCGCGCAGGCGATCACAGCACGCCGGGACGACAGCCGTCGATCTCGGCGGCCCCGGACCGTCCGGTATCGCTGCCTCACCGGAGCACCCACAGGCCCTCGCCCCGCTCCCCGCACCACCCGACGGCGACGGCGCCGGCCGCGGTGAGCCGCAGGTGGTCGAGGCCGGCCTCCCCGGGACAGAGCGGCCCCGAGTCGGTCACCTCCCCCGCGGCCAGGTCGACGGTCACCAGCACCGGCACCAGGACGTCGGAGGACCCGAGCAGGTGCGCCCGGCCGGCCGCCTCGTCGACGGCCAGCGCGTCCCGGTCCGGTGCCCACCCGGTCTCGGCCAGCACCGTCGGCTCGGGATCGCCCGGCGCGAGCGCGAGCAGCCGCGTGGTGTCGCTGCGCTCCTCCCGGACGGCGAGCAGCAGCGTGCCGTCGGGGCGCACCTGCCGGTCGACGACCTCCGCGCTGACCGTCGACAGCGGCACCCGCGGGCCGACCGACTCCCCCGCGCCCGTGGTGAACCGGACCCACGGGATCCGCCAGTCGTGGCCCGGTGAGTCGCCCGGCGGCGCCGCCTGGGTCGCGACGCCGGACAGCACCCGCAGGTCCGCGACCGGCGTCGGGTGCCCCCGCAGGTCCTCCCCGGGCGGGTCCTCGGCCAGCACGGCGCCGGTGTCGGCGTCCAGGACGGCGTCGGCCTCCTGCCCCTCGCCCTCGCTGAACCGCGCGACGCAGGCCCCCTCGGCGTCGCACTCCACCTCGGTCCACGACACCAGCGCGGAGTCCTGGAAGGGCCACTCCCAGGCCAGCGGGAGCCGGGTGACCTCGCCGCTCCCCGGGTCGAAGCGCAGCAGCACCAGCTCGGGCACGCCCGCGTCGGTGCCGCTGTCGTCGGCGAGCTGGGCCAGCAGCAGCGCGTCGCCGTCGGGCGCCAGCGCCAGGCCGGCGGTGAGGGGGTTCGTCGTCCGCGGCCAGTCCCCGCCCTCGGGGGAAGGCCACCGGCTCCCCCGGTCCGCCGGCCGTGACCGGGTACGCGAGCAGCACGTCGGCCGGCCGGGGCAGCGGGTCGCGCTCGACGTCGAACGGGCGGTCGCCGAGCACCCAGACGGCGGCGTCGTCGCCGGCGACGTGGTCGGCCTCGAACTCCCCGTCCACGGCGTCGTGGAACAGCGCGCCGTCGGTCACGCCCGTGTAGGGCCCCGGCGGCACCGGTCCCCCCGCGTCGTCGGGCCAGCCGGTCCCGCAGGCGGACAGCAGGACGAGCCCGGCGGACAGGGTCGCGGCGCGCAGGAGGGGTCGGGTCACGCCCCGACCGTCGCCACCGCGGCTTGCGGGCGGCTCGGGTGCGACTCGAGGCGCGTCCCTTCCCGCCCAGATCCCTCAGCGCTAAGGTATCGGCCCATGGCAGCGGCGCGCCGGGTCCGGATCGGGATCGACACCGGGGGCACGTTCACCGACGTCGTCGCCGTCGACGAGGAGACCGGACGGACGACGACGACCAAGACGCCGTCCACCCCGGCCGACCCCGCCGAGGGCTTCCTCGCCGGCGTCCGCAAGGTGCTCGGCCTCCTGGACCTCGACGGCTCCGCGGTCACCGCGGTCAGCCACGGGACGACGGTCGCCACCAACCAGCTGCTCGAGGGCAAGCTCGACCGGATCGGGTTCGTCACCACCGAGGGCTACGAGTCGGTGCTCGAGATCGCCCGCCAGTCGGTGCCCGACGGCTACGGCAACAGCTACTTCTGGGTCAAGCCGCCGCGGATCGTCCCGGCCGACCTGGTGCGCACCGTGCGCGGGCGGCTGGACCACACCGGCACCGAGGTCCGGCCCTTCGACCGCGACGACGCCGTCGCCGCCGCCCGCTTCTTCCGCGACGCCGGCATCACCACGATCGGCGTCTGCTTCCTGCACTCCTACGCCGACGACGCGCACGAACGGGCCATGCTCGAGGTGCTGCGCGAGGAGCACCCGGACGCCGTCGTGTCGATCAGCTCGCAGGTGCTGCGCGAGTACCGCGAGTACGAGCGCTCGGTGACCACGCTCGTCGACGCCGCCGTGAAGCCGAAGGTCGGCGCCTACGTCACCAACATCCGCACCCGCCTCGACGAGATCGCGCCGGGCGTGCCCTTCTACGTCATGAAGAGCAACGGCGGCGTGCTGTCGGCCGGCGAGGTCGTGCACCAGCCGATCACCACGATGCTCTCCGGCCCTGCGGCCGGCGCCCTGGGCGCAGCGCTGATCGCCGGGACGGCGGGCTTCGACCGCGTGCTCACCTGCGACGGCGGCGGCACCTCCACCGACGTCACGGTGGTCATCGACGGCGAGCCCGCGCTGACCACCGAGGGCTCGGTCGGCGACTACCCGTCGAAGATCCCGATGATCGACGTCGTCACCGTGGGCGCCGGCGGCGGCTCGATCGCCTGGTTGTCGCCCGAGGGCACGCTCAAGGTCGGCCCGAGGTCGGCCGGCGCCGACCCCGGCCCGATGTGCTATCCCGACGGCGGCGACCAGCCGACGGTGACCGACGCCCACGTCGTCCTCGGCCGGATCCCCCCGCACCTGCTCGGCGGCGAGATCCCGCTGTCGGTCGACGCCGCGCGCGAGGGCCTCCAGCAGCTCGGGGCGAAGCTCGACATGGACCTCGAGCGCACCGCGACCGGCATCCTGGAGATCTCCGCCTGGAACCAGGCCAACGCGCTGCGCCAGGTGACGGTCGCCCGGGGCCTCGACGTCCGCGACTTCACGCTCACCACGTTCGGCGGCTCGGGCTCGCTGCTGGCCTGCCGGCTGATGGACATCCTCACCCTGCCCCGCACGCTGGTGCCGCCGAACCCGGGCAACGTCAGCGCGTTCGGGCTGCTCACCGTCGACGTCCGCAACGACTACGTGCAGACCGTCGTCTCCCGGCACCTCGACCTCGACCTGGGGCGCGTGCAGTCGGTGTTCGGCGACCTCGAGGCGCAGGCGCAGACCGCCCTCGACGGCGAGGGCTTCGGGCGCGACCAGCAGCGGATGCAGCGGACCGCCGACCTGCGCTACGTGGGCCAGGCGTTCGAGGTGCGCGTCCCGGTGGCCGACGGCGGGCTCGACCGCGCCGCCGCGGAGGACGTCGCGCAGGCCTTCCACGCCGCGCACCGCCGGCTCTACGGCTACGACTTCGCCGACGACCCGCGCCAGGCCGTCGAGTGGGTCAACCTGCGGGTCAGCGGCATCGGGCCGATCCGCCGCCCGGACGTCGTGCGGCTGCCCGAGCGGGACGGCGGGACGGACCGGGCCGTCACGGGCTCCCGCCGGGTCTTCTTCGACGACTGGGTGGACACCCCGACCTACGACCGCACCCGGCTGGGCGCCGGTGACGTGGTCAGCGGTCCGGCGGTCATCGAGGAGTTCGGCTCCACCGTCCCGGTGCACCCCAGCTTCGCCGCCACGGTCGACGCCCACGGCAACCTGCTGCTCACCAAGGAGTCCTGATGACCCTGACGAACGGCAAGGTCGAGGCGGACCCGGTCCTCGTCGAGATCGTCGCCGGCACGCTGGCCGCGATCGAGAAGGAGGTCGAGACCTCCATCGGGCGCACCTCCCGGTCGCCGATGATCCGCGACGCGCACGACTTCCGTGCCGGCATCCACGACCGGCAGCTGCGCAAGCTCACCGGCCGCTCGTACTCGGCGCTCGTGCACCCGGTGGTGCGCGACTACCCGATCGAGACCATGAACGTGGGCGACGTCTTCTTCCACAACGACGTCTACCTGTCCGAGGGCGGGATCGGCCACCTGCCCGACCTGTGCGTGACGGTGCCCGTGTTCGCCGCCTCCCCGGAGACCGGCGAGCCGGAGGTCGTGGCCTTCATCCAGGCGTTCGGCCACCACGACGACATCGGCGGCGCGGTGCCCGGGTCCATGCCGAGCGCGGCCACCAGCGTGTACGAGGAGGGCCTGATGGTCCCCCCGATCAAGCTGTGGGACCGCGGCGTGCCCAACGAGTCGGCGCTGAAGATCATGACCCGCAACTCCCGGATGCCCGACTCGCTGGCCGCCGACCTCGACGCCGAGTGCTCCGCGTGCCTGGCCGGCGCCCGGCGCCTGGGCGAGCTGTTCGACCGGTACGGCGTGCCCGCCGTCGAGGCGTGCTTCGACGCGATCCTGGCCAACTCCACCGAGGTCTACCGGCGGGAGATCCTGTCGCAGATCCCCGACGGCACCTACGTCTGGGAGGACTACGCCGAGCACGACGGCGTCGAGGAGCCCCAGCTCCACCGCCAGCGGATCACGCTGACCATGGACTCCTCGAGGGAGACCCCGCTGGTCATCGACTTCACCGGCACCGGCCCGCAGGCGAAGGGCCCGATCAACCACTGCGGCGACTACGCCGACGGCAACTTCCTCAAGAAGTGGCTGGCGCCGATCCTGCGCAACCTGGCCGAGACGCCCGAGCGGATGGCCGAGCTCGACGTCAACGAGGGCGTCGTCCCGCTCATCGAGATGCGCTTCCCGGAGAAGGGCACGCTGCTCACGCCGGTCTTCCCGGCGCCCACCAACGCCCGCACGTTCGTCATCCTGCGGCTGCTCGGCGTGCTGGCCGGCGTGCTGGCCAAGGCCACCGGCGGCCGGATGCCCGCCGACCAGGAGACGATCCGCTACACCGGCGTCTACGGCACCGACCTCGACGGCAACCCCTACCTCATGCGCGAGGTGCTCGGCGGCGGCTCGGGCGGGCGGTACTACGCCGACGGCGAGGACACCATCCACGTCGTCCCGGACTCGCGGAACCTGCCCACCGAGTTCACCGAGTCCCGCTTCCCGCTGCGCGTCGAGCGGCTGGGCCTGGCCCTGGACTCCGGCGGGCCGGGCCGCTACCGCGGCGGCTGCGGCTACGAGAAGCACATACGGGTGCTGCGCGACGCGCACTTCATGTCGATCGCCGACCGCTCGATCCTGTCCTGCTGGGGCGTCAAGGGCGGGAAGGCCGGGCGGCCGTTCCAGGTCACCGTCGACCCCGGCGGCCCGGACGAGCACGACGTCGACGCGCTCGCCGACGCCGAGCCGCTGCCGGCCGGCACCGGGGGGGGGGGGGGGGGGGGGGGGGGGGGGGGGGGGGGGGGGGGGGGGGGGGGGGGGGGGGGGGGGGGGGGGGGGGGGG
>NZ_JBJGZB010000033.1:0-42924 GCF_054050295.1 Geodermatophilus sp. SYSU D01045
GAGGCGGGCCGGCCGCGCCACCGGCCCGCCCCCCCGGGGTCGCCGTGGGGGGCAAGCCCCCCCGGGCCTCCCCGCGTGGGGTGAGTGACGGGGCTCGAACCCGCGAGTGAGGCCGGTCCCGGGCCTGGTGGCCCGGCGGATGCGCAGGCTACGCGTGCGCTCGGACGTCGTGGAGCGGTCCTGAGCGGCCTGCAGCGGTCCTGAGCGGTCAGTTGCCCCCGATCTACCCCCCAGGTCATCGGCGGTCCCCGGTTGCTCCTGGGGCAGCCTGCAGGCGGACCTGGCCCGCTCGCCTCCCAGGGCACCCGGGGCGGATCCGCGGCATGCCGACGGTCACGGCCGATCCGCGACGCGTCGAACGCTCTCCGGGTAGGCGCGGCGGCCTGCGGCGAGCACGACGAGCACGACGAGGGAGACGGCCGGTGCCAGGAGCATCGCGGTGGGCAGGCCCAGGCGGTCGGCGAGCACTCCCACGACCAGCGGCCCGGTGGAGAGACCGAGCAGGTTGTAGGCCAGGGCGAGCACGCCGAGCGCGCTGGCCCGCACCTGCGCGGGGGCCAGGCCGGCCACCAGAGCCCCGGCCGGGCCGGTGGTGCCGGCGGCGAAGAAGGCGCCGGCCCCGATGAGAGCGAGCTGCGCCGGGCCAGGCGGCAGAGCGAAACCGACGCCGAGCAGCAGCAGTGATGCCGCCGCATAGGTCATCGCCGTGGTCCAGGTGCGGATGGGTGCGCCACGGGCGAGGCGGTCGGTGAGCAGCCCGCAGCCGATCATGCCGACGGCCATGCCCAGGAGCAGCAGCGAGGCGAGCCCCGCCGCGGCGCCGAGGGGCAGGTCGTAGGCCCGGTGCAGGTAGCTGGGCAGCCAGGCGAGCAGGGTGCCCGCGACGAACAGTTGCAGCCCGCCGCCGAGGTAGGCCCACAGCAGGGCGGGCGGGGACAGGAGGGGGGTCAGCCGTGGTCGAACGGTCGTGGCGGGGCGGGTGCCGGGCTCGGGGCAGGCGTGCCGGGCGAGCTCTGCGTCGGTGACCATCTGCCGGTAGAGCACGGTCAGGGCGAGCCCGATCACGGCCATCGCGGCGACCGACCAGCGCCAGCCGTAGCGGGCGGCCAGCGCGCCGCCGAGCGCGACGCCGAGCACGGAGCCGAACGAGCCGCCGGCGCTGAACGCCCCGGACAGTGCCGCCCGGCGATGCGCGGGGAAGACCGACAGCACCACGGCCAGGCCGACGCTGCCGTAGGCGGCCTCGCCGACCCCGATGAACACGCGCGCGGTGAGCAGCTGGGCGTAGCCGGCGGCCAGCGCCGAGGCGAGTGTCGCCAGGCTCCACACCACGGCCATGCCCACGATCGCCCGGCGGCGCCCGAAGCGGTCGGCGAGCATCGACAGAGGCACCGTCAGCACGCCCACGGTCAGGGCGACGACGCTCGAGAGCGTGCCGAGCTGGGTGTCCGAGAGCGCCCACTGGACCTTGAGGGACGGGAAGACCGCGACCAGCACCTGCCGGCACATGTAGTCCGACAGCAGCAGCGCGAACGACAGGCCCAGCACCAGCCACGGGAAGAGCCGACGGCCTCCGGTCGGCGGAGCCGGGACGGTGGGAGGCGCTGAGCCGGCCGGCTCTCGCTCACCCACCCCGGCCGACCTCGACCTCCGACCGGTCCTCGACCGCGGGCACGGTGCGGATGCGGGTGCGGGCGCGCCACTCCCTGGCGCTGGTGCCGAAGTGCTGGCGGAACCACGCGGAGAAGGCGCTGGGCGTGGCGAAGCCGAGCAGGCCGGAGATCTCGGTGACCGAGTACCGCTCGTTGGCCAGGTGGTGCGCGGCGAGCCGGACGCGAGTGGTCTGCACTATCGCTGAGAAGCTCCGCCCCTCGGCGATCAGACGCCGGTGCAGGGTGCGTGGCTGCACGCCGAGCTCACGGCTGACGTGGGCCATCGAGCAGCGGCCGAGCGGCAGCAGGAACTCCACGAGCGAGCCGACCTCGTCGGCCGTGGTCGCGGTGCGGGGAGCCGGCAGCGACCGCAACAACTGCCTCGCGTAGGGCCGGAACTCCGGGTCGGCGGTCACCGTCGCGGTGTCCAGGTCGCCGGTGGGGAAGACCACGCCGGTGAACTCGTGGTCGAACCGCAGTGCACCCCCGAACACCTGGTGGAACGCGGTGAGGTCGGCCGGGGCGGGATGGGAGAAGCAGACGACCCGGGGCTCCCAGTCGGCTCGCATGAGCGCGCGGATGGTGGACAGCAGCGTCCCGGTGGTGAGATCCAGGCACTGCCGGAGGGGGACCGGCCGGCCGATCTCCAGCCACACCTGCACCGTGGCGAGGTCATCGGCCTCCACCAGCCGCAGGTCGATGACGCCGTTGTAGGCGTACTGGTAGCGGATCAGGAGATCCAGTGCGCTGCGCAGGTCGGGCTCCTCCCGGAGCACCAGGCCGATCGGACCGAGACCGGAGAACCGGCGCCACCTGTTCAGCCGGACGGCGAAGTCCTCGCAGCCCGACTCGGCCGCCGCCCGCTCCAGCACCAGGGCGACCGGAGCGGCGGGGATCCACCTGTCCTGGTCGGCGAGTTCCCCGATGCGCAGGCCCACCTCCGCGAGCAGCCGTTCCGCGTCCAGGCCGAGGGACCGAGCCAGTTCCGGGAAGCCGATCAGCGCCGCACAGCGCACGAACCGGTCCATCGACGTCTCCCAGCGGTGTCCGCAGACCGCAAGTGAATCGTCCGAAACCGAAAAGCGGGGACTCCCTTCCGGACCTACTGTCGTGACACCCCGGCGCGCCACGACGAAGGGTCCCATCCGTCTGGCGGGGCGTGACCGATCCGCCGAATCGAGGCGGCGGCGCCGGATCCTCGACGGGCCCCGAGGAGGGGGCGACATGCCCAGACCGCCACCGCCGGCGACGACGACCGGTGCTCCCACCTCGGTGTCGCTGACCGGGCGCGACCTCGAGCTGCTGCACCACCTCGCCTCCGGTCGGTCCACCGCAACCATCGCCGCGGCCATGTCCATCTCGACCAACACGGTCCGCACCCGCATCCACCGCCTGCAGAACATGCTCGGCGCGCCTGCCCGGGCCGACGTGGTTCCTCGGGCCCGCTTGCTCGGGCTGCTTCACGGGCGGGAGGACCCCGCGGGATGCGGCGGCGCGATCCCTCGGCAGCGTGGAGGGGAGCACGCCTCCTGATCCCCCGCTCCACGTCTCAGCTCGGTTCCTCACTCGTCCCCCGACACCAGCACCACGAAGAGGTCACCCTCAGAGCCCGCGCCGCCGGCTGCGGGCGAGGAAGGAAGGGCCCCATGTCCGAGCTGCTCACCGCGCCCGGCGAGCAGGGCAGGGCCGCAGCGGCAGGTGCTCCCACCCGCTTCCACGCCGTCGTGCTGGAGACGAAGCTGGCCCCGCCGCCGCTGGGATTCCCCCCGGTGCCCCGGCCGCGGCTGCTGACCCTGCTCTCCCGTGGCGTGGCCACCACACCGGTGACGCTGCTCAGCGGGCCGGCCGGCGCGGGGAAGACGGTGCTCGCCGCGTCCTGGCTACGCGCGCAGGACGGTCGGCAACGCCAGGACGATCGGCAACGCGTCGCCTGGCTGTCCCTGGAGGAGGCCGACGACGTCCCGGCCGCCTTCTGGGCCCAGGTCACCGCGGCGCTGCGCCGGACCGGGGTCGAGCTGCCCGAGCCGGCCGGACCGGGGCAGGCGGCCCCCACCCGCCTGGCCGCGGCCCTGCTCGCGCTGCCCGCGCCGGTCGTGCTGGTCCTCGACAACGCCGACTGCCTGACCCGCCGGGACCTCCTCGACGCGCTCGACCGGCTCATCCGCTACGCCGGGACGCGGCTGCGGCTGGTGCTGTGCGCCCGCTCCGACCCGCTGCTGCCGCTGCACCGGTACCGCCTCACCGACGCGCTGACCGAGATCCGCGCCGACCGGTTGGCGTTCACCGCCGAGGAGGCCGGCGCCCTGTTCGCCGCGCTCGGTGCCCCCGTCTCCGCGGACGTCGCCGCCGCACTGTGCGCCGCCACGGAGGGCTGGGCGGTCGCGCTGCGGCTGGCCGCGGCACCGCTCACCCAGGGCACCCCGCCGGAGGAGCTGCTCACCGCCCTCGCCGCCGACGACGGCAGCGTCGCCCAGTACCTGTCCGCGGAGGTGCTGGGGCGCCAGTCCGCGGCGGTGCGCCGGTTCCTGCTGCGGATCAGCGTCACCGACCAGCTGTGGCCCGACCTGCTGGAGCGGCTGACCGGCCGGCCCGACGGCCGCCGGGTGCTGGCGTCGCTGACCGCCGCGAACGCCTTCGTCGAGCGTGCCGCCGGCGCGGCCGGTGGCTACCGGATCCACGCCCTCTTCCGCGAGATCCTGCAGGCCCAGCTGGCCTACGACCACCCCGGCGACGTCGCCGCCCTGCACCGGACCTGCGCCGCCTGGTATGCCGCCGCCGGGGACCTGCCGCGGGCGATCGCGCACGCGGACACCGCGGGCGACCGGCAGCTCAACGCCCGCCTGCTGATCGACGACCTGGCCGTCGCCGGGTTGCTGGCGGACGGGACCGCCGCCGGTCCCGTGCCGGCCGGGGCGGACGGGGTGGACGGGGCGGTGCTGCGCGCCGCGGCGACGCTCGGCTCCGGAGCCGCGGCAAGCCCGGCCGACCTGACTCTGACCGCAGCCGCCGCCGCCGACGCCGGGAACCGCCCCGCACTGCGCGTCGCCGCCGCAGCCACCTGTGCCGCCGCCGCGGCCGCCGGCCCGACCGGCGAGGACGTGCGGGCCGCTGCTGCCGACGCGGAGCCCCTCCTGGCCGACCTGCGAGGGGCCCCGGAGCCGCGGCGGGCTGTGCTGGCTGCCGTCCTCGCCGCCGCCGGAGCGGCCGCGCTGCTGCACACCGACGCTTCTGACGACACGCTGCTCGACGCCGTCCGGGGCGCGCTGACCACGGCCACCGCCACGGACGCCGCCCCTCGGCTGCGCGCCCACTGCCTGGCCGACCTCGCACTGCTGGAAGCGCTGGCCGGACGGCTGCGGCACGCCGCGGACCTGGTGGAGGACCACGAGGAGCTCGCCGAGCAACTCCGGCTGCCTCAGAACCGGCGGGCGGCTGCCGCGGCGACCGCCGCCGCCTGGACGTGCCTCGAACGCCACGAGCCCGGCGAGGCCTGCCGCTGGCTCACCCGCGCCGAGGAACGGCAGCAGGACGCCGCCGTCACCGGCCCGCTCCAGGCCGTGCTGCACGGCCGGCTGCGGCGAGCACGCGGGAAACCCGACGCCGCCGACCAGGCGCTGCGACCCGTCCTCGACATCGTCGCCCTGCCGCGCTGGGTGCGGGAGCAGGTCGTCGCCGAGGCCGCGCGCATCCGTCTCGCCCGCCGCGACGGGCCCGGCTACCGGCGACTGCTCGACCGGCTGCCCGCCGCCTCACCCCGGTCCGCGCTGCTGCGTGCCACCGCCGGTGCCCTCGGCCTCGACGAGGACCCGCCCGAGTCGGTCGCCACCACGAGCGGCCCGCTGCTGCCGGTGCTCGCCATCGAGGACGCCGTCGTCCGGGCCTGCCTGCGCGCCCGGGTCGCGGACACCTCCGGCGCCGT
Source organism: Geodermatophilus sp. SYSU D01045 (assembly GCF_054050295.1). Classification (NCBI taxonomy): domain Bacteria; kingdom Bacillati; phylum Actinomycetota; class Actinomycetes; order Geodermatophilales; family Geodermatophilaceae; genus Geodermatophilus; species Geodermatophilus sp. SYSU D01045. The sequence goes on from NZ_JBJGZB010000033.1 coordinate 5,572, forward strand.
CACCGTCCTCGAGCGGGCGCTGCGCCTGGCCGCCCCCGAGCGGCTGCGTCGCCCCTTCCTCGACGCGCCACCGCAGTTGCGTCCGCTGCTGCGCACCGACCCGGTACTGGCCGCCGCCGGTGCCTGGCTGAGCCCGACCGCGCCGCCGGTGCCTCCCGTGCCGGCACCACGGCGGTCCGTTGCGGCGCCCGATGCCCCATCGGCGGGCACTCCCGCCCCGGTGGTCATCGGCGCGCTCAGCCCTCGGGAGAGGGAGGTCCTGCGGCACCTCACGGAGATGCTCTCCACGACCGAGATCGCCGCGGCGATGTTCGTCTCCATCAACACCGTGAGGACCCACGTCCGGAGCATCCTCCGCAAGCTCGGGGCCACCCGACGCAACGAGGCGGTTCGCCGGGCCCGCGAGCTCGGGATCCTCTGATGGCCGCGGCGATGACGCCGGTTCTCGCGGCGCCCCGAGTGTCCCGCTGGCAGGACCTCGTCACCGGCAGCAGGCGGGCTCCGGCTCGCGGGCAGGCGCGGTGGTCCTCCGGTGCGGTGCGGACGGCGATCGCCTCGCCGGACCGGGAGTCTCGCGGGGGTCCGCTGCAGCCGTCGCCCGACGAGCCCACGCGCCGGCCGTTCCCGGGCGCAGGACCGGAGTGGGACCACCGGAAACCGGGCGACCCATGACGCAGGGCGCCTGGGCGCGCCGCTCCTGGCCGGTGCCCGGCTCCGATACACACCTGGTCGGCCGATGGGAACCGGCCACCCCCGCTGAGCTGACCGTGCACCGGCGGGAACTAGCCGCCGCTCTGCACGACGGTGGCCGCCCGTCTGACGCCGACGAGGGAGCCGTCGAGCGGCTGGTGCTGGTCTTCGAGGAACTGGTGAGCAACGCACTGCGCCACGGCAGTCTGCCGGTCTGCGTGGAGATCACCGCCTTCGGCCACTTCTGGCTGCTCGACGTCAGTGACGCCGCCGTCGCCCGGCCACCGGCAGTCGCCGTCGGCCGCGACGCCGCACACGGTGGCCTGGGTCTCCACCTGGTCGCGAGCCTGTGCGGAGCTCATGGCTGGACAGTCGCCCACAACCGCAAGCACGTCTGGGCGCGGATCGACTACACCCACCCGGAAGCACGCGAGGCGGATCCCCGAGTCCGACACGGCTGAACGGTTCTCCCCCCGATGGAGGGGTGGTCACCACTCGGTGCATCCCTCATCAGCGCGGTGGCCACCCAGACGGCGCACTCCCACCCGGGGCGCTCGGTCGTCAGGTGGGAGGCCCTGGTCGTCGTGGTGCTACTGACGTGGTGGCCGTCGGGAGCTGTCTGGGGTGCGCAGTCGCCCCGCCACTGCCCCCCGATCCTGCCCCGATCGAGGGGCAAGCGGATGCCGATTGCCGTCGCGAACGGCGCCCGAACGGATGGAGGCCCTGGTCAGTCGCCTGGCCAGGGCCTCCACCGCGTGGGGTGAGTGACGGGGCTCGAACCCGCGACACCCAGGATCACAACCTGGTGCTCTACCAGCTGAGCTACACCCACCGCGTGCGCCCCGGCGGCGTGCTCGCGCCGGAGGCAGGGACGAGGATACCGGAGCCGGTCAGCTCCCCGACGCAGCCGGGGGTGTGCCGTCCTCCACGGGCGCCACGGGCGGGGTGGCGTCGGCCGCGGAGAGCACGTCGGCGAAGCCGGCGACGACCTCCCCGGCGGCCCGCTGCGCCTGCGACGTCGACGGGCCGGGGGTGTCGACGAACAGGGTCCGACGGTAGTAGGCCAGCTCGCGGATCGACTCGACGATGTCGGCCAGGGCGCGGTGGGCCAGGCCCTTGGGCGGCTGGGCGAAGTAGACCCGCGGGAACCAGCGGCGGGCCAGCTCCTTGATCGAGCTGACGTCGACCATCCGGTAGTGCAGGTGGTCGTCGAGCTCGGGCATGTCGCGGGCGAGGAAGCCGCGGTCGGTGCCGATCGAGTTGCCGCACAGCGGAGCGGTCCGCCGCTCGGGCACCCACCGCTTCACGTAGGCCAGCAGCTGCTGCTCGGCCTCGGCCACGGTGAGCGTCGAGGCGCGCACCGCGTCGGTCAGCCCCGACTTCGCGTGCATCTCGGTGACGACGTCGGCCATGTCCTCCAGGTCGGCGTCGTCGGCGGAGATCACGAGGTCCAGGCCGGGGTCGAGGACCCGCAGCTCCGAGTCGGTCACGACGACGGCGACCTCGATGAGCTTGTCCCGGGTGAGGTCCAGCCCGGTCATCTCGCAGTCGATCCAGACCAGGTGCCCGCCGTTGTCCGCCACGTCGGCCGACCCTACGTCCCGTCCGTCCCGCACGCCTCGCGTGTCGGCCCACTACTCCATGCGCCACACCGGCGCCACTCGAGGGGTCGGCTTCGGCGACCTGCGCCGTTACGGTGGGTCCATCCCGTCAGCGAGACCAGGGAGTCCTCCCGTGCCCCACCCCGCCCCCGCCGCTCCCGCCCGAGCGGTCCCCCCGGCACCGGGCTCGCTGGCGGCCGGGCTGCGGCACCCCGTCGCGCTGCTGCGCTGGCTGTGGCTGGCGTACACGACGCCGGGCCGGCCCGGGCGCCCGACGGGGGAGACCGAGCTGCGCTGGATCTACGGCGCCTGGCTCGGGGCCTTCCTGCTCAAGATGCTCGGCTCGTCCTGGGACGTCTCCTGGCACTTCAAGTGGCTGCGCGACGACCTGGCGCCCCCGCACCTGCTCAACTCGGCCGGCACCGCGGTGGTGATCGCGCTGGTGGTCTTCCACAGCTACAGCGGCTACGGCGTCGACCGCCGGGCGCTGCGCCTCATGCAGTGGGGGATCGGCACCTTCCTCGTCGCCGTCCCGGTCGACATCGTCAACCACCGGATCAACGGGCTGGACATCACCAGCTGGAGCCCGAGCCACGCGCTGCTCTACGTCGGGACGGCGGTCATGCTGGCCGGCGCGATCCGCGGCTGGTGGCTGTACGCCGCGCCCGGCCGGATCCGCACGCTCGTCTCGCTGGGCCTGTGGCTGTTCTTCGTCGAGAACGTGGTCTTCCCCAACCAGCACCAGGAGTACGGCGTCCTGTCGCTGCGGGCCTACGAGGCCGGGCGGACGACGGCGGAGCCGCAGCTGCTGGACTTCGCCGCCTCGCAGGGGCAGACGCCCACGATGTTCATGCTGCCGGTGCCCTCCTGGGTGCACCCGGCGTGGCTGGTCTGCGCCGGCCTGCTCTCCCTGGTCGTGGCGCGCAAGGTCGTCGGATTCCGCTGGACCGCGACCGTCGTCGCCGGCACCTACCTCGCCTACCGCGCCGTGATGTGGGCGGGGCTGGTGGCGATCGGCTTCCCGCCGTCGGTGCTGCCGCTGGTGCTGCTGGCCGGCGCTGTCTGCGTCGACCTCGCGGTCACCCGCGGGCTGCCCGGCTGGAGCGCCGCGCCCGCCACCGCCGTCGTGGTCTACGCCGCCGGGTGGGTGCAGGACGCCGCGGGGGTCCTGCCGCCGTGGAACTGGTCCTGGTGGTCGATCGTGCTGGTCGTCGCGGCGTTCACCGGCCTGTGGTCGGCGGTCGACCTGGTCGGCCGCAGCGCCCGGTTCGCCGCCTGGCGCCGTCCCGTCGAGCCGGGCCGCCCGGCCGGCGCCGTCCCGGCCGGCGTGGCCGACGGCGGCGCGTCGACCCGCTGAGGAGCGGGACCGGCCCGTCACCTGACGTAACGTCGGACGGGCCGCCCGCCCGGATCGCGCTGCCGGGCCCCCCGCGCCCTCGCGCGCGTCCGGCCCACCCCTGACCCCCACCCGCCCCCGGAGGACGACGTGCTGGCCCTGACGCCCGTGCCGCCGCAGACGGCGGGGGAGCGTGCGCTCTTCGCCGAGCTGACCCGCTGGGACCGCGGCGGAGCCGTCCGGGGCGCCGTCGTGGCCTCCCTCCCGGTCGTCGACGGCCCCATGGAGCGGCGCCTGTCCGACGCCGTGGTCTTTGTCCCCGAGGGCCTGGCCGTCGTCCGCGTGGTCGAGGTGGTCCGGCAGACCGGCGTCGTCACCGCGACCCCGGAGGGCTCCTGGACCATCGGCCCGGGCGCCGGTCCCGGCGAGGTGCTGCAGCTGGCCGGCGGCGGCTCGACGCCGCTGGACGGTCTCATGCGGGCCGGCATGGACGCCGCGGTCCGGCTGCGCCGGGCCGGCCTGGAGCCCGGCCGCATCGCCCGGCTCACCGTCCTGGCCGGCGACCTCACCGGCCTGGTCCCGGCCGACGGCGACCTCGGCGACGGCGACCAGGTCGCGCTGCTGGAACCCCGCTCGCTGCTGCTCGGCATCTCGCGGGCAGCCCGCTACGCCGGGGTGGACAACCCGCGGCTGTGGACCACTGCCGACGTCCGCGCCGCGCTGACCGCGCTCGGCCTCGAGGGCCGCGGGCCCGCGGTCGAGGAGCTCAACGGCGAGGGCTTCCCGTACTCGCCCTACGTGCTGAGGAGGCGGGAGCTGCTCGCGCCCGCGGCGATGGCCGCCTCGGCCGCCCCCGCGGCGCCGCCCGCCCCGCCGGTCCCGGCACCGCCCCCCGTGGCCGTCCCGCCGCCCACCCCGGCCCCGGCCGGCCCGCTGGTCGACCCGGTCGCGGCCGCCGCCGTCGCCGCCGCCGCGATCCGGGCGGACGAGGAGGCCGCGGCGCGTGCCGCGGCCGCCGGCCCGGCCGTCCCCGTCGCGCCCGTCCCCGTCGCGCCCGTCCCCGTCGCGCCCGTCCCCGTCGTCGCGCCCGTCCCCGTCGAACCCGCGTTCGCGGCGCCCGCCCCGGCGCACAGGGCCACCGCGCGTTTCGAGGCGCCCGCCGTCCAGTCCGGGGGCGGTGCCCCGGACGCCCCGGCCGAGGAGACCGGCGGCATCGGCGGGCTGTTCGGCGACGCCGACACCGACGCCGGCACCGACGCCGGGCACGAGCCGCCGCCGGCCGCCCCGCCGGTCGTGCCGCCGGCCGCGGCCCCCGTCCCGCCGGTGCCGTCGATCCCCCTGGTGGGCCCGCGCCGCCGCTCGCCGGCCGCGCGGCGCCGGCTGGCACTGCTGACCGCCGCCGCGCTGGCCGTGGTCGTCGTCGCGGTGGTCGCGCTGGTGAGCCTCACCGGCGGCGGGGGCGACGCCTCCGCGGCCGCGCCGCCGAGCACCAGCGCCCCGGCCTCCGCCCCGGGGGCGCAGGAGGCCGGCCCGCAGCCGGGCGAGCGCACGGTCCTCGACGGCCGGGAGTTCGTCCTGCAGCGGGTGCAGGTCGAGGACACCTGCGTCGGCAACTCCTACGGGGACGTCGCGGACTCCTTCGAGCGGGCCGACTGCACGGGCCTGGCGCGGGCGCTGTGGTCGACCGACGTGGACGGCCGGGCGGTGGTGGTCTCGGTCTCCACCGTGGACATGGGCGACACCACCGCGGCCCGCGGCCTGCGCGACCTGGCCGACCGCAACGGCAGCGGCAACGTCAGCGACCTGCTGCGCGAGGGCGTGACCTACCCGGGGGCGCCCGCGGAGCTGTCCGGCGCGGAGTACGCCAGCGCCGTCCGGGGCTCGGTGGTCACCATCGTGGAGACCGCCTGGACCGGTCCCGGCGACGGCGGCACCGCCGACCTCGACCTGGTCGCCGGCACCGGCCTGAGCCTGCCGATGCCGGACCCGTCCGCCGGCTGAGGGCGCCGCGTCAGGCGGTCGCGGCGGCCTCGGCCATCGCGGCCAGCAGCGCGGCCGTCCGCGCGCGCGGAAGCCGGCCGGCGCTGTGCGGCGTGGAGTTGACCAGCCCGAACACGGCGTGGGCGCGGGCCCGGCTGGCGTCGGTGCCCTCCTCGGGCCGCAGCCGGGCCAGCACGTCCACCCACACCTCGACGTAGCGGCGCTGCAGCCGGCGCACCGCGGCCGCGTCGTCCGGCGGCAGGGAGCCGAGGTCGCGGTCCTGCACGGTGATCAGCGCGGGGTTGTCCAGCGCGAAGTCCACCTGGAAGGCGATCAGCGCCCGCAGCTGCGCGGCGGGGTCGGGACCGGCGGCGGCCACCTGCTCGCGCGCGCCGGCCAGCAGCCGCTGGCTGATGCCCTCGAGCATCTCGGCCAGCATCGCGTCCTTGCTGGCGAAGTGCCGGTAAATGGCCGGGCCGGTCACCCCGACCGCGGCGCCGACGTCGTCGACGCCGACCGCCCGCGAGCCGCGCTCGGCGAACAGCTGCGCGGCCGCCCGCAGGATCTGCTCCCGCCGGGAGGGCCGGGCGGCGTCCGCCGTCAGCGCCGAGTCGGGCTGGCTGGCGGTCACGCCGCGGATGCTAGCCGCCGCCGTCTGGACCCTGATGTGAACCGTCGTTAACATCGGGCGGGAGCGGCCGGCCGACCGGTGCGGCCGCAGGCGGGCCCCGGGGAGGACCCCACCGGCGCCCCGGCACCAGGGAGCACACCGTGCTGGACTACCGGCTCGACGACGAGACCGAGGCCCTGCGGAGGACCGTCCGCGAGTTCGCGCTCGAGGTGGTGGCCCCCCAGATCGGCGGCTTCTACGAGCGCGACGAGTTCCCCACCGCGATCGTGCGGCAGATGGGCGACCTCGGGCTGTTCGGCCTGCCCTTCCCCGAGGAGTACGGCGGCTCGGGCGGGACCTACTTCGACCTGTGTGTGGCGATCGAGGAGCTGGCCCGGGTGGACAGCTCGGTGGCCATCACGCTGGAGGCCGGCGTCTCGCTGGGCGCCATGCCGCTCTACCGGTTCGGCAGCGAGGAGCAGAAGAAGCGCTGGCTGCCGCGGCTGTGCACGGGCGAGGCGCTGGCCGCCTTCGGCCTGACCGAGCCCGGCGGCGGCTCCGACGCCGGCGCCACCCGCACCACCGCGCGCCTGGAGGACGGCCACTGGGTGGTCAACGGCTCCAAGGCCTTCATCACCAACTCCGGCACCGACCTCACCGAGCTGGTCACCGTCACCGCCGTCACCGGCACCCGGCCCGACGGCGGCAAGGAGATCTCCGCGATCGCGATCCCGTCGGGGACGCCCGGGTTCGGCGTGGGCCCGCGGTACTCGAAGGTCGGCTGGAACGCCTCGGACACCCGCGAGCTGTCCTTCAGCGACTGCCGGGTGCCGGAGGACTCGCTGGTGGGGGAGCGCGGCCGCGGCTACGCGCAGTTCCTGTCGATCCTCGACGAGGGGCGGGTCGCCATCTCCGCGCTGGCCACCGGCCTCGCGCAGGGCTGCGTGGACGAGTCGGTGCGCTACGCCGGCACGCGCGAGGCGTTCGGCCGGCCGATCGGCCGCAACCAGGCGGTCCAGTTCATGATCGCCGACATGGAGGTGCGGGCCTCCACCGCGCGGCTGGCCTACTACCGCGCCGCCGAGAAGATGCTGCGCGGCGAGCCGTTCCGCCGCGAGGCCTCGATCGCCAAGCTCTACAGCTCCGAGGTCGCGATGGACAACGCCCGTGCGGCCACCCAGGTGCACGGCGGGTACGGCTTCATGAACGAGACGCCGGTCGGGCGCTTCTACCGCGACGCGAAGATCCTCGAGATCGGCGAGGGCACCAGCGAGGTGCAGCGGATGCTCATCGCCAAGGACCTCGGCGTCGGCTAGGCCGTCACGTCGACCAGCACCTTGCCGACGGCGCCGTCCTGCACGGCCCGGTGCGCCTGCGCGGTCTCCGCCAGCGGGAAGACGTGCAGCGGCAGGCCGGCGTCCTCGCCCACGCGCAGCGCGCCGTCGAGCAGGGCGGCGTCGACGTCCTCGACGCCGAGGACCTTGGCCCGCTCGGGCTGGGTGTAGACGAGCACGAAGTTCCAGCGGGCGTTGGGGCTCATCTGCGCGCGCACCGGGATGGTGAGCTCGGCGCCGCCGTCGTCGGCGTACACCGCGACCGCGCCGTGCATGCCGACGACCTGCGCGTCGACGGCGGCGTTGCGGGCCGCGGACACCTCCACGACCGTGTCGACGCCCTCCGGCGCGATCTTCCGGACCTCGGCGACGACGTCCTGCTGCCGGTAGTCGACGACGTGCGAGGCGCCCGCCGCCGCGGCCAGCTGCGCCTTGCGCGGGCTGCTCACCGTGGCGATCACCGTGGCGTCGGCCCAGCGCGCCAGCTGGATCGCCGCGTTGCCCACGGCGCCGGCGCCGCCCTGCACGAGCACGGTGCGCCCGGTCAGCGAGCCGGGGCCCATCCGGTCGGGCACGGACTCGCCGAGGGTGAGGCAGCGGTGCGCGGTGAGGAACGGGATGCCCAGCGCCGCGCCGAGCTCGAACGAGGGCTTCGGGCCCATGGGCACCGCCTGGCGCGCGGGCACGACGGTGTACTCCGCCGCCGTCCCCCAGGGACGCTGCCAGGCCGCCTCCCACACCCACACCCGCTCGCCGCGGATCGCGGGGTCCACGCCCTGCCCGACCGCCTCCACCGTGCCGGCGCCGTCCTGGCCGGGCACCTGGCCGCCGGGTCCGGGCTGCGCGTTGCTGCGGGACTTCCAGTCGGTCGGGTTGACGCCGGCCAGCGCGAGCCGGACGAGGACCTCGCCGGGGCCGGGGTCGGGGGTGGGCCGGTCGGTCAGCTGCAGGACCTCGGGGCCGCCGGGCCGGGTGTAGGTGATGGCACGCACGCCGCGGCCCTACCCCGTCCGGCGGGCCCGTTGCGCACGGAGCCGTTCCGGTCGGCGCAGGTTCGGCCTCACCCCCCGGGGTGACCGCCGCGGAACGGAACTGATCCGAAACGGATACGCGGCCGAAGAGGGCTCCATGGAGCTCCCCGTCATCGGCAGACTCCGCCGCGCGCTGCCCGAGGGGCGGCCCCTGCCGGACGAGGTGTGGCAGCGGCGGCACGCGCTGCTGCTGCGGCTGGCCGCGGTGCAGGCCGTGGTGATCGCCGTCCTCGCGGTGGCCCGGGGCTGGGCTCCGGCCGCGGCGGGCGGCGCCGCCCTCGCCGTCGTCTACCCGCTGTCGTTCAGCCTGCTGCCGAACGCCGGCCGCACGCTGCGGGCCGCGGGGGTGACCGGGAGCCTGCTGGCCGCCTCGGTGCTGCTCGTGCACGTCTGCGACGGGCTGACCGAGGCGCACTTCCACTTCTTCGTCGTCGTCGGCCTGGTGTCGCTCTACCAGGACTGGGTGCCCTTCGGGCTGGCCCTCGTGGTCGTCATCGGGCACCACGGCGCCGTCGGGACGCTCTTCCCGCACTCGGTGTTCGACCACGAGGCCGCCTACCGCGACCCCTGGCTGTGGGCGCTCGTGCACGGCGGGTTCGTGCTGGCCGCGAGCCTGGCGCACCTGTCCTCCTGGCGGCTCAACGAGCGGCAGGGGCTGCACGACCCGCTCACGGGGCTGGCCAACCGCACCCGCCTGCTGCAGACCACCGCCGCGCTGCTGGCCCGCCGCACCGGCCCGGTCAGCGTGCTGTTCCTGGACCTGGACGACTTCAAGGACGTCAACGACACCCGCGGGCACGCGGCCGGCGACGTCCTGCTCACCACGGTGGGCGACCGGCTGCGGGCCTGCGTCCGGGAGGGCGACGAGGTGGGCCGGCTGGGCGGCGACGAGTTCGCCGTCGTGGTCGACGGCGACGCCGACGAGGCGGCGGCCGTCGGCGAGCGGGTCCTGGCCGCGCTCGCCGAGCCGGTCGACGTCGGCGGGCGTCCGCTGGCCGTGCACGTCAGCATCGGCGTCGCGGACACCGCGACCGCCGGCGACCGGCGGCCCGGGACGCTGCTGCGCAACGCCGACCTGGCCATGTACCGCGCCAAGGCGCTGGGGAAGAACCGGCTGGTCTGCTACGCGCCGGGCATGGCCGAGGCGGCGGAGGACGAGGTCACCCTGCTGCAGGACCTGGCCGCCGCGGTCCGGGCCGGCCAGCTGGAGGTCCACTACCAGCCCACCGTCGACCTGGCCGACGGCCGCACCACCGGCTACGAGGCGCTGCTGCGCTGGCACCACCCGGAGCGCGGGCTGGTGCCGCCGGCGGAGTTCGTGCCCCTGGCGGAGCAGAGCGGCGCGATCCTCGAGATCGGCCGCTGGGTGCTCGAGCAGGCGGTCGGGCAGGCGGCGGCGTGGACGGCGGAGGCCGGCCGGCCGGTCGGCATCGCGGTCAACCTCTCCCCGCGCCAGCTGACCGACGACGACGTCGTCGCCATGGTGTCCGCCGTCCTCGCCGGGACCGGCCTGCCGGCGGCGCAGCTCACGCTGGAGGTCACCGAGGGGGTGCTGCTGCGCGACGTCGACCGGGTGGCCGGCCAGCTGCACGCGCTCCGGGGGCTCGGCGTGCGGATCGCGATCGACGACTTCGGCACCGGTTACGCGACCCTGTCCTACCTGCGCCGGCTGCCCGCGGACGTCCTCAAGATCGACCGCAGCTTCGTGCAGGAGCTCGGCAGCGACGGCCGCTCGACCGCGCTGGTGGCCTCGATGATCGAGCTGGCGCACAACCTGCGGCTGGAGGTCGTCGCGGAGGGCGTGGAGACCAGCGAGCAGCACGCCGTCCTCGACGGCCTGGCCTGCTCGCACGCCCAGGGCTTCCTCTTCGGCCGCCCGCTGCCCGCGCCCGCGCACGACCCCGCGCAGCCGGCGGCCGTGGCCGTCGTCCCCGCGCCGCGGGAGCCGGTCGCCACCGCCTGACCTGCGCGGGCGCCCGGGGTGGGTGCGAGTGGAACGGATCGGTCCCCTAACCTGTGAGCGCTCCGTGACAGCAGTCACACCGTGCGCATCCCCCTCGACGATGAGGACGTCCGTGCAGCCAGCCTCCCTCCCCGCCGCCCGCCGCCGTCTCGGCGCCGCGCTCGCCGTCGCGACCGCCCTGTCCGTCTCCCCCCTCGCGGTGGGCGCGGCCTCCGCCGCCCCGCCGCCCGCCACCGACCCGACCGCGCCGGACCTCGGCGTGAACGTCACCGTCTTCGACCCGTCCATGCCGGTCAGCGAGATCCAGGCCGAACTCGACGCGACCTTCGCCGCCCAGCGCGACGACGAGATGGGCAGCGAGCGGTACGCCTACCTCTTCAGGCCGGGCACCTACGGCACCGACGCGCAGCCGCTGCAGATCAAGGTCGGCTACTACACCGAGGTCACCGGCCTCGGCGACTCGCCGTCCGACGTGGTCATCAACGGCAAGGTCGAGAGCTACAACCGCTGCCTCGGCGACGGCGGCACGAGCAACTGCATCGCGCTGAACAACTTCTGGCGGACCGTCTCCAACCTGACGATCGACGTCAACGCCGCCGGCCAGGACGGCTGCCGGCAGAGCGCCAACTTCTGGGCCGTGTCCCAGGCGGTCTCGCTGCGCCGGGTGGACGTCACCGGCGGCAACCTGTCGCTGATGGACTACTGCACCGCCGGACCGCAGTACGCCAGCGGCGGGTTCATCGCCGACTCCCGGGCGGGCACGGTCGTCAACGGCTCGCAGCAGCAGTGGCTGATCCGCGACAGCACCATCGGCAGCTGGTCCAACGGCGTGTGGAACCAGGTGTTCTCCGGCGTCGAGGGCGCGCCGTCGGAGGGCGGGTTCCCGAACCCGCCCTACACCACGCTGGACACCACCCCGGTCAGCCGGGAGAAGCCGTTCCTGTACCTCGACGACGCCGGCCACTGGACCGTCCGGGTGCCCGCGGCGCAGCAGGACTCCCGCGGGGTCAGCTGGGACGGCGGGCTCACGCCGGGCCGCAGCATCCCGATCAGCGAGTTCCTCGTCGCGACGCCGTCGACGCCGGTGCAGCAGATCAACAACCACCTCGCCCGTGGCGGGCACCTGCTGCTCACGCCGGGGGTGTACGACGTCGCGCGCAGCATCGACGTCAAGCGCGCCGGCACCGTGGTGCTCGGCCTCGGGCACGCCACGCTCACCGCGGTCGGCGGGGCGGTCCCGGTGACCGTCGCCGACGTCCCCGGCGTCGTGGTCGCCGGCGTGACGATCGACGCGGGCGCCGTCGAGTCGCCCGCGCTGCTGCAGGTGGGCAAGCCCCACGGCGACGGCGGCCGCTCGGACGCCGCGGACCCGACGACGCTGTCGGACGTCTACTTCCGCGTCGGCGGCCCGCACGTCGGCAAGGTGGACACCGCGCTCGAGGTCAACAGCGACGACGTGCTCGTCGACCACACCTGGGTGTGGCGGGCCGACCACGGCCTCGAGCCCTTCACCGAGGGGTACCTGGGCGACACCGACCGCTGGCGGACCAACACCGGCCGCGTGGGCGCGGAGGTCAACGGCGACCGGGTGACCGCGACCGGCCTGTTCGTCGAGCACTTCCAGACCCACAACACGATCTGGAACGGGGAGCAGGGGACGACGGTGCTCTACCAGAACGAGCTGCCCTACGACCCGCCGTCGCAGGCCGACTGGCAGCAGCCCGACGGCACCCTCGGCTGGGCCGGCTACAAGGTCGCCGACGACGTGCAGCAGCACCGCCTCCACGGCGGCGGCGTGTACGGCTACCAGCGCAACGCCGGCCCGATCGTCACCGAGAGCGGCTTCGAGGTGCCGACGACGCCGGGCGTGCGGCTGCACCACGTGCTGACCGTGCACCTGGACGAGGCGGCCCCGGGGGTCATCGAGCACGTGGTCAACGACGTGGGCGGCCGGTCCGACCCGACCACGGCCGGCACGGCGCAGTACGTCGTCGACTACCCGACGGCCTGACCCAGCGAGCCCGGTGGGCCGTCGCGGGACTCCCGCGGTGGCCCACCGGTACGTCCGGTCGCCGGCGGTGCTGGTTCACCCGAGGCGACAGGGAACGGCGCGACGGTCGACGGGGCGCCGTGGCATCACAGGCAGTAGGGACAGCCCGTGCCGCCGACGGCGACCGTGCGCACGCAGCGGAGCAGCGCGTGGAGACGGGTGCCCTTCGGCACCAGCGCGTGGGCACCGGCGGCCCGGGCCTCGAGTCGTGCCTCGCGGGCTTCCGCGGTCAGCACGACGACCCGGGCCTCGGGTTGAGCGGCACGCAGCGCTGCCGTGGCCGCCAACCCGTCCATCACCGGCATGGACAGGTCCATGCACACGACGTCAGGACGCAGGCGTGCAGCGGCCTCCACCACCTGTGACCCGTCCTCGCACTCGCCGACGACGACGAGGTCGCCCTCCTCGGACAGTGCTTCCGACAGGGTCCTGCGCAGGTGCGGGTGGTCGTCGACGAGGAGCACGCGGATCTCGGCGGGGACGTCACCGCCGTGCTTCGCTCCGGTCATCCGTGTACCTCCTGACCGTGCGGCGAGGGCCCTGCGGTGACCTGGTCGCCGTGACACCCCGAACGGTGAGGCGATGATCCTGGGAGACGTCGGCGCTCACGGCAAGACCGACGGGCTCGCCTCCCCGGGCGGCGGCCGGTGCGTCCTCGACGGGCCCGTCCGACGGCCGTGACCCGGTCAGTCGTCCCGGGCGGCCCGCCGCGCCACCCGGCGGCGGTGCCGGCGCAGCACACCGAGTCCGAGCCACAGGATCGCTCCCAGGAACGCGTCCACCAGGGTGAACAGCCACAGCGGCCACGTGAAGCTCCAGAAGAGGAACTCCAGCGTGACGTCCTGCCGGTTCTGCAGCATGAACACGAGCAGCAGCCCCCCGCCGGCGAGGGCCGCGACGACCCCGCCGCTGAGACGGGCGCTGCCGGGTGCACCGCCGGTCCCGCCGGTGCTCGCGGGGCCGGGGCTCTGCTGCTGGACCATGACCGCCTCCTCCGCCGCGACCGGACCGTAGGTGCCGTCGGTGCGGACGCGGATCACCCCGCGGGGACGATCCGCCGGCGGGGGGCTCAGACGGGGGTGATCGAGAGGGTCAGCGCGCGGCGGCCGGCCTCGGACCGGGCCGTGGCCAGCCTCTCCTCCGAGGGTGTGCCGTAGTCGGTGGTGCGCTGCCGGGCCGGCCGGCCGATCGCCGCGGCCACGGCCTCGAGCTCGGCGATCGTCTTCAGCGAGCCGTTCTCGCTGCCGGCCATCCGGCTGATGGTCTCCTCCATCAGCGTGCCGCCGAGGTCGTTGGCCCCGCCCTGCAGCACCGCCTGGGTGCCGGCGTCGCCGAGCTTCACCCACGAGGTCTGGACGTTCGGGATGCGGCCGTGCAGCAGCAGCCGGGCGACGGCGTGCACCGCCCGGTTCTCCCGCACCGTCGGGCCCGGCCGCGCGACGCCGGCCAGGTAGATCGGCGCGTTGTGGTGGACGAACGGCAGCAGCACGAACTCGGTGAACCCGCCGGTCTCGTCCTGCTGGCGGGCGATCGTGCGCAGGTGCGCCACCCAGTGCGCCGGGGTGTCGACGTGGCCGTACATCATCGTCGACGTCGTCGGGAGGCCCACCCGGTGCGCGGTGCCGATGATCTCCAGCCAGGTCGCCGCGGGCAGCTTGCCCTTGGTCAGCACCCAGCGGACGTCGTCGTCGAGGATCTCCGCCGCCGTGCCGGGGACCGAGTCGAGCCCGGCCTCCTTCGCGGCGGTCAGGAAGTCCGCGAACGACAGCCCGGTCCGCGCGGCGGCGTTGACGATCTCCATGGGGCTGAACGCGTGCAGGTGGATGCCGGGCTGCCGGCGCTTCACCTCACCGATCAGGTCGAGGTAGGCCGAGCCCGGCAGGTCGGGGTGGATGCCGCCCTGCATGCAGATCTCGGTGGCGCCGGCGGCCCACGCGCGGTCGACCCGGTCGCCGACCTCGGTCAGCGACAGCGTGTAGGCGTCGGCGTCGGTGCGCCGCTGGGCGAAGGCGCAGAACCGGCAGCCGGTGTAGCAGACGTTGGTGAAGTTGACGTTCCGGTTGACGACGTAGGTGACGTCGTCGCCGGTGACGTCGCGGCGGACGGCGTCGGCCAGGGCGCACAGCGCCTCGAGGTCGGGGCCGTCGGCGCCGAGCAGCGCCAGGTACTCCGCGTCGGACAGGCCGGCGGGGTCGCGCTCGGCGGCGCGCAGGGCGGCGTGCACCTCGGGGTCGCCCACGGCCAGGGCGGTGGAGGAGCCGTCGCGGGCGGACTCGGTGCGCGCCCGCAGGTCGGCCCAGTCGCCGTAGACGGCGTCGAAGTCGCCGCGCCGGTCGCCGGTGCGCCCGACGGTGTCCACCTCGACGTGCAGGTCGGTGCGGCCGGAGGACACCCACGCCTCGTCGGGCTCCTGCCACGGCAGCCCGGCGGGGACCCGCTCCTCGACGGCGAGGCCGTCGGGCCCGGCCAGCGCGGCCACGTGCGGGCGCACCCGCGGGTCGAGCCACGGCTCGGGCTCGAGCACGTAGCGGGGCTGGGCGGCCAGCCGCTCGCGCAGGGTGAACCCGCCCTCGGCGGTGAGGGCGGCGAGCTTGTCGGTGTTGGGCCAGGGGCGCTCGGGGTTGACGTGGTCGGGCGTCAGCGGGGAGACCCCGCCCCAGTCGTCGACGCCGGCGCGCAGCAGCAGCCCGAGCTCGGTGGAGTCGGACAGGTTCGGCGGCGCCTGCACCCGGGCCCGCGGGCCGAGCAGCAGCCGGGTGACGGCGACGGCGGCCACGTACTCCTGCAGCGCGAGGTCGTCGTGGGCGGCCATCGCGGTGCGCGGCTTGGCGCGGAAGTTCTGGACGATGACCTCCTGCACGTGCCCGTGCCGTTGGTGCGCGGCGCGGATCCGCAGGACGGCGTCGACCCGCTCGGCCGGCGTCTCGCCGATGCCGAGCAGCACGCCGGTGGTGAACGGGACCGCGGAGCGGCCGGCGTCCTCGAGCACCCGCAGCCGCACCGCCGGCTCCTTGTCGGGGGAGCCGTAGTGCGGGCCGCCGCGCTCGGACCACAGCCGGGTCGCCGTCGTCTCGAGCATCATCCCCATCGACGCCGCGACCGGCTTGAGCCGCTGGACCTCCTCCCAGGTCATCACCCCGGGGTTGAGGTGCGGCAGCAGCCCGGTCTCCTCCAGCACCCGGATCGCCATCGCGCGCAGGTAGGCCAGGGTCGAGTCGAAGCCGTGCGCCTCCAGCCACCCCGCGGCGACCGGCCAGCGGTCCTCGGGCCGGTCGCCGAGGGTGAACAGCGCCTCCTTGCAGCCCAGCGCCGCGCCGGCCCGGGCGATCTCGAGCACCTCGTCGGGGGAGAGGAACGGCGCCTTCCCCTGGGCGCGCAGCTGCCCGGGCGTCGTCACGAACGTGCAGTAGTGGCAGCGGTCGCGGCACAGGTGGGTGAGCGGGATGAACACCTTGCGGCTGTAGGTGACCACGCCGGGGCGGCCGGCCGAGGCCAGGCCGGCGTCGCGGACCCGCGCGGCGGCGGTGAGCAGGCGGTCCAGCGGCTCGCCGTCGCCCAGCCCGCGGGCCGACAGCAGGGTCTCGGCCTCGCCGGCGTCGAGGGTCACGCCCCGCTCGGCGCGGGCGAGGGCCCGGCGCAGCGCGGACGGCACGGGGGTCTGCGGCTCGGTCATCACCCCGAACGCTAGACCCGGACCCTGCGCGGGGTGCCGATCCGTCCGTCAGGGGGCGTCGACGTAGCGGCCGCGCAGCCGGAGCAGCGGCGTGGCGCCGTCGCGCAGCACCGGCACGTCCTCGACGGCGAGCAGCGCCAGCACGTGGTCGCCGGCCGGCACCAGCCGGTCGAGCCGGCAGTCCAGCGCGACGACGCCGCCGTCGAGCACGATCGCGCCGCTTCCGGCCGCCCGCGACCACGGCACCGACTCGAGCAGGTGCCGCGCCGAGGGCCGGCCCGCGGAGGAGAACCGGCTGGCGAGGATCGCCTGCCCGGCGGAGAGCACGCTGAGCCCGCAGGTGCCCACGGTCTCCAGCACCTCGGCCGGGTAACCGTCGGCGGTCAGCCCGACGGCGACCAGCGGCGGGTCGGCCGACACGCTCATGACCGAGGTGACCGTCGTCCCGACGTCGTCGATGTCGTCCCGGACGGTCAGCAGCGCCACCCCCGCGGCGTACTGCCGCAGGGCGGCGCTGAACTCGGAGGGTGACACCGGCATGGCGGCCAGTCGACCACACCGCCAGGATGGCCCGGTGAGCAGCGCAGACGAGAAGACCTACGACGTCGTCGTGGTGGGAGCCGGCTCGACCGGGGAGAACGTCGCCGACGTCGTCGTCCGGGGCGGGCTGTCGGCGGCGCTGGTCGAGGAGCACCTCGTCGGCGGGGAGTGCTCGTACTACGCGTGCATGCCGAGCAAGGCGCTGCTGCGCGGCACGGAGGCGATCGGGGAGGCGCGCGCGGTCAGGGGTGCCGCGGCCGCGGTCACCGGCGAGCAGGACGTCGCCGCCACCCTCGAGCGCCGCGACTCCTTCGCGAGCCACTGGGACGACGCGGGCCAGGTGCGCTGGGTCGAGGGCGCCGGCATCGACCTGGTCCGCGGCACCGCCCGGCTCGACGGGGAGCGCACCGTCGTCGTCACCCGGCCCGACGGTGGGGAGACGCGGCTGACCGCGCGGCACGCCGTCGCCGTCTGCACCGGGTCGGAGCCGGCGGTGCCGCCGGTCGAGGGCCTGCCCGACGTCGAGCCGTGGACCCCGCGCGAGGCCACGAGCGGGAAGGAGCCCCCGCGCCGGCTGCTGGTGGTCGGCGGCGGCTACGTCGGCTGCGAGATGTCCTTCGCCTGGAACGCCCTGGGCTCGCAGGTGACGCTCCTCCAGCAGGGCGACCGGCTGCTGCCCGGCGCCGAGCCGCAGGCCGGCGACGCGGTGCTCGCCTCGCTGCGCGACCGCGGCGTCGACGTCCGCCTCGGCGCCGAGGTCCGCACGGCCCGCCGCGAGCACGACGAGGTGGTGCTCACGACCGCCGAGGGCGAGGTCCGCGGCGACGAGGTCCTCGTCGCCGCCGGGCGGCAGGCGCGGACTACGGCCATCGGCGTGGACACCGTCGGCCTCGAGCCGGGGGAGTACCTCGACGTCGACGACACCCTGCAGGTGCGCGGGCTGCCGTGGCTCTACGGCGTCGGCGACGTCAACGGCCGCCGGCAGCTCACCCACATGGGCAAGTACCAGGCCCGCCAGGCCGGGGCGGCGATCGTCGCCCGCGCCCGCGGCGAGGAGGTGCGGGTCGAGGACTGGTCGCCGCACACGGCCACCGCCGACCGCGCCGCCACGCCGTCGGTCGTGTTCACCGACCCGCAGGTGGCCAGCGTCGGGCTGACCGGCGCCCAGGCGGAGGAGCGCGGCCTGCCGCACCGCGTCGTCGAGTACCCGATCGGCTCGGTCGCCGGCGCGAAGCTGTTCGCCGACGGCTACGAGGGGACGGCGGTCGCCGTCGTCGACACCGAGCGCGAGGTGCTGCTCGGGGTGACCTTCGTCGGCCCGGCGGTGGCCGAGCTGCTGCACGCGGCGACGGTCGCCGTCGTCGGGGAGGTGCCGATCGCGCGGCTGTGGCACGCGGTCCCGGCCTACCCGACGGTCAGCGAGGTCTGGCTGCGGCTGCTCGAGACCTGGCGCGGCTGACGCGGGCGGCCCGTGCTGAGGTGGGACCCGTGCCCGCCTCGTCCCGCACCTCCTGGCGCCGCTACGTCGCCCTCGGCGACTCCTTCACCGAGGGGCTCAGCGACCCCGACCCGGCCCGCCCCGGCGAGTACCGCGGCTGGGCCGACCGGCTGGCCGAGCACCTCGCCGCAGCCTCGCCGGGCGCCGACGTCGAGTACGCCAACCTCGCCGTCCGCGGCCGGCTGCTGCCGCAGGTGCTCGCCGAGCAGGTCCCGGTCGCCCGCGCGGCGCGGCCGGACCTGGTGAGCCTGGTGGCCGGCGGCAACGACCTGCTCCGCCCCGGCGCCGATCCCGACGTGCTGGCCGCCGCGCTGGAGGAGGCGGTGGCCGGCTTCCGCGCCGACGGCGCCGACGTGCTGCTCGCCACCGGCGTGGACCCGCGGCTGACGCCGATCATCCGGCGCACCCGCGGCCGGGTCGCGGTGTTCAACGCCTCGCTGTGGTCGATCGCCGCGCGGCACGGCGCCGTCGTCCTCGACCAGTGGGGCGCGGACTGGCTGCTGGACTGGCGGCTGTGGGACAGCGACCGCATCCACCTCACCGCCGAGGGGCACCGGCGGATGGCGCTGGCCGCGGCCGACGCGCTCGGCGTCCCGGTGCCCGGCGACGGCGAGTGGCGCACCCCGCTGCCGCCGGCGCCGCCGCGGGCGCTGCGCGCGGCGCTGGCCGAGGAGGCCGCGTGGGTGCGCGGGTTCGTCGCGCCGTGGATCGCCCGCCGCCTGCGCGGCCGGTCCTCCGGTGACGGCCGGGCCCCGAAGCGGCCGGTGCCGCTGGCGCTGCCCCGCGCCTGAGTCGCCCCTCAGTCCCGGGGGGTGTCCCCGTCGTCCGCCCGCGCGGCGTCGTCCCCGTCCTCGTCGTCGTCGGCGCGGTCCTCGACGACCACGAGGAACGGCCGCGGGGCCGGGGGCTCCTCGGCGTCCTCCAGCGGGAACAGGTCGACGCCGTCGCCGCCGGCCGGGTCCGGCACCGGGGGCAGCTCGCCGGTGACCGCCTCGAGTTCGCCGGTCACCGCCTCGAGGACGGCGGCGGCCTCCTCGGCGGCCTGCTCGACGAGCACCTCGGCCATCAGCGCCTCCGCGCGGCTGGGCAGCGGCGCGGGCCGGCCGAACGCGTACCCCTGCGCCATCGCGCAGCCGTGCCGGCGCAGCCACTCGGCCTGCTCGAGGTCCTCGATGCCCTCGGCGATCACCTGCAGGCCCATGCCCTGCCCGAGCTGCAGCAGGCCCTGGACCAGGGCGGCGGTGGAGGGCCGGGTGACGACGTCGGAGACGAACGACCGGTCGATCTTCACGGTGTGGATCGGCAGCCGGTGCAGCGCGGTGATGGCCGAGTAGCCGGTGCCGAAGTCGTCGAGCGCCAGCGTCACCCCGCGCGCGGTCACCTCCGACACCGCCTGGAGCGTGGCCTCGGCGGCGAACAGCGCCGTCGACTCGGTGATCTCCAGCTCCAGCCGCTCGGGCGGCAGGCCGGACTCCTCCAGCGCGGCGGCGACCAGGTCGCTGAACCCCTCCTCGGCCAGGTGGCGCGCGGAGACGTTGACGTGCACCCGCAGCCCGGCCGGCCACCCGGCGGCGTCGGTGCACGCCTGCCGCAGCACCCAGGCGCCCAGGCGGGAGGTGAGCCGGTTGTTCTCCGCGGCGTCGAGGAAGGCGCCCGGCGGCAGCAGCCCGCGGGTGGGGTGCTGCCAGCGGATGAGCGCCTCGTAGCCGAGCAGCGTCTCGTCGGCCAGGGAGACGATCGGCTGGTAGAACAGCCGCAGCTCGTCGCCGTCCAGCGCGCGCCGCAGGTCGGTCTCCAGCTGCAGCAGGTCGACCTCGTCCTCGGTCAGGCCGCCGTCGTGCACCTCGATCCGCGCGCGGCTGCCGTCCCGCTTGGCGCGGGTGAGCGCGCTGTGCGCCTGGCGCAGCAGGTCGTCGGGGGCGACGTCGGAGCCCATGGTCAGCCCGACGCTCGCCGACAGCACGATCTCGCGGTTGCCGAGCTGGAACGGGTCGTCGAGCACCGACAGCAGCCGGTCGGCCAGGGCCCGCAGGCCGTCGAGGTCCTCGACGTCCTCGGCGAGGATGAGGAACTCGTCGGCGCCGAGCCGGACCGCGGTGTCCTCCACGCGGGTGCTCCAGCGCAGCCGGTCGGCGACCTGGCTGAGCAGCTGGTCGCCGGCCTCGGTGCCGAGGGTGTCGTTGACCGCCTGGAACCGGTCGAGGTCCAGGTGCACCAGGCCCACCTGCAGCCCGCGGCGGCGGGACAGCGCGAGGGCGTGCGCGAGCCGGTCGGTCAGCGCGCGGCGGTTGGGCAGCCCGGTGAGCTGGTCGGTGAAGGCCCGGCGGACCAGGTCCTCCTCGGCGCGGCGCCGGTCGGTGACGTCGACCAGCGACAGGACGACGAAGTGCGGCTCGCCGGTGGTCCGGTGGACGACGGTGTGCGACTGCTGCACCCACAGCTCGGTGCCGTCGGCGCGGCGCAGGCGGCGCTCGCCGTCCCGGCGCAGCCACGGGTCCAGGCCGGCCTCGCCGCCGTCGCCGTCGGGGATCGGGGCCTCGTCGGGGTGGGCGAGCAGGTCGACGTGACGGCCGACCACGTCGTCGATGCCGCGGCCGGACAGCGCGCACAGCGCGTCGTTGACGACGAGCAGGTGGCCGTCGAGTCCGACGAGGGCCTTGGGCACCGGCGAGTTGAGGAACAGGGCGCGGAACACCTGGCCGCGGTCGGCCAGCAGCGTGTCGATGGCCCGCAGCCTCGTCCCCGCCGGTGCGCCGCTCGGCTCGCCGGGCTGGTCGGCCCGGGGCCGGGGCACGTGGGCGGCGCTGAGAGTCACCTGCACAGGGTGGCCGACCGGATGCCCGGAGCCGGGGAACCCGCACACGGAGAGTCGTGGTCGGTCGCTCACCGTGTGTCACGGTTCGAGGCTGCCGTGTCGTCCGGTGCGCGTGGGGCGGTGCCGTGAGCAGCGCCTCTGCCCGACGCCACGGCGTCCGGACGTCCGGGCCTCCGCCACGGGCGCCCGGGAGGGGTGCCCGCGCACCCCTCCCGGGAGCAGGGTGGGCACCCCGAGCGGAGGAGCGCGTCATGGACTGGAAGCTCGAGCTGGTCGCCGTGCCGGTGAGCGACGTCGACCGGGCGATCGCCTTCTACACCGAGGGCGCCGGGTTCCACCTCGACCACGACCACCGGGTGAGCGACGAGGTCCGGTTCGTCCAGCTCACCCCGCCGGGCTCGGCGTGCTCGATCGCGATCGGCACCGGCCTGCTCGACGTGCCGCCCGGAGCCGCGCAGGGGCTGCAGCTCGTCGTCGACGACGTCGAGGTCGCGCACAAGGAGCTGACCGAGCGCGGCGTGGAGGTCAGCGAGGTCCAGCACCTGCCCTGGGGGTCGTTCGTGTTCTTCAGCGACCCCGACGGCAACGGCTGGGCGGTCCAGCAGCTGCCACCGCGCTGACCGCCGGGAATCCCGCGCCCCGCGCGTGCGCTGTGCCGGACATGGACGCCGGCAAGCGCATCGGGTTCCTGTCGTTCGGTCACGGGCAGCCTCTGCCCGGCTCGCAGGTGCGCACGGCGCGGGACGCGCTGGTGCAGACCGTCGAGCTCGCCGTCGCCGCCGAGGAGCTCGGCCTGGACGGCGCGTTCGTCCGGGTGCACCACTTCGCGCGGCAGCTCGCCTCGCCGTTCCCGCTGTTGGCCGCCATGGCCGCGCGGACCTCGCGGATCGAGCTCGGCACCGGCGTCATCGACATGCGCTACGAGAACCCGCTGTACATGGCCGAGGAGGCCGCGGCCACCGACCTGCTCGCCGGCGGCCGGCTGCAGCTCGGCGTGAGCCGGGGCTCACCGGAGACGGCGCTGCGCGCCTCGGAGGCGTTCGGGTACGTCCCGCCGGAGGGGTCCTCGGACGCCGACCTGGCGCGGGAGAAGACGGCGCTGTTCCTCGCCGCGGCCCGGGGCGCGACCGTCGTCGACGCCGACCCCGGGATGACCGGCGGCGCGCGCGGCCGGCTCGCCGTGCAGCCGCAGTCGCCGGGGCTGGCCGACCGGATCTGGTGGGGCGCCGGCACCCGGGCGACGGGGGAGTGGGCCGCCCGCCAGGGGCTGAACCTCATGAGCTCGACGCTGCTGTCCGAGGACACCGGGGTGCCGTTCGACGAGCTGCAGGCCGAGCAGATCGCCCGCTACCGCGCCGCCTGGGCCGAGGCCGGGTGGGACCGCGAGCCGCGGGTGTCGGTGAGCCGCAGCGTCATCCCGATCGTGTCCGACCTCGACCGCGCCTACTTCGGCGACGAGCGCCGCTCGTCCGACCAGGTCGGCCTGCTCGAGGGCGTGCGGGCCCGCTTCGGCCGCAGCTACGCCGGCGAGCCCGACCAGGTCGCCGAGGAGCTGGCCAAGGACGCCGCCGTCCGCGAGGCCGACACCCTGCTGCTCACGGTGCCGAACATGCTCGGCGTCGAGTACAACGCCCGGCTGCTGGAGAACGTCGCGCGCCACGTCGCGCCGGCGCTGGGCTGGACGCCCGCCGCCGCACGCTGACGCGCGCACGCGAGAGGCCCGGGACCGCAGCGGTCCCGGGCCTCTCGCGTGTGGTGGGGTCAGTTCTCCAGGAAGGTGACGTTGCCCTCGGCGTCGATCTCGGCGACGACCTCGCCGTTCTGGCTCGGGTCGTCGACCAGCGCGACGGTGCAGACCAGCTGCAGGCCGTCCTCGGCGACGAGCACGGAGCGGTCGCCGCCGTCGCAGGTGGCGGTGATGTCGAAACCGCCGTCGAGGGCGAACTGGCTGACCAGCGCCGACTCGACGTCGGCCACGTGCACGTAGACCTGGTCGCTGTCGATGGTCACGTTGCCCTCGTCGTCGGTCTGCTCGACGGTGAAGGTGACCTCCTGGCCCTCCAGCTGCGCGGTGCAGGTGGTGACCGTGCCGGCGGCGAGCTCGACGTCGTCGGGGCAGGTCACGTCGGTGACGGTGACGCCGGCCTGCTCCTCGGCGATGGCGGCGATCTGCCGCTCGGCCTCGGCGGTGTCGAGGACCTTGCTGCCGAGGAGGAAGAAGGCGCCGACGCCGAGCCCGGCGACCACGAGCACCGCGAGGATGCTGCCGACGATGGCGCCGGTGCGCTTCTTCGGGGGCTGCTGGCCGTAGGGGGCGCCCGGGGTGGAGCCGGGGCCGTCCCAGCCGGTGGGGGCGGGGAAGGGCGCCGGCGCGTAGGGGCCCTGCGGGGCGTACGGCTGGGCGTTGCGGGGGTCGTGGACCTGGGTCACGGGGCGCTCCTCGGTGCGGTCCCGGGGCCGTCCCCGGGTGCTCGGGAGCACCGTGCCGCCGCCCGCTTGCAGCGCCCTTCGATCGCACTTGCAGCGCGGTGCCAGCGCCGGTGACACGGGCATCGACCCGCGCCGTCGGCGTCTGGTGGGAGACGAGGGTCGGGGCGCAGGCCGCGCGGCGGTGTCACCCGGGACGGGCGCTCGTCGTCGCCGAGGTCATCCGGTCGACCCGGCGCCTCCTCTCCCCGGATGCCAGAATGGCCGTACCGACGTCGGACCAGCCGACAGCCGGACGCGGCCGAGACAGCAGCTGCCTTGCGCCAGCGATCGCACGCCGCACGCTGCACCCCCAGCCTGCCGGCGCGTTCCACGGCGCCTCCGTGATGGGCGACAGGGACTGCCATGACAACCCCACGACAAGAAGCGCCCGCTCTCGACCGTCGGTCGCTGCGCAAGCTCATGGCCGCAGGGCTCATCGGGAGCTCGATCGAGTGGTACGACTTCTTCATCTACGCCACTGCGGCGGCATTGGTGTTCGGTGAGCTGTTCTTCCCCAACGCCTCTCCGCTCGTCGGCACGTTGCTGGCCTTCAGCACCTTCTGGGCCGGCTTCATCGCCCGTCCCATCGGCGGCCTGGTCTTCGGCCACTTCGGGGACAAGGTCGGCCGCAAGCCCGCCCTGGTCACGTGCCTGATCCTGATGGGGTCGGCGACCTTCCTCATCGGCTTGCTGCCGACGGCCGACTCGATCGGCGTGCTCGCCCCGATCGCGCTCGTCGCGCTGCGCTTCCTGCAGGGCATCGCGGTCGGCGGACAGTGGGGCGGGGTCATCCTCCTGCTCACCGAGAACGCCGGGCGGGACCACCAGGGGCGCGCGGGCACCTTCGGGCAGATGGGCGTCCCCATCGGCGTCATCCTGGGCAACGTCGTCTTCCTGGCGGTGAGCGCCGCGGTGAGCCCCGAGGCCTTCGTCTCCTGGGGCTGGCGCATCCCGTTCCTGGCCAGCGCCGTGCTGCTCCCCGTGGTCATGTTCATCCAGTTGCGGGTCGAGGACACCCCGGTCTTCCGTCAGCTCCAGGACCGCCACGACCACGCTGCCGGGGCCCAGGTGGCGCAGGCACCGCTCAAGGAGGTCGTGCGCAAGCACCGCCGGCCGGTGCTGCTCGGCGCGGGGCTGCTGTTCGGCACCAACGCGATCTTCTACATCAGCATCGCCGGAGTCCTGGACTACGCCACCCGCGAGCTCGGCGTCGACCGCGACGACCTGCTCTCCATCACGCTCGCCGCCTCGGCGATCTCCGTGTTCGTCATCTACTTCAGCGGAGCGGCGTCGGACCGGATAGGCCGCCGGCCCCCCATCCTGCTGGGCGCCGCGGTCATCGCCCTGTGGGCGTTCCCGTTCTTCTGGCTCATCGACACCGGGTCGCTGCCACTGATCTTCCTGGCGCTCCTCGGCGGGCTGATCGGGTCCTCCCTCACCTACGGCCCCCTGGCCGCCTTCCTGGCCGAGCTGTTCGAGCCGCGGATCCGCTACTCGGGGGCCTCTCTGGCCTATCAGCTGGCCGCCATCCTGGTGAGCGGAGCCACGCCCTTCCTCATGACCGCGCTCCTGGCCGCCACGGGCACATCCGCCTCGGTGTCGGCCTACATCGCCCTGATGGGCTTGATCACGTTCCTCTCGGCGCTCGCCCTGCGCGAGACGCGCACCAGGAGTGAGATCCGGGGCGGGTCGGGCCCCGGCACCGGGAGGGCGGAGCCGACGACCGGGGTGGCCACGGGCGACCCGCGGCCCAGGACCTGACGGTCAGACGCGCACAGCGCGCCCGGCAGGGATCGAACCTGCGACCAAGTGCTTAGAAGCTGTCCCAGCGTGAGCGCTGTGCGACAGACCGTGGCGAACGGGGCTCACGCGAGCTGAGGTGCCGGAGTTATCCGGTCACTGACAGAGCGGCCCCGTGCCGGTGTTGCGAGCACCAGCCCGGGGCCTTGGCCCCGACGCCACTGGGAGGCGCGAGACCTGTGCACGACCGTATCCCCGTCCGCCGGCGCCCGGTGCTCGGCGCGCTGTCGACGCTCCTGCTGCCTGGTGCGGTGCTGCGGTGAGCGTGGCCTGCATGTCGTGGGTGTTTGCGCACTCGACGGCGGCCGGCGCCGACCGGCTGCTGTTGCTGGCCATCGCCGACCATGCCGGCGACGACGGCGGCGACGCCTGGCCGTCGGTTCCGACGCTGGCGCGCAAGACCGGCACGTCCGAGCGGTCGGTGCAGCGCGGTATCGCGCGCCTGCAGGCCGGCGGTCACCTCGTCATCGAGCGGTGCAGCGGGCGTGGCGGCACCAACCTCTACCGCGTAGTCATGGCGCCGGCAGGGGGTGTCAGCCTGTCACCGCCGGCGCCGGACCCTGCAGCGCCGCAGGGGTGCCAGCCTGTCACCGGTGACGATCTGACACCGGTGACACAGCCGCGTCACCGCAGGGGTGACAGCCAGGTGTCACCCGAACGTCCTAGAACGTCCTTGACCCCCCAACCCCCCGCCAGCGGGGGGCGGTCGACGACTCACCGCGCACAGCCGGCGGCCAACCGCCGCGCCGCCGGCACCAATCCCCGGGCGGTGCAGGCCGCCGTCGACGCCGACCGGCGCGGCCGGAAGCTGGACGCGCAGGCAGCCGAGCGCGCCATCCGCCGGTCGGCCATCGCCGGCTGTCGGCGGTGCGACGCGGCCGGCTACGTCGGCGGGCTGGTGTGCACCCACGACGACGCGCCGGCACGGGCGCGCGCGGCCTGGCGCTGGTGCGGGCCGAGCTGGCGGGGCGCGGTGGCCGACGCGGTCAGCGGTCGGCGAGCAGCGCCACGCCGGCGTCGGTGACGACGTAGGCGGCTCGGCAGTGCCGGAACACCTCGGCGCGGCGGGCCAGCCCCCGGTGTTCCAGCACGCCGGTGACGACGGTTGCCACGTTGGCGCCCACCAACGTTCGTTGCAGACATGATTCACTCGGCCAGCGGCGGCCCTGCTGCAACGTATGGACGGGACTACCTCCCAGGGAGTCCCCCCTGGTCGGCTTCGATGATTTGCCTACGACCCCGACGAGCGCGGGCCTACCCTGCCCTGCGACCGACGGATCACTCGCCGTGGTTCGTCGTCGATGGACGATTCGTGCGGCACGTATGTGTCCCTCTGCATCTTCAGCGAGGCGTGCAGTACTGGGATATCGCCATTCGAGGCAGCTTCCCGGAAGTGCTTAACAGTGGTTGACTCGATCAGTTTACCGATCACCGCCTCAACAAGTTCCGATCTAGCCTCCTTACGGGCGGACCCAGACAAGATTAGGAGGAGCACTGGAACCACCAAGGCAGCGAACCAGAGCCAAGACACGTTAATCGCAAGGACGACAATCAATACGCCGAGCGGAAGCGATACCGCCTGGCGAAAATTCGCCTCCGCGACCTTTGCATCGTAGGACTGGTACACCTCTTGGTTGCTCTGCATCCGCAGGCGGTTCGCAAGAGCGGCTTCTTCTCGATACAAGTCATAGGCGATCTCTGTACTTAGCGTTTCCTTCGTCCGGTCATCACGCCACGAGGCAGGCGAGTCCATAAGAGCGGCCGCGAGAGGTTGATCGGTTTTCCCCGACTTCCACTCCCCATGCTGGTTCATCTCCTTTACAGCACTCTGCAGATCCTGAGCCAAATGACTCTTCAGATGGTCGTACGTAGACGACGCCATCAGTTGAGTAACCTTGCCGGGGACTTGCCCAAAGCGCACGCGCTCGAACGCCAAAATGATGCCCACGAGGTACGCGCTAAACAGGATGGCCCCGACCGCTCCACCGGTGCCAAAAAAGTCGACGAGCCGGTGGATGCGCGCAAGGAAGGTTCCCGACTCCGGCGCTTCGTCGGGGAAGCGAGGTTCAAGCACCAGCCAAGCAGCAAACAACCACAGCAAGCCAGAAGCCAACGGGACTCGGACGTCGCGGACACCGGGGAGGACGCTGGCGAGCACGGGCGAACGCTAGAGCATGGTGGCCACACACTGGTCACAACGATGTCCCGACTCCGGACACGCGAGAGGGGCGTGCACCTAGCGCTCCAGTGCGGGCGGCACGATCAGGCAGTGATCGACCGCCTGCACGCCGTGCGCGCCGCCGACGGCTACGACCGTTGGCAGCGCCGCACGGACGGCCCGCTGCTCGGGCTGGCGCTCCTGTTTTTGTTGATCTTGCTTCTGCCACTACTCGTCCGCTTGCAGCCGTGGCAGCGGTCCGCCCTCAACATCATCAGTGGACTGATCTGGGGGGTCTTCGCCGCCGACTATGTCGTGCGACTGTTCCTGGCACCGAGGCGCTGGAGGTTCGCACGCACCCACGTGCTGGACCTGGTCGTCATCGCGCTGCCGATGCTGCGCCCCCTGCGTGCGCTTCGGCTCCTGCGGTTGCTGGCACTGGTGGGCCTTGCACACGGCCGTGCTCGCCGGTCGCTGCAGGCTCGGGTGAGCAGCTACGTCGTCGGCGCCGCAACGGTCCTGATCGCCGTCGCGGCGGTGGCAATGCGCGAGGTGGAGCGAGAGGCCACTGACGCCAACATCCAGACTATGGGTGACGCCCTTTGGTGGGCGGCCACCACCGTGACAACAGTCGGCTACGGGGACCGCTACCCAACGACCTCACTCGGTCGGCTCATTGCCGTCGCGCTGATGATCGTCGGCATTGCCCTGCTCGGCGTCATCACAGCCAGCGTCGCCGCTTGGTTCGTTGACCGGCTGCAGGCTGTTCGAGAGGCCGAGGAGCGCACCGAGGCCACGCTCGCCGACGTCCTAGATGAGCTGCGGCAAGTGCGGGCCGAGTTGCAGGAGCTTCGGCAGGCGCCCGACAGCGGGCGTGTTTAGGAGGGGCAGCCGATATTCCGGCTGCGTCAGCAGGACCGCGTGAGCCGCGCCCGCATCGCGGCACCCGAGCCGGCCGGCGGTGGGCCCGCCCATGCCCGGTAGGCGTCCCACGACTCGCCGGGCGGGGTCCGGTGGAGATCGGCCCGGTGGCCGTCGTCCATCTTGTCCAGCCGCGCGGAAGCTGTCGATCAGTGCCGCCAACGGCGCGGCTCTATCTGTAGCTACCGCCGTAGGTGCGGCAGGACGAGCCGAACGAGGAGTACGTGCACGAGTTGCTCGACGAGCTACTCGACGAGCTACTCGACGAGCGGCCGCTGCCGTAGGTGCGGCACGACGAGCCGAACGTCGAGTGGGTGCACGAGGTGCTCGACGAGCCGCCACCGCCGTAGGTGCGGCACGACGAGCCGAACGTCGAGTGGGTGCACGAGGTGCTCGACGAGCCGCCACCGCCGTAGGTGCGGCACGACGAGCCGAACATCGAGTGGGTGCACGAGGTGCTCGACGAGCGGCCGCTGCCGTAGGTGCGGCACGACGAGCCGAACGTCGAGTGGGTGCACGAGGTGCTCGACGAGCCGCCGCTGTAGCTGGAGCCGGAGCTGCTGTAACCGCCTCCCGCGCCGGTTCTGCTCGGGGCCGCCTGCGCCGCCGGCACCGAAGCGCCGAACATCACAAAGAGACTGGCCGCCACAGCAATGATCATCAGCAGGCGCCCGCGCATGGCCCGGACGCTAGATCACCGAGTGAGGCGTTACAGAGTGACAGCAGGAGCAAGATCAAGATTCACTCGATCGCGTGACGCCGCTGTTAATGCGGCACCGTGAGTCAGCCACCGCCGCATGTCCACCGTCGCCAGGTTGTGAACCTGGCGAACTAAACAGGCACCTCATGGACGGTGGACAGCGGGCCCCGGGGGGGAGGGGTGGGCCCCCAGGGGGTCGACGTCGACGCGCACCTCGTCGGCGACGTCGCATGGTCACCGGCGTCAGCGGCGCCGGCAGCGGCGGCGACGTCGCGTCGTCTCGCTGCTGTCGTCGCCGCGACAGCCGGCGGCGTGTTGTCGGTGGTGGCGGGCGCCTGGCGCTTGCCGTCCTGGCCGGCGCCGTCCTGCCGTTGCCGGGCGGCCGGGGTGCTGCTGGCCGTCGCCGCACGCCGTCGAGCAGCGAGCAGCGGCTACAGGTCGACCGCCGTCAGCACCCACCCGTCGCCGGGAGTCAGGCCGCCCCGGTCGATCAGGGCGCCGTTGGCCACGCCGTCGTCGACCGGCGCGCGGCGGCTCGGCGCGGTGTAGGGCTGACCCGTCTCGACGTCGACGACGGTCTGGGCGCCGGTGCGCAGGTCCCTGGTCACCCGCACCCGCCGGCCCTCGGGGGTGGTCGTCTCGGTCGTCTCCGTGCCGGTGGTGTCGGGGGCCGGGGTGCCCTCGTCGCCGGCGCCGGCGGCCTCGCGGGCGGCGTCGTAGGCGTCGGCAACGTCGGCGGCCCGGTTGCTGGCCTCGCGGGTGGCGATGGCCAGCGCCTCCTCGGTCAGCGACTCGTGGCCCCACCGCTCGGTCGTGCGGTGCTCGGGCCGGCCCAGCCGGTGGGCGATGCCGCTCAGCTCCCTGTCGAGGTGAAAGCGGGCGCCGGTGGCCGCGCGCATCCGCACCCAGGCGTCGTACATCGGATCGGCCAGGACGGCGGCGCGGAAGTCCTCGGCGGCCTGGGCCTCCTCGGCGCGCAGCTGCTCCATGCGCTCGGTGATGGTGTCGACGGCGGCGGCGTCGAACTCGGCCAACCGGCGCTCGCGGGCGGCCAGGGCCTCGGCGGCGCGGGTCTCGACGTCGGCGCGCAGCTGGGCGGCGGCGGCCTCGGCGTCGGCCAGCTGGCGGCGGGCGGTGTCGAGGTCGGCGGGGCTGGTCGTCTCGGCGCTCACTGCTGGGTCTCCTTGCCGGTGGCGTGGTCGAGGTCGTATTGGCCGAGGGTCATGCGCATGGCCGGGGTGACCGGCTCGCCGCGCGCGATGGCGGCGCGGATGGCCTCGGCGTGCTTGGTCTCGGCGGGCGTGGGAGTGCGCCGGCTGGCCGTCGAGCTGGTGGCGTGGCCGGCGGCCAGCCGGCCACGGACGCTGCCGTCGGGATGGGTCGGCCAGCTGGCGCGGCCGGTGTCGTCGTGGGTCATGTCGGTGTCTCCTGTCGGTGTCAGCTGGCCGGCGGCAGCTCGATGGGCTGCCCGGCGGTGTCGGTGGGGGTCAGGTCGACCGGCACCGGCTGGCCGTCGGGGCCGGGCTGCAGGTGCACGCCGGTGGGCATCCGGGTGCCGGCGGCGTCGGTGCGGGGCCAGAACGGGTAGGTGCCGTCGGTGCCGGGGTCGAGCGCGTCGGTGGTCATCGGGTCGTCTCCTCGTGGTGGTCGGTGGTCGGTGGGGGTGCCGGGCCGGCGCTGGTCGGATCACTGCCGCGGAAAAGGACGCAGGCTCCCCGCCATACGTGCCGGACTGCTGCCCATGGCCCAGCAGCCAGCTGCGCTTCACGCCGGCCCGGCGGGCTACACGTGCGCCCAGGCCAGGCGCACCGGCTCGGCCGGCGGGCGGCGCCGGCGCCGGGTCCGCTGACGGACGGGCCGGCAGGTGTCGGGGCACCGGCCCTCGCGGGCGTGCACGGGCACGCGGGACGGCTCGTGGCAGTCGGGGCAGACGGTGGTCGTCACGGCGGTGCTCCTCGTGGTCGGTGGGGCGGTAGGCGGTGAGCTCCGGCCGAGGGGCCGGCACGGGCGTGGGTCCCTCTCGGCCCGGCTGTCAGGCGGGGCCTCCCCGCCCTTCTGGCCCTCGATGGCCGTGTCCCGACTGCCCGTGTCCGGCCCTAACGGGCCGGACAAACGGACGGACATGTCCGAGGTCGGTGGACACCAGCGGACAGACGGACAAGATCACTGAGCACCGGCCTTGTAGAACGGCCGCTCATCGGTCTTGGTGTTGACCAGCGCACCCGTGTTGAGCAGGACATTCAGCGACCGGTGGAAGGTCGCCGGCGCCATGCCGGCGGCGGCCCGCAGCTCGGCCTTGCTGGCCCCGGTGGAGTCAAACGCGGACATGAACACGGACATGAGCTGGTCGGCGCTCGGGGTCATGTCCGCACCTATCGCGGACACTACGACGGCCGAGTCGAGCACCTGGGAGAGCCTGAGCTGCAGGGTGTCCTCGCGCGGACCTCCCTTGCGCTTGGTGCGGCTCATCTTCATCAGCCGGGCGTCGCCCTCGACGAGGTAGACGGTGTCGACGCCGGCCTCCAGCGCGCTGCTGCCGCGCGTGGTGGTGCGGTCCTTGCCGGTGTGGTGGACGAACACGACCGTGCCGTCGCCGGTGGCGTCGCGCAGTCGGTAGAGGGCGTCGACGACGATGCCCATGTCCTTGGCGCTGTTCTCGTCACCGCCGACCATGCACCGGGCGAGGGTGTCGACGACGACCAGCTCGTGCCCGGTGACCAGCTCGCACAGCTCGTCGACGGCCCCGGCGTCGAGCAGGTTCACCGGGGCCGGCAGCACCGTCAGGTGCTGCTCGGGGATGATGCGCCCGCCGCCGGGGATGGTGTGCCGCCAGCCGGCTTCCCAGGACGCGAAGCGGGCGTCGAGGCCGTGGGCGCCCTCGGCCGCCAGGTAGAACGCCCGACCAGGCAGCACCGAGCGGCCCAGCCACGAGGCGCCGGTGGCGACGCTGGCCGCCCATGCCTGGGTGATGAACGACTTGCCGGTGCCCCAGTTGCCGACAACGCCGGCGACGGTGCGCCGGTCGATAGTGCCGTCGACCAGCGGCTCGGGGCGGGGCAGCTGGGCCAGCTGGGCGCGACTGAGCAGCCGGTCGCGCAGCGGCGACCGCGCCGGCTTGGTCGCGGGCAGGGCGACCGACTCGGCGCCGGCGTACACCAGCCCGAGGGCGGCGCCGACGTCGGGCAGCGTGCACGACTCGGTGCAGCAGACGTCCCACCGCTGCGTCGTCGTCGCGTAGTGGGTGAGCGCCAGCGGCATGTCGGCGTTCCGGTGACCGGCGCTCGGACACCGGTAGCGCCGGACGATCCGGCCGTCGTGGCGGTCCTCGCTGATCGGGTCATGACCGGCGACCTGCAGGCCCTTGACGAGCAGCTGTTCCTCGGCGTCCTCGACCCTCGTAACCCTGCTCACCGGGCGCCCCCTCCTCGCCGGCGCCACGCGCGGCGCATGGCCGACGGCGGCGCCGACACGCAGTTGTCGGGGAGGCGCCCACCGTGCGGCAGCCGCCAGCGGGCCAGCGCCTCGGCCAGCGCCCGATCGCCGCCAGGACAGCCGGGGCGGTGGTAGCAGCGCGGCACACCGAGCGGCTGGCAGCACGGCAGCGTGTGCCGGCGGGTGCTCTTGTCGCCGTACAGCTGCTCGGCGCCGCACGGGCAGCGGCCGTGCAGGGCGGCGTGCTGCCGGCGGGCGACACCCTCGCGCACGTCGTCGGGGGCGTCGGCCGGCACGTCGGCCAGCCACCAGCCGACGACGAGGCCGTCAGGCTCGGCCAGCGGCAGCGGTGGCAGCAGGGTCGTCGACGACCGCGCGGGGCCGGTCACGCGGTCACCGCCAGGACGTCGGCCAGCGCCAGCCGGTACGGGCCACGCCGGCACCGGCTCTCGCGCACCACCGGCTCGGCCGAGTCGAGCGGGATGACGTGCTGGTGCAGCTGGCCGCAGCCGGCCACACAGCGCACGACCACGCCCAGGCTGGCGGGCCGGCGCCAGCTGACCAGCACGGCGGCGCTGGCGCTACGGTGGTCGTCGAGCTTGTGCTGCTTGGGGGCGGCGTCAACCTCGGAGGGGCCGGTCACCCGTGGCGCGGGGGCCGGCCCTTCGTACGTCGTCACGCGGCTGCACCGCCCGGCGTGGTGCGCCGGTCTGCGGCGCCGCCAGCGGACGTCCGGCGCCGGGCCTTGGCGCGCCGGGCCTCGGCCGACTTGAGGGCCATCTCCAGGTAGTGCGCCTTACGGGCGTGCTCGGCGCGCCGGCGACGCTCGTCCTCGGGCAGCACGCGGTCGGGGTCGACGAGGTCGTCGAACCGGCGGTCGGCGGCAGCCCGTGCCGCCGCCGTGCGGGCGGCACGGTCCTCGGTCATTGACCATGAGCGGTGGGCGGCGATGCGGCAGCGCAGCGCGCGGCCGGCAGCGGGGCTCGCAGAGCGGTGAGAGGTCACGCCCGCACGATGACTCAGGCTCCTGACCTGCGAGAACGTCCCTCAGCGCCTGCGCGTCGCGCCTGTCGGCCGCTGTCGTCTGCTGTCGCGTATGTCGGTTTCTGGCGCCTCCTCACGGTGTGCCATCTCACAAGATTCATCCTGCAGAGTCGGCCGGACAGCGCGCGTGGTCCCTACAGCCGGTCGCCGAGGCCGAGTCGGCGGTGCGCCTCGCGGGCCCGTTGGTCGGCCATCGAGGCGCCGTAGCGGCGCAGCATCTGCGGGGACTTCCAGCCCATCAGCCGCATGAGGTCGGTCTCGCTGCCCTCGGCGGCCAGCCACTGGTGCGCGGCGGTGTGCCGGAACTGGTGGGCGTGCAGGCCGGGGATGCCGGCGGCGTCGCCGCGTCGGCCGAGCATCTGCGCGATGCCGTTGCTCGACAGCGGGCCCCGGTTCTTCTCGGCCAACCACAGCTCGGGGCGGCCGGCCAGCTTCTCCTTGGCGCGGGCACGCAGGTAGCGGCCGAGCGCCAGGCCGGTCTGCTGGCCGAACGGCAGCGCGCGGGGGCGGCGGCCCTTGCCGAGCACGTGCGCGACGTCGTGGTCGAAGTCCAGGTCGTCGACGGCCAGGCCGGCGACCTCCGACAGTCGGCCGCCGGTGTCGAGCAGCAGCCGCAGGATGGCGTTGTCGCGGCGGTCGACGAAGCTGTTGCCCTTGGCGCCGGCCAGCAGGGTGCGCAGCTGGTCCTCGGTCAGCACCGGCACCGGCTTCTCGGGGACGATCGGCGGGCGCATCCGCTCCATGGGGGACCGGTCGATCTCCTCTTCGTCGAGCAGCCAGCGGATGAACTGCTGCAGCGCCCGGTAGACGACGTTGGCCGTCGACGCCGACCGGGTCTCGATCAGGTGCGCCATGTAGCCCTCGACGTGCCGGCGGGTCAGCTTGTCCGGCGCCGGCAGGTCACCGGCGGCGGCCAGGTGCTCGACCAGCCCGACGGCAGCCCGCCGGTAGATCTTCTGCGTGTTCTCGGCCCGGTTGGTGCCCTTCAGGTGCCGGCCGAAGTCGCGGATGAGGCTGTCCCAGGTGTCGCGCACCGGACAAAATTATCGCGTGTCTGAGCGGTGTGCGTGTGTCTCACCCGTCGGTGTGCCACTATCGACGCAGGTCAGCGACCTGAGCGCGCCCGGCAGGACTCGAACCTGCGACCAAGTGCTTAGAAGGCACCTGCTCTATCCGCTGAGCTACGGGCGCTCGGCCGCAAGGATGACACCTCCGCGGCGTCGGGCGTGAGCCGGTGACGGCCGGACCGGCCACCGTCCACAGGCGCCGGGTACTCCACAGGTCGCTCCCGGCGCCGCCACGGGCTCCTGGGCGGGGCGAGGGTCGGGTCCGCGACCGGCACCGTGCCGGCCTGCCAGACCCGAGGAGCACCGTGAGCGCCACCGAGATCACCGTCATCGGCAACGTCGTCACCTCACCCAGCCGCGTGCGCACCCAGAGCGGCACCGTCACCAACTTCCGCGTCGCCTCCACCGAGCGGCGCTGGGACGGCACCGCGCAGGGCTTCGTCGACGGCGCGTCGTTCTTCGTCGACGTCGAGTGCTGGAACGAGCTGAGCGGCAACGTGTCGCACAGCGTCAGCAAGGGCGACCCGGTCATCGTCCGGGGCACGCTGCGCACCGACGAGTGGGAGAACGACACGGGTCGCCACAGCCGGCCGCGGGTCCGGGCCCGGACCGTGGGCTTCGACCTGAGCAAGGGCACCGCGGAGTTCCGCAAGACCCGGCGGACGACGGCCGCGCCCCCGCCGGCCGAGCCGGTCGACGACGCCGCCGGCGAGCGGGACTATCCGGAGCCTGTCGAGCCGTTGTACGAGCTGGACCCCGACTCGTCCGCGGCCGGCGCGGCGCTCGACGCCCTGCCGGAACCGGCTCTCCGCTAGCCGCCGCGAACTGGGAGGATCGGGGCCGAGAACGCACGGGGGCCGGGCCGGAGCAGACACCGGCCCGCCCCTCCTCGCGCACCGACGGAAGGCTCGAACGCCCAGTGGCTCAGTACATCTACTCCATGGTCCGTGCCCGCAAGGCGCACGGCGACAAGGTGATCCTGGACGACGTCACCCTGTCCTTCCTGCCCGGCGCCAAGATCGGTGTCGTCGGGCCCAACGGCGCCGGGAAGTCCACCGTCCTCAAGATCATGGCCGGGCTCGACCAGCCCTCCAACGGCGACGCGACGCTGGCGCCGGAGGCCACGGTCGGCATCCTGCTGCAGGAGCCGCCGCTCAACGAGGAGCTCGACGTGCGCGGCAACGTCGAGGAGGCCGTCAAGCCGATCCGCGACGCGCTGACCCGCTTCGAGGAGGTCAGCGCGGCGATGGGCGAGCCCGACGCCGACTTCGACGCGCTGCTGGCCGAGCAGGGCGAGCTCATGGAGGTCATCGAGAACGCCGACGGGTGGGAGCTCGACGCCCGCATCGAGCAGGCCATGGACGCGCTGCGCTGCCCGCCCGGCGACGCCGACGTCAC
The DNA here is from genome assembly GCF_054050295.1 of Geodermatophilus sp. SYSU D01045. Taxonomy (NCBI): domain Bacteria; kingdom Bacillati; phylum Actinomycetota; class Actinomycetes; order Geodermatophilales; family Geodermatophilaceae; genus Geodermatophilus; species Geodermatophilus sp. SYSU D01045. The sequence continues at coordinate 41,682 of NZ_JBJGZB010000033.1, forward strand.
CGTCCTGTCCGGTGGTGAGCGCCGCCGCGTCGCCCTGTGCCGCCTGCTGCTCGAGGCGCCCGACCTGCTGCTGCTCGACGAGCCCACCAACCACCTCGACGCCGAGAGCGTCGCGTGGCTGGAGCAGCACCTCGAGAAGTACGCCGGCACCGTCGTCGCCGTCACCCACGACCGGTACTTCCTCGACAACGTCGCCCAGTGGATCCTCGAGCTCGACCGCGGCCGGGCCTACCCCTACGAGGGCAACTACTCCACCTACCTGGAGACCAAGGCGGCCCGTCTCAAGGTCGAGGGCGCCAAGGACGCCAAGCGGCAGAAGCGGCTGGCCGAGGAGCTGGAGTGGGTCCGCTCCAACACCAAGGCCCGGCAGGCCAAGAGCAAGGCGCGCCTGGCCCGCTACGAGGAGATGGCGGCCGAGGCCGACAAGTTCCGCAAGCTGGACTTCGAGGAGATCCAGATCCCGCCGGGCCCGCGGCTGGGCAACGTGGTCGTCGAGAGCCGCGACCTCACCAAGGGCTTCGGCGACCGCATCCTCATCGACGATCTGTCGTTCACGCTGCCGCGCAACGGCATCGTCGGCGTCGTCGGGCCGAACGGCGCCGGCAAGACCACGCTGTTCAAGATGCTGGTCGGCGAGGAGAAGCCGGACGACGGCGAGATCAAGGTCGGCGAGACCGTGAAGGTCTCCTACGTCGAGCAGACCCGCAGCGGCATCGACCCCAAGAAGACGCTGTGGGAGGTCGTCTCCGACGGGCTGGACCACATCAAGGTCGGCAACGTGGAGATGCCGTCGCGGGCCTACGTCGCGGCGTTCGGCTTCAAGGGCCCGGACCAGCAGAAGCCGGCCGGCGTGCTCTCCGGCGGTGAGCGCAACCGGCTGAACCTCGCGCTCACCCTCAAGCAGGGCGGCAACCTGCTCCTGCTCGACGAGCCGACCAACGACCTCGACGTCGAGACGCTGACCAGCCTGGAGTCGGCGCTGCTGGAGTTCCCCGGCTGCGCCGTGGTGGTCAGCCACGACCGGTGGTTCCTCGACCGCGTGGCGACCCACATCCTCGCCTACGAGGGCGAGTCGAAGTGGTTCTGGTTCGAGGGCAACTTCGCCGACTACGAGAAGAACAAGGTCGAGCGGCTGGGTCCCGAGGCCGCCCGCCCGCACCGCGCGACCTACCGCAAGCTGGCCCGCGACTAGTCCGCGGTCACACCCCGCCGACGGCCGGCCGGAGCACCTGCTCCGGCCGGC
>NZ_JBJGZB010000034.1:0-39990 GCF_054050295.1 Geodermatophilus sp. SYSU D01045
TTACGGCGGCCATGGCGAGAGGGAAACGCCCGGACCCATTCCGAACCCGGAAGCTAAGCCTCTCAGCGCCGATGGTACTGCCCCGGAGACGGGGTGGGAGAGTAGGACGCCGCCGGACAACCATTCAGCAGGGCCCCGCACCGATCCCGGTGCGGGGCCCCACTGCATTCCGTCAGAACGGCAAGGGACGGCCGATCAGCGGCGGCGGACCTCCTTCGTCGTCGCGCCGACGTTGTCCGCTAGCCAGGCGTTGAGCGCCACCAGGTCCCGCCAAGCGGTGCGGACCTGCTCCAGCGCCTCTCGCCCGTGCAGCCACTCGGCGAAGTCGAAGAGCCGGCTGGCGTGCAGGGACCGGTGCCGCAGCAGGTCCGCTCTGGCGTCGTCGCCGTCCAGGTCGTAGCCCTTGGGCACCCGGGTGAGGCGGTCACCGCCGACGGTCCAGCCGGCCGCGGCCAGGCGGCCCACCTCGTCCCGCAGTCGCGGGCCCTGGACGTCGTCGGCGACGGCCCGCCGGTAGCGCTCGACCTGGTCGGACTCCAGCCGCCAGGCACCGCCCGCGACGCGCAGTCCCGCGGCGGAGATCTCGACGTACCAGGCGCCCGCGCCGCGGCCCTCCGGGTTGGCGACGGCGCCCTGGTGCGTCTTGTACGGCGTCTTGTCGTTGCTGAAGCGGACGTCCCGGTAGGGGCGGAAGAGCTTCGCCGGGCCGAACTCCGCGGCCAGCTCGTCGACGAGGGCCTGCATCGGCGCCCTGACGCAGGTGTCGTACACGGCGCGGTGCCGCGTCCAGTAGGTCTTGGAGTTGTCCGCCTCCAGTCCCTCGTAGAAGACCAGGCCCTCGTCGGGGAAGCCCTGGAACGTCATGCGTCTCCTCCCAGCAGGGTGTGCCAGCGGACCTCGCGCAGCGGGGTGCCGGCGGCGTCGAGGGTGCGTGCCCAGCCGTCGCGGTCCCACCCGGCCGACTCGAGGAAGCCGGCCGTGACCCGGTCGGCCTCGGGAACCCAGGCGGTCAGCCGCGCCGCACCGGTGCCGGCGGCCAGGTCGGCCACCGCCGCGAGCAGGCGGCTGCCGTGCCCGCGGCGTCCCCACCGCGGCTCCACCAGGAGGACGGCCAGCTCGGTCGTCGGGCCGGCCGGGTGCGGCCGCTCGCCGTCGGACAGCTCGGCCGGACCGTACGCGGCGAAGCCGACCACCCGCCCGTCGTCGAGGGCGACCAGCACCCCGTGCGCCGCGGTGGGCGGCGAGGTGATCGCCGCGGCCCAGGCCGCCTCGGCGGCCGCGGCGTCCCAGCCCTCGAGCGCGGCCGGGGGCAGGACGTCGCGGTAGGCGGTGCGCCAGGTCTCGCCCTGCACGCGCGCCACCTCGGCGGCGTCCGCGGCGACGGCGGGGCGCACGGACACGTCCGCGGTGCCGGTCAGGCGCGGGAAGGCCGGGCGGGGGTCCACGCCGGGCAGCCTAGGTCGGGGGAGCGCGGAGGCGGACCGTCACCGGTGCACGGCAGGATCGGCGGCGTGCCCGCCCCCGTCGCCGACCGGCTGCCCGCCGCCCTCGCCCGGCGCATCGCCCTGGCCGCGCAGGGCTTCGCCGACCCGCGCCCCACCGGGGTCGTCGACAGCCGGCAGCTGCGGCGGATGGTCGACCGGCTCGCCGTCGTGCAGATCGACTCGGTCAACGTGCTGTCCCGGTCGCACTACCTGCCGGCGTTCAGTCGGCTCGGCGCCTACCGCCGGGCGGCCCTCGACGACTTCACCGCCCGCCGGCACGAGCTGTTCGAGTTCTGGGCGCACGAGGCGTCCTTCCTCCCGGTTCGGCTGCACCCCCACCTGCGCTGGCGCATGGCCGCCGCCGAGGAGCACGCGTGGGGCTCGATGGTGCGCATCCAGCGCGAGCGGCCGGGCTACGTCGCCGAGGTGCTCGACCGGGTGCGGCAGGGCGGTCCGACGAAGGCCAGCGACCTGGACGAGCCCCGCCCGGACCGGCCCGGGCAGATGTGGAACTGGCACGCCGGCAAGGTGGCCCTGGAGTGGCTCTTCTACACCGGCGTGCTCACCGCGCGGGCGCGGACGACGTCGTTCGAGCGGGTCTACGACCTCACCGAGCGGGTCCTGCCCGCCGCCGTCGTGCAGGCGCCGACGCCGGACCCCGCCGACGCCGTCCGCGAGCTCGTGCGCACCGCCGCCCGCGCGCTCGGCGTGGCCACCGAGCGGGACCTGCGCGACTACTTCCGGCTGAAGCCGGTGCAGACGCGGCAGGCGATCGCCGAGCTCGCCGACGCCGGGGAGCTGCTGCCGGTCGAGGTGGCCGGGTGGGGTGCACCCGCCTGGCTCGACCCCGGCGCCCGCCGGCCGCGGTGGATCCGCGCCCGCGCGCTGCTGTCCCCGTTCGACTCGCTGGTGTGGGAGCGGCCGCGGGTCGAGCGCATCTTCGGCTTCCGCTACCGGCTGGAGATCTACACGCCCGCCGCGCAGCGGGTGCACGGCTACTACGTGCTGCCGTTCCTGCTCGGCGACCGCCTGGTGGCGCGGGTCGACCTCAAGGCCGACCGCCAGGCCGGCGTCCTGCGGGCGCAGGCCACCCACGCCGAGGACGGCGTCGACCGCGCGGAGGTCGCCGCCGCGCTGGCGGCGGAGCTGCGGCTGATGGCGGACTGGCTGGAACTCGACGACGTGGCCGTGGCCGAGCGCGGGGACCTCGCGGCCGACCTCACCGCCGCGCTGCCCGCTCCCCGCTCCGTGGTCGCCTAGGCTCGACGCCCGTGGTGAGCAACGGTCCGGTGGACACGCAGTACGAGGACCTCCTGCGGCGGATCCTCGAGACGGGCACGCCGAAGTCCGACCGCACCGGGACCGGCACGGTCAGCACGTTCGGGGAGCGGCTGCGCTACGACCTGTCGGCGTCGTTCCCGCTGATCACGACGAAGAAGGTGCACTTCCGGTCGGTCGCGGTCGAGCTGCTGTGGTTCCTGCGCGGCGACGGCAACGTCCGCTGGCTGCAGGAGCACGGCGTCACCATCTGGGACGAGTGGGCCGGTGCGGACGGCGACCTCGGGCCGGTCTACGGCGTCCAGTGGCGCTCCTGGCCCACCCCCGACGGCGGCACGGTCGACCAGATCCAGGGCGTCCTCGACACCCTGCGGGAGGACCCCGACTCCCGCCGCATGGTCGTGTCGGCGTGGAACGTCGCCGCGCTGCCCGACATGGCGCTGGCCCCCTGCCACGCGCTGTTCCAGTTCGCCGTCCACGACGGCCGGCTGTCCTGCCAGCTCTACCAGCGCAGCGCCGACATGTTCCTCGGCGTCCCGTTCAACATCGCCAGCTACGCGCTGCTGACCCGCATGGTCGCCGCGCAGGTGGGGCTGGAGCCGGGCGAGTTCATCTGGGTCGGCGGCGACTGCCACGTCTACAGCAACCACGTCGAGCAGGTGCGCGAGCAGCTCTCCCGCGAGGTCCGGCCGTTCCCGACGCTGGAGATCGCCCCGGCGCCGTCGCTGTTCGAGCACACTTTCGAGGACCTCACCCTGCACGGCTACGACCCGCACCCGGCCATCCGCGCCGCCGTGGCCGTGTGACCGTCTCGCTCGTCTGGGCGCAGGCGCACGACCGGGTCATCGGCGCCGGCGGCGCCCTGCCCTGGCACCTGCCCGAGGACCTGCGGCTGTTCAAGCGCCTGACCAGCGGCGGCACCGTCGTCATGGGGCGGCGCACCTGGGAGTCGCTGCCCGCGCGCAACCGGCCGCTGCCGGGCCGGGTCAACGTCGTCCTCACCACCGACCCGGCCTGGTCCGCCGACGGCGCCGAGCGGGCCGGCTCGGTCGCCGACGTCCTCGCCGCGCACCCCGACTGCTGGGTGATCGGCGGCGCGGCGGTCTACGCGGCCTTCCTCCCGCACGCCGGGCGGCTGGTCGTCACCGACGTCGACCTGGCGGTCGACGGCGACACCCGCGCCCCCGTCCCCGACGGCGGCTGGCGGCGCGTGTCCCGGACGCCGGACGAGGGCTGGACCACCTCGACGACGGGCCTGCGGTACGCCGTCTCCGAGTTCCGGCGCGACGCTGCCGGGACCGGGACGCTCACGGCCGGTCGGTAGATTCCTCCGCATGACCACCGACCCCGCCCGGCCGTTCGGACGCGTCGTCACGGCGATGGTCACCCCGCTCGCGGAGGACGGCTCGATCGACCTCGCCGGGGCCCAGGAGCTGGCCGCGCACCTGGTAGACCGGCAGGCCCACGACGGCCTCGTCGTCCTCGGCACCACCGGGGAGGCCCCCACGCTCAGCGACGGGGAGCAGAACGCCGTCCTCGAGGCGGTCATCGACGCGGTGGGCGACCGCGCCTCCGTGGTCGCGGGCGTCGGCACCAACGACACCGCGCACACCATCGAGAACGCGCGCCGGGCCGAGCGGCTGGGCGCCGACGGCCTGCTCGTCGTCACCCCGTACTACAACAAGCCGCCGCAGGCCGGGCTGCTGCGCCACTTCACCGCGGTCGCCGACTCCACCGACCTGCCGGTGATGCTCTACGACATCCCGCCCCGCTCGGTCGTGCCGATCGAGGTGGAGACGCTGGTCCGCGCCGCCGAGCACCCGCGCATCGTCGCGGTGAAGGACGCCAAGGGCGACTTCGGCGCGCTCGCCTGGACCCTGGCCCGCACCGACCTCGCCTACTACTGCGGCGAGGACATGATCAACCTGCCGATGCTGGCCCTCGGCGCCGTCGGCGTGGTGAGCGTCGTCGGCCACCTGGCCGGCCCCCGGATCGCCGAGCTCATCGCCGCGGTCGAGTCCGGCGACCTCGCCAAGGCACGCGAGGTCAACGAGACCCTGCTGCCGCTCTACACCGGCATCTTCCGCACCCAGGGCGTCATCATGGTGAAGGCGGCGCTGCGCGAGCTGGGGCTGCCCGCCGGCCCCGTCCGCCCTCCGCTCGTCGACGCCACGCCCGAGCAGATCGCGCAGCTGCGCGCCGACCTCGCCGACGGAGGCATCCCCCTGTGAGCCCTGCGAGCACCACCCCGTGACCGTGAGCACCGCCGGCACCGCCGGTCAGCCGCACCTGGACCTCAAGACGCCGCCGCCGCTGCCCGCCGGCGGCCTGCGGGTCATCGCGCTGGGCGGGCTCGGCGAGATCGGCCGCAACATGGCCGTGGTCGAGTTCGACGGGAAGCTGCTGGTCATCGACTGCGGGGTGCTCTTCCCCGAGGCCGAGCAGCCGGGCATCGACCTGATCCTCCCCGACTTCGGGGTCATCGAGCACCGCCTCGACGACGTCGTCGCCGTCGTCCTCACCCACGGGCACGAGGACCACATCGGCGCGATCCCCTACCTGCTGCGGCTGCGCGGGGACATCCCGCTGGTCGGCTCGCGGTTCACCCTCGCCCTGGTGGCGGCCAAGCTGCGCGAGCACCGGCTGGTGCCGACCCTGGTCGAGGTGGCGGCGGGCGACGACCACGTCGCCGGGCCGTTCCACTGCGAGTTCATCTCGGTCAACCACTCGATCCCCGACGCGCTGGCCGTCGCCGTCCACACGCCCGCGGGCGTCCTGGTGCACACCGGCGACTTCAAGATGGACCAGCTGCCGCTCGACGGCGTCCTCACCGACCTCGGCGCGTTCGCCCGGCTGGGCCTCGAGGGGATCGACCTGCTGCTGGCCGACTCCACCAACGCCGAGATCCCCGGGTTCGTCACGCCCGAGCGGGCGATCGGCCCGGTGCTCGAGGACGTCTTCCGCCGCGCCACCCAGCGGCTGATCGTCTCCAGCTTCGCCAGCCACGTGCACCGCATCCAGCAGGTGCTCGACGCCGCCGAGATGCACGGCCGCAAGGTCGCCCTGGTCGGCCGGTCGATGGTCCGCAACATGGGCGTCGCGCGGGACCTCGGCCTGCTGCGGGTCGCGCCGGGGCTGATGGTGAGCCTGGACGAGGCGACGAGCATGCCGCCGGAGCAGGTGGTGCTCATCAGCACCGGGTCGCAGGGCGAGCCGCTGTCGGCGCTCGGGCGCATGGCCCGCGGCGAGCACCACCAGGTGACCATCGAGGCCGGCGACACCATCGTGCTGGCCTCCTCGCTGGTGCCCGGCAACGAGACCGCCGTCTACAAGGTCATCAACGGGCTGGCCCGTCTCGGCGCCACCGTCGTGCACAAGGAGACCGCCCGCGTGCACGTCTCCGGGCACGCCCCGGCCGGCGAGCTGCGGACGCTGCTGAACGTCGCCAAGCCGCGCTACCTCATGCCGGTGCACGGGGAGTGGCGGCACCTGCGGGCGCACGCCGCGCTGGCCGAGGAGACCGGCATGACCGCCGACCGGGTCCTCCTCGCCGAGGACGGCGTGGTGGTGGACCTGGTCGACGGCAAGGCCTCGATCACCGGGTCGGTGCCGGTGGGCAACGTCTACGTCGACGGGCTCAACGTGGGCGACGTCGGCGAGGAGTCGCTGCAGGAGCGGCGGATCCTCGGCGACGAGGGCTTCGTGGCGCTGACCGTGGTGATCGAGCCCTCGACGGGCACGATCGTCCGGCCGGTGCACCTGTCCACCCGCGGCTTCTCCGACGACCCGAGCGCCTTCGACGAGGTGCTGCACCTGGTCGAGGACAACCTCAAGCGGGAGCTCGCCGACGGTCAGCGCGACGCCCACCGGCTGTCGCAGACGATCCGCCGGACGGTCGGCAAGTGGGTGTCCGACACCCACCGCCGCCGCCCGATGATCATCCCCACCGTCCTGGAGGTGTGAGGCCCCCTCCAGGGCACCGCCCCGAGCCTGCGAGGGGTGGGGAGGAGGGGGTCCTTCCGCTAGCGCACGACCTCGATCGGGTCGATGCCCTCGCCGGCCGGCAGGTCGAAGCCCCACACCTGCGCGTAGAAGGACAGCTCGCCGTCGAGGGCGGCGCGGATGTTCTCCGCCCGCCGGAAGCCGTGCTGCTCGCCGTCGAACAGCAGGTAGGCGTGCGGCACGCCCTTCTCCCGCAGCGCCGCCACCATCACCTCGGCCTGCTCGGGCGGGACGACGCGGTCCTCGGCGCCCTGGAACACCGCCAGCGGGGTGTCGAGCGCGCCGACCTGCGTGATCGGCGAGCGCTCGGCGTACACGTCGGCGCCCTCGGGCCACGGCGCGACCAGCCCGTCGAGGTAGCGCGACTCGAACTTGTGCGTGTCCGCGGCCAGCGCGCCGAGGTCGGCCACCCCGAAGTGGCTGGCGCCGGCGGTGAAGACGCCGGGCCGCAGGGTGAGCGCGGCCAGCGTCGTGTAGCCGCCGGCCGAGCCGCCGCGGACGGCCATGCGCGCGGGGTCCACCCGGCCGGCGTCGGCGAGGGACCGGGCGCAGGCGACGACGTCGTCGAGGTCGACGACGCCCCACCGGCCCTGCAGCGCGTCGCGGTAGCGGCGGCCGTAGCCGGTGGAGCCGCGGTAGTCGACGTGCGCCACGCAGAACCCGCGCGAGGTGAAGTACTGGATCTCCAGGTCCAGCACGCGCGGGTGGGCCGACGTCGGGCCGCCGTGGACCATCACGACCAGCGGCGGCAGGTCGCCCTCCGGCGCGGTGACCGCAGGGTTCGTGGGCGGGTAGACGGCGGCGTGCGCCTCGGCGATGCCGGTGCCGCGCTCCTCGGTCGGGAAGGTCAGGTGCTCCGGGGCCGAGAACCACGCGGGGTCCAGCCCGAGGTCGCGCGCCGGGCGCAGCACCTCGCTGCGCCCGGACAGGTCCGCGCGCAGCACGACCGGCTCGCTCGCGGGGCTGCCGGCGACGCAGACGACGCCGTCGCCGAGCGCGGTGAGGTACCGCAGGGCGGTCCACCCGGGCAGCGCCACCTCCCGTGTGGAGCCGTCGGCCTCCACCACGACCAGCCGGTCCCCGCCCCGGCCGCCGGCCGCGGCGACCACCCGGCCGCCGGGCAGCAGCACGAACCGGCGGCCGCCGAAGACCCACTGCGGCCCGGCGATCTCGGTGCCGGTGTCGAGGACCAGCTCCGCCTCGCCGCCCGGCCGCCACCGCCACAGCGACCAGACGTCGGTCCGGTCGCAGCAGAACCAGAGGGTGCCGTCGTCGGCCCAGGTGGGCTGCACCGCCGACTCGCCGGGACCGCCCGCGACCACGGTCTCGGTGCCGTCGGCGGCGCGGACGACCAGCTGCGCGGCGTCCCAGGGCATGTCCGGGTGGTCCCACTGCAGCCAGGCCAGCTGCCCGTCCGGGCCGGGCCGGGGGTCGGAGACGAAGTCCGGCCCGCTGACCAGCACCTCGGCGGTGCCGTCCGGCGCCAGCCGCACCACCTCGTCGACGACGTCGGCCGCGGCGCCGGAGGCGGTGTGCGTCTCGCGGACGGCGAGCAGCGACCCGCCGGCCTCCGGCGTGAGGTCGGCGTACCGCACCCCGGCCGGCAGCTCCGGCTCGGGCGTGACGGCGACCGGTCCGTCGTCGCCGGGGGACAGCCGGTACAGCCGCTGGTCGTCGAAGTGGGTGAACCACAGCGTGCCGTCGGCGACCGTCCACGCCGCCCCGCCGTACTCGTGCACCCGGGTGCGGGCGTTCCAGGGGGAGAGGAGGACGTCGGCCGGAGTGCCGTCGGCCGGGCGCCGGACCAGCGCTGACCGGCCGCCCTCGCCGGGGCGTGACTCGGACCACCAGACGTCGCCGCCGTCGACGGCGACCTCGCCGAGGCGTGCCGCCGCGCGGACGACGAGTGCCGAGGTGATCGGGGTGGGCCAGCTGCCGTACGGGACGGGGGAGGAGGTCGGCATGCAGCGACCGTAGGCCGGGGACACGATCACGCGCCTTCCTGGGAGGACGCCGGCCGGCCGCTACCGTCGACGCATGCCTGCCCGCACCACGCCCTCGCGCCGGCCGGCCGGCTCGGCCCCCAAGGGGCGGTCCGGGTCGACGGCCTCCGGCAAGCGGCCGGCCTCGCGCACGCCCGCCCGCAACGGCAACCGCAAGCCGCCCGCCCGCAAGCCCGCCCCGAAGCAGGGGCCGGGCGCGGCCGCGGGCGCCGCCCGGGCCGCCGCGGGCGCCTGGTCCCTGCTCGCCCGCGGCGCCGGCGGGCTTGCCCGCTCGATCGCCCGCCCGGAGGAGGCCGAGCCGCTCGCGCCCGAGCACCGCCGCGACGGCGCCGGCCTCGCCGTCCTCGGGCTCGCGGTCGTCCTCGGCGCCGCCGCGTGGTTCGACGGCATCGGTCCCGTGGGCGCGGGCCTCGCCGACGGCGTCCGCTGGGTCGTCGGCTCCCTGCTCGTGGTGCTGCCGGCGCTGCTGTTCCTCGTCGCGCTGCGGCTGCTGCGCCGCGCCCCGCGCCCGGAGGCGCGCGGCCGGCTGGCCATCGGCTGGGTGTGCGCCACGCTCGCGGCGCTCGGCATCGCCTCGGTCGTCGGCACCCCCGCCGACCCGATGGCCGGGGAGCCCGGGTCGGGCGGCCTGGTCGGCTGGGCGGTCGGTACGCCGCTGACCGCGGGGCTCGGCGCCGTGGTCGCCGTCGTCCTGCTCTCGCTGCTCGCCGTCTTCGCGCTGCTGGTGCTCACCGCGACGCCGCTGCACCAGGTGCCCGAGCGGCTGCGCGAGCTCGCCGGCCGGGGCGGAGACGAGGAGTGGGACGAGGACGGCCACGACGAGGACTGGGCCGAGGAGGAGCCGGAGGAGCCGGTCAAGCCGCGCCGGTCCAAGCGCGCGGCACTGTCCGAGGCACTCGCCGAGGGCGACTCGCCCGACCTGACCACCACCGGCCCGATCGACCACGTGCCGCTCGCCGACGTCCGCACGGCGGTGCAGGTCGAGCCCCCGGCGCCGCCGGCCCCCGCCCGCCGCGCGCCGGTCGTGGACCGCACGGCTCCGCCCGAGGAGCTCGAGCCGATCACCGAGCCCGAGCAGCTGCGCATCGAGCCGGTCGAGGGCGAGTACACGCTGCCGTCGGTGTCGCTCCTGCGGCCGGGGACGCCGCCGCGCAAGGAGTCGCAGGCCAACAACGCCGTCGTCGAGGCCATCCGCGGGGTGCTCGAGCAGTTCTCCGTCGACGCGGACGTCACCGGGTACACCCGCGGGCCGACGGTCACCCGCTACGAGGTGGAGCTGGGGAACGCCGTCAAGGTCGAGAAGATCACCGCGCTCACGCGCAACCTCGCCTACGCGGTCGCCAACGACAACATCCGCATCCTCGCCCCGATCCCGGGCAAGTCCGCCGTGGGCATCGAGGTCCCCAACGCCGACCGCGAGACGGTCAGCCTCGGCGACGTCATGCGCTCGCAGACGGCCAAGCAGGACCCGCACCCCATGGTGGTCGGGCTCGGCAAGGACATCGAGGGCGGCTTCGTCACCGCCAACCTCGCCAAGATGCCGCACCTGCTGGTGGCCGGTGCCACCGGCGCCGGCAAGTCCAGCTGCATCAACTCGCTGCTGACCTCGCTGCTGCTGCGGGCCGCGCCGGAGCAGCTGCGGATGATCCTGGTCGACCCGAAGATGGTCGAGCTCACGCCGTACGACGGCATCCCGCACCTGATCACGCCGATCATCACCGACCCGAAGAAGGCCGCCACGGCGCTGGCCTGGCTGGTCGAGGAGATGGAGCAGCGCTACCAGGACATGCGGGCCACCGGGGTGCGGCACATCGACGACTTCAACCGCAAGGTCGAGCGCGGCGAGATCACCGCCCCGCCGGGCAGCGAGCGCGTGTACCGGCCCTACCCGTACATCCTCGCGATCGTCGACGAGCTCGCCGACCTCATGATGGTCGCCCCGCGCGACGTCGAGGAGTCGATCGTCCGCATCACCCAGAAGGCGCGCGCCGCCGGCATCCACCTGGTGCTGGCGACCCAGCGGCCCTCGGTCGACGTCGTCACCGGCCTCATCAAGGCCAACGTGCCCTCGCGGCTGGCGTTCTCGACCTCCAGCCTCACCGACAGCCGGGTCATCCTCGACCAGCCCGGCGCGGAGAAGCTGATCGGCATGGGCGACGCCCTGTTCCTGCCGATCGGGGCCGGCAAGCCGCAGCGCATCCAGGGCGCCTACGTGTCCGACGCCGAGATCGAGGCGGTCGTCGAGTTCACCAAGCGGCAGGCCGAGCCGGAGTACCGCGAGGAGGTCTTCAGCGCCGCCGCGGGCGAGAAGAAGGAGATCGACGAGGACATCGGCGGGGACCTGGACCTGCTGTGCCAGGCCGTCGAGCTCGTCGTCACCAGCCAGTTCGGGTCGACGTCGATGCTGCAGCGCAAGCTGCGGGTCGGCTTCGCCAAGGCCGGCCGGCTCATGGACCTCATGGAGACCCGGGGCGTCGTCGGCCCGTCCGAGGGCTCCAAGGCCCGCGACGTGCTGGTCAAGCCCGACGAGCTGGAGTCGGTCCTGTTCACGCTGCGTGGCGGGACCCTGCCCGGCGGCGAGGGCTGAGCGGGGGAGCGGGCGGCGTCACCCCCGTCCGGCAGGGGCAGGTGGCGCCCGGCGCCTACGATGGTCCGGTGACACCCCCGACCGGCCCTGCCCGCACGGTGGCGGTGGTGACCCTCGGCTGCGCCCGCAACGAGGTCGACTCGGAGGAGCTGGCCGGCCGCCTGGCCGCCGACGGCTACCGGCTGGTCGAGGACCCCGAGCGCGCCGACGCCGTGCTGGTCAACACCTGCGGGTTCATCGAGTCCGCGAAGAAGGACTCGGTCGACGCCATCCTCGCGGCCACCGACAGCGGCGCCGAGGTGGTCGCCGTCGGGTGCATGGCCGAGCGCTACGGTGCCGAGCTGGCCGGGGCGCTGCCCGAGGCCACCGTGCTCGGCTTCGACGACTACGCCGCGATCGGCGACCGGCTCGACGACGTCCTCGCCGGCCGGCCGCTGGTCCCGCACTCGCCGCGCGACCGCCGCACGCTCCTGCCGATCAGCCCCGTCGCCCGCACCGCCGCGGCCGCCTCGGTGGAGGCCCCGGCCATCCCGGGTCACGGCTGGGTGCAGCGCCGCCGGCTGGCCCCGGGTCCCTCCGCCGCGCTCAAGCTCGCCTCCGGCTGCGACCGGCGGTGCGCCTTCTGCGCCATCCCGACCTTCCGCGGCTCGTTCGTCTCCCGTCCCCCGGCCGAGGTCCTCGGCGAGGCCCGCTGGCTGGCCGGGCAGGGCGTGACCGAGCTGGTGCTGGTCAGCGAGAACTCCACGTCCTACGGCAAGGACCTCGGCGATCTGCGCTCGCTCGAGCGGCTGCTGCCGCAGCTGGCCGCGGTCGAGGGCATCGCCCGGGTGCGGGTGGCCTACCTGCAGCCGGCCGAGCTGCGCCCGGGCCTGCTCGAGGTCATCGCCGCGACCGACGGCGTCGCGCCGTACTTCGACCTGTCGTTCCAGCACTCCTCGCCCGGCCTGCTGCGCCGGATGCGCCGGTTCGGCGGCACCGACGACTTCCTCGCTCTCATCGAGCGCGCCCGGTCGCTGGCGCCCACGGCCGGGTTCCGCACCAACGTCATTCTCGGCTTCCCGGGGGAGACCGAGGACGACGTCGCCGAGCTCGAGCGCTTCCTCACCGAGGGCCGCCTCGACGCCGTCGGGGTGTTCGGCTACTCCGACGAGGAGGGCACCGAGGCGATCGGCCTGCCGGGCAAGCTCGGCCGGGCCGAGATCGACGCCCGCGTCCGGCGGATCACCGACCTGGTCGAGGAGCTCACCGCCCAGCGCGCCGAGGACCGCGTCGGCGAGCGCGTCGAGGTGCTCCTCACCGAGGACCTGACGGCGGAGGAGGGCCCGGGCGTCTGGGCCGGCCACGCCGCCCACCAGGACCCCGACGCCGACGGCACGACCACGGTGACCGGCGTCCCCGCCGACGCCCGGCCCGGGCAGCTGCTCGTGGCCGAGGTGGTCGGCACCGAGGGCGTCGACCTGGTCGCGGCCGCCCTCGAGCCCGCCTCCCTCCCGGCCGGGCGGTGAGCGGGCGGTGAGCGCCGTCCTGCCGGATCCGGCGGCGACCCCGCCGCAGTCGGCCAGGCTGGTCAACCTGCCGAACGCGCTCACCGTGCTGCGACTGGCCCTGGTGCCGGTGTTCGCCGTCCTGCTGCTGTCCGACGGCGGCATGGACGACGACCGCCGCGTGTGGGCGACGGTGTTCTTCGGGCTGGCGATCATCACCGACCGCTACGACGGGCTCATCGCCCGGCGCACCGGCCAGGTGACCGAGTTCGGCAAGCTCGCCGACCCGATCGCGGACAAGGCGCTCACCGGCACGGCGCTGGTCGGGCTGTCGGTGCTCGGGCTGCTGCCCTGGTGGGTGACGCTGACCATCCTCGTCCGCGAGGTCGGCGTGACCCTGCTGCGGTTCTGGGTCATCCGGCACGGCGTCATCGCCGCCAGCCGCGGCGGCAAGGCCAAGACCGTCGTCCAGGCCCTGGCCATCGGGCTGTACACCCTGCCGCTGACCGGCGTGCTCGCCAGCGCCCGCTGGTGGGTCATGGCCGCCGCGGTCGCGCTCACGCTGGTCACCGGCCTCGACTACGTCTACCGGGCGCTGACCCTGCGCCGCACCAGCGCCCGGGCCGTGCGCGCCGCCGCCGCCCGGCGCGCCGCCGGGCCCACCGGCTCGGTCACCGACAGCGCGGCCTGAGGCCGGGGCCGCCCGGGAAGTGCGCGCCGGCCTGCGGCGTTACGCCATGAGCGGACGCGTCCACGTCGGCTCCATCGCGGGCGGGCGGGCCGCGTACCGTGGGCGCACGGTACCCGCGGGTGCCGCCGCTCTTCCCTCTGCCAGACAGGAGACGGCCATGACGCTGCTGCGCACCCAGCTCGGGCGGACCCTGCGCGGTCACCGGCTGCAGCAGCGGCGCACGCTGCGCGACGTCTCCGGTGCCGCCCGGGTGAGCCTGGGCTACCTCTCCGAGGTCGAGCGCGGGCAGAAGGAGGCCTCCTCCGAGCTGCTCGCCTCCATCTGCGACGCCCTCGACGTCGAGCTCGCCGACCTGCTCGCCGAGGTCAGCTCCGGCCTGCGGGGCTCCGACACCCGCGTCCGCCCGCTGGCCCCCACCGGCACCGCCCCCGCCGAGGAGGCCGCGGCCGAGCCGGCCGCCGCGTCGGCGCCCGCCGCCGAGGCCGCGCCCGTCGCCGAGCCCGCGCTCGCGCTGGTCGGCGCCGAGAAGCCGGCCCGCGCCGGGCTGCGCGCCGTCTCGCTCGCCGCGTAGCCGCCCACCGCGGCGGGTGCGCCGCCCCGCCGTGGTGCCGGGCGTCGCGCCCCCCGCCGTGGCAGGGTGATCCCGGGGGGACCGCTCACCGGCGGGCGGTCGGCTGCTCCGGGAACCTGCGGAGGTCGCCGTGCGGTACCTGTTCCGGCCACCGGGGACCGAGGGTGCCCGGCTGCTGTCGCTGCCGTGGCACCAGCCGCTGGAGGAGTGGGACCCGGACCTGCTGCTGGAGGTCCCGCAGCGGGGCATCTCCCGGCACGTCGTCCGCTTCGTCGCCGAGCAGGGGCAGGTCTTCGCCCTCAAGGAGATCGCCGAGTCGCTGGCGCGGCACGAGTACGCGCTGCTCGGCGAGTTCGAGGAGGAGGGCCTGCCGGCGGTCTCGGTGCTCGGCGTCTGCGTGGACCGGCCCGGCGGCCAGGACGCGATCCTGGTGACCCGGTACCTCGAGTACTCGATGTCCTACCGCTACCTGTTCTCGCGGCCCAGCGCCCGGCAGTCGGTGGACCAGCTCATGGACACCATGGTGGTGCTGCTCGTGCGGCTGCACCTGGCCGGCGTCTTCTGGGGCGACTGCTCGCTGTCCAACACCCTCTTCCGCCTGGACGCCGGGGCGCTGGCCGCGCACCTGGTCGACGCCGAGACCGCCGAGCGGCACCCGCAGCTGTCCCGCGGCCAGCGCCACTACGACCTGGACCTCGCGCGCGAGCGGGTCGGCGCGGAGCTGCTGGACCTGCAGTTCGGCGGGCTCCTGCCCGAGGGCGTGGACCCCATCGAGGTGGCCGAGAGCCTGCCCCGCCGCTACGACCTGCTCTGGGACGAGGTCACCCGCGAGGAGGTCTTCCGGGCCGACGAGCAGCGCTACCGGGTGGCCGAGCGGCTGCGGCGGCTCAACGACCTCGGGTTCGACGTCGGCGAGGTCGAGCTGGTCACCTCCGACGAGGGCGCCCGCCTCCGGGTCGAGACCCGGGTCTCCTCGCCGGGCCAGCACCGGCGGGAGCTGGCCCGGCTCACCGGCCTGGAGGTGCAGGAGAACCAGGCCCGCCGGCTGCTCAACGACCTGCGCACCTACCGCGCCTACCTCGAGCAGAAGACGGGCCGGCCGGTCCCCCAGGCCGAGGCCAGCACCCGCTGGCTGACCGAGGTGTACCAGCCGGTCGTCGACGCGGTCCCCAAGGAGCTCGCCGGGCGCCTGGCGCCGGCCGAGGTGTTCCACGAGGTGCTCGAGCACCGCTGGTTCCTGTCCGAGCAGGCCGGCCGCGACGTCGGGGCGACGAAGGCCACGCGGTCCTATCTCGACAACGTGCTCTCCCGGACCCCCGAGGAGATCACCACGCCCTCGGTGATCGCCCGCCGGACCTGAGGCGGTACCGCCCTCCCCGCAGGTCACGACAGGGGAACAGCCGGGTTGCGCGCTCCTGTGATCAGGGCCACGGTACGAGCACGCGGTGATCGTCGGTGCTCGCCGAAACGGAGGCGATGAGTCTTGTCCATCGCAGGACGGATCCCGGAGACCGGAGCCGGTCGACCACACCGGAGCAGGCGCAGGCGGCGACGCCGCGCACTGGGCAGCATGGCCACCGCGGCAGTGGTGGCGTCCACGCTGGCCGCCTGCGGCGGCGACGGGGGAGACGGCGCGACCCCGACCCTGACCTGGTACATCAACCCGGACTCCGGTGGCCAGGCGACGATCGCCGAGCGCTGCTCCGAGGAGTCGGACGGGGCCTACACGATCGAGGTGGCCCAGCTCCCCCGCGACTCGCCCCCCCAGCGCGAGCAGCTGGTCCGCCGACTGGCGGCCGAGGACCAGTCGATCGACCTCATGAGCCTCGACGTCATCTTCCCGCCGGAGTTCGCCCAGGCGGGCTTCCTCGCCCCCGTCCCGGAGGACGTCGCGCAGGAGGTCAGCGAGGGCGTGTTCCAGGGCGCGCTGGACTCCGCCACCTGGGACGGCGAGCTCGTCGCGGTCCCCTTCTGGTCCAACACCCAGCTCCTCTGGTACCGGAAGTCCGTGGCCGAGGCCGCGGGTCTCGACATGACCCAGCCGGTGACCTGGGACCAGCTGATCGAGGCCGCGGAGGGCCAGGACAAGCTGCTCAGCGCCCAGGGCCGGCGGTCGGAGTCCCTGATGGTGTGGTTCAACGCGCTCCTGGAGTCCGCCGGCGGCCAGTACATCGTGGAGAGCGGGGACACCCCCGAGAGCATCCAGTTCGGCCTCTCCACCCCCGAGGCCGACCGCGCCGCCGAGGTGATGGCCGCCGTCGCCAACTCCTCCGCGGTGGCCCCCGGGTTCACCACGTCCAACGAGGACACCAACGCGAGCGACTTCGAGGGCGAGGACGCCGGCTTCATGGTCAACTGGCCGTTCGTCTACGCCCAGGCCCTCTCCAAGGTCGAGGCCGGCACCCTGGACCCGTCCGTCCCCGAGGACTACGGCTGGGCGCTGTACCCCGCCGTCGACGAGGGCACGCCGAGCGCACCCCCTCTCGGGGGCATCGACATCGGGGTGTCGGCGTTCAGCCGGTACCCCGACCTCGCCTACGACGCGGTCACCTGCATCGTCCAGGACGAGAACCAGGCCGAGTACATGGTGACCAACGGCAACCCGGCGTCGTCGATCGCGGTCTACGACGACCCCGAGGTGCAGGAGGCCTACCCGATGGCCGACACCCTCCGCGAGTCCTTCGAGCTGGCGGCGTCCCGCCCGCTCACGGCCTACTACAGCGAGGTCCTGGGGTCCTTCCTCCGCGAGTTCCACCCACCGGGCTCGGTCGACGACCAGACCGGTGAGCGCACGGAGACCCTCACCCAGGCCATCCTGTCAGGGGAGCAGCTGCTATGAGTCAGACGACGCTGCCGCCGGTCGAGAAGACCCAGCCCGTCTCGGCGCCCCGCGGCACGATCAGCGACCGGTCCCGGGCCGAGCGCAGGCTCGGCTGGATGCTGGCCGGCCCGGCCTTCGTGGTCATGCTGCTGGTGACCGCCTACCCGATCGTCCAGGCGGTCTACTACTCGCTGTTCAACTACCGGCTCACCGACCCCGAGAACCGGTCGTTCACCGGTCTCAGCAACTACTGGGTGATCCTCACCGACGGCGTGTGGTGGCAGTCCATCCTCGTCACCGTGATCATCACGGTGGTCACGGTGGCCGTCGAGCTGGTGCTCGGCTTCGCCCTGGCCCTGGTGATGGCCAAGGCCCTCTCGTCGATCCGCCCGCTGGTCCGGGCCGCCATCCTGATCCCCTACGCGGTGATCACGGTCGTGTCGGCCTACGCCTGGGCGTTCGCCTTCCGGATCAACACCGGCTTCGTCAACAGCTGGTTCGCCTGGCTGCCGGGTGTCAGCGACACCACCGACTGGTTCGGCGGCCAGGGCACCTCGCTCTTCGTGATCTGCCTGGCCGAGATCTGGAAGACGACCCCGTTCATCTCGCTGCTGCTCCTGGCGGGCCTGGCCCAGGTCCCGGAGGTGCTGCAGGAGGCGGCCAAGGTCGACGGCGCCACCTGGTGGCAGCGGATGTGGCGGGTCACCATCCCCAACATGAAGGCCGCCATCATGGTGGCGCTGCTGTTCCGGACCCTGGACGCGTTCCGGATCTTCGACAGCATCTTCATCATGACCGCCGGCGCGAACAACACCGAGTCGGTCTCGTTCCTCGCCTACCGGCAGACGATCTCCCGGGTGGAGATCGGCCTCGGCTCGGCCGTCTCCGTGCTGCTGTTCCTGTCGGTGGTGCTCATCGCCTTCAGCTTCATCAAGGGATTCCGGGTCGACCTGGCCCAGGCACGAGGGGAGCGCTGATGTCGACCAAGGAGAAGACGTGGTGGTGGATCGGCGGCGCCCTGATCGTCCTCTACTGCCTGTTCCCGATCGCCTGGATCGTCTCGCTGTCGTTCAAGACGACGGCGGACATCGCCAACAAGTCGTTCCTGCCGTCGGCGTGGACGTGGGAGAACTACTCGACGATCCTCACCGGCTCGGGGAGTGACCTGTTCCTGCCGGCACTGCGCAACAGCTTCGGGATCTGCCTCATCGCGACGTTCATCTCGTGCATCCTCTCGATGTTCGCCGCGTACGCGATCGCCCGGCTGGACTTCCCGGGCAAGAGGCTCATCCTCGGCACCGCGCTGGCCGTGGCGATCTTCCCGGTCATCTCGATCGTCACGCCGCTGTTCAACCTGTGGCGGCAGATCGGGCTGTACGACACCTGGCCCGGCCTGATCATCCCGTACCTGTCGCTGACCCTGCCGATCTCCATCTGGACCATGTCGGCCTTCTTCCGGGAGATCCCCTGGGAGATGGAGCAGGCGGCCCAGGTCGACGGCGCGACCACCTGGCAGGCCTTCCGCAAGGTGATCGTGCCGCTCGCCGCGCCCGGGGTGTTCACCACGGCGATCATCGCCTTCTTCATCGCCTGGAACGACTTCGCGTACGGCATCTCGCTCACCTCGACGAACGCCGCCCGCCCCGTCCCCGCCGCGCTCGGCCTGTTCTCCGGCGCGACCCAGTTCCAGGACCCCACGGGCGCCATCGCCGCCGCGGCGGTGATCGTCACCATCCCCGTCGTCGTCCTCGTGCTCCTGTTCCAGCGGCGCATCGTCGCCGGCCTCACCAACGGCGCGGTCAAGGGCTGACCCGGCCGTGCCCACCATCCCGCCGACCCATCGAGGGGACGAGATCTGATGGCCTCCATCGAGATGAAGAACATCGTCAAGCAGTACGGGGACGGCTACCCGGCCGTGAACGACGTCAGCCTGGACATCGCCGACGGCGAGTTCATGATCCTCGTCGGCCCGTCCGGCTGCGGGAAGTCGACGCTGCTGCGGATGATCGTCGGGCTCGAGGACATCACCAGCGGCGACATGGTCATCGGCGGCAAGCGGGTCAACGACCTGGCGCCGCGCGACCGCAACCTGTCGATGGTCTTCCAGAACTACGCGCTCTACCCGCACATGACGGTGTTCGAGAACATCGCCTTCCCGCTGCGGCTGTCCAAGACGCCCGACGACGAGGTCCGCCGCCGGGTGAACGAGGCCGCCGACGTCCTCGAACTGAAGGAGCACCTCGAGCGCAAGCCGGCGAACCTCTCCGGTGGTCAGCGGCAGCGCGTCGCGATGGGCCGGGCCATCGTGCGCCAGGCCGAGGCGTTCCTCTTCGACGAGCCGCTGTCCAACCTCGACGCCAAGCTGCGCGGCCAGATGCGCACCGAGATCAGCCGGCTGCAGCGCCGGCTGGGCATCACGACCGTCTACGTCACCCACGACCAGACCGAGGCGATGACCCTCGGCGACCGGGTCTGCGTCCTGCGCAAGGGCAAGATCCAGCAGGTCGCCTCGCCGCGGGAGCTGTACGAGCAGCCGGTCAACCTGTTCGTCGCGGGGTTCATCGGCTCGCCGCCGATGAACTTCCTCCCGGCGACGCTGGAGGGCAACGCCCTGCAGACGCCGTTCGGGCAGGTGGAGCTCGACGAGAAGCGGGTCGCCGCCGTGCGGGGCCGCGACCTGCTGCTGGTCGGCATCCGGCCGGAGTACTTCGAGGACGCCTCGCTGGTCGACGAGGCCAAGAGGCCGCACGGGTCGCTCTTCCGCGCCCGCGTCGACGTGACCGAGTGGCTGGGCGACTCGCAGTACGCCTACATCCCCTACGAGGCGCCGGAGGCGATCACCAGCCAGCTGCGCGACCTGTCGCGGGAGCTGGACTCCGAGGAGCTGCGCACCCAGGCGATCGTGTCGATCGACGCGACCAGCCGCATCCGCGAGGGCCGGGACGCGGAGTTCTGGCTCGACAGCCGGAAGATCCACGTCTTCGACCCGCAGACGGGTGAGAACCTCACCCGGGACGCCGAGGCCGGCGCCCGGCTCACCCAGCTGGCCGAGGAGGACCGGGTCGGGCAGGTGCAGGACGCGCAGGCCAGCGGGCAGACCGTCGGCTCCAGTGTCATCGCCGGGACCACCGGGCCGTCCGGTTCCTCCGGGTCGTCCGGGGCCCACCGGGCCGGCGCCTGAGGGAGGACCGGCCCCTCCTCGTGGACCACCGCCGCCCGTGGTGGCGGACGGCGGTGGTCTACGAGGTCTACCTGCGCAGCTTCGCGGACGGGACCGGGGACGGGCTGGGCGACGTCCCCGGTCTGCGCGGCCGGCTGGGGCACCTGGCCGACCTCGGCGTCGACGCGCTCTGGGTGACCCCCTGGTACCCGTCGCCCATGGCCGACGGCGGGTACGACGTCGCGGACTACCGTGACGTCGACCCGCGTTTCGGCACCCTGGCCGACGTCGACGCGCTGCTGGGTGACGCGCACGCGCTGGGGCTGCGCGTCGTCGTCGACCTGGTCGCCAACCACACCTCGGCCGAGCACCCCTGGTTCCGGGCGGCCCTCGCCGGCGGACCGACGGCGCCCGAGCGGGCGCGCTACTTCTTCCGGGACGGTCGCGCGGGCGGCACGGAACCACCCAACGACTGGATCAGCGCGTTCGGCGGGCCGGCGTGGACCCGGGTCCCCGACGGCCAGTGGTACCTGCACCTGTTCGCCCCCGAGCAGCCCGACCTGGACTGGACGTCGCCGGACGTGCAGGAGGAGTTCGACGGCATCGTGCGGTTCTGGCTCGACCGCGGGGTGGACGGGATCCGCGTCGACGCGGCGCCGGCGATGGCCAAGGTGCCCGGCCTGCCCGACGCCGGGCACGGCCCCGGCGCGGTGTTCGCCAGCAGCGAGTGGGTGGACAACCCGCACTGGGACGTCGACGCGGTGCACGAGGTCTTCCGCCGCTGGCGGCGCATCGGCGACACCTACGACGGCGACCGGCTGTTCGTCTCCGAGGCCGTCGTCCGCGGGCCCGAGCGGCTGGCCCGCTACGTGCGCCCGGACGAGCTGCACACCACCTTCAACTTCGACTACCTCAGGGCGCCGTGGGACGCCGCGGCCCTGCGCGCGGTGGTCGACGGCACCCTCGCGGCGCTCGCCCCCGTCGGCGCGCCGGCCACCTGGGTGCTGTCCAGCCACGACGAGACCCGGCACGTCACCCGCTTCGGCCGGGCGCACAGCGGCGCCGCCGTCATGGGGTTCGACGCGGCCGGGCCCGCCGACCTCGCGCTGGGGTTGCGGCGGGCACGCGCCGCGGTGCTGCTGACGCTGGCCCTCCCCGGCGGTGCCTACCTGTACCAGGGGGAGGAGCTCGGCCTGCCCGAGGTCGAGGACCTGCCCGCCGACGCGCTGCAGGACCCCACCTGGGAGCGGTCCGGGCGCACCGCGCGCGGCCGCGACGGCTGCCGCGTGCCGCTGCCGTGGTCGGGGGACCGGTCGCCGTTCGGGTTCGCGCCCGACGGCGTCGCCCCGTGGCTGCCCCAGCCGGCGTCGTGGCGGGACCTCACCGTCGAGGCGCAGCGGGACGACCCGGCGTCGACGCTGTCCCTTTACCGGGCGGCCCTGCGGCTGCGCCGCGAGCTCCTGGCCGAGGAGCCGCTGACCTGGCTGGACCGCGGCGCCGGCGTCCTGGCCTTCGACCGCGGGCCGGCGCTGCGCTGCGTGGTCAACCTGTCCGCGGCGCCGGTCCCGCTGGAAGGGCTCGGGCGGGTGCTGCTCGCCAGCGCCGCGGCCGGCGACGACCTGCCACCGGACACCGCCGCCTGGCTGGCGCCGGGCAAGTGAGCGTCAGCCGCGGGCGGCGGCCAGCTCGGCGGCGGTGGGCGGGTCGGCGCCGACCCGCGTGCAGGTGAGCGCGGCGGCCAGCGCGGCGTCGTCGACCAGGCGCAGCAGGTCGTCGTCGGACAGCGCCTCCAGCGCCGCGCGGGAGGTGACGCCGGCGGCCAGCAGGCCGGCGAAGAACCCGGCCGCGAGGGTGTCGCCGGCACCGACGGTGTCGGCGACGGTCACCCGCGGCGGCTCGCGGTGCAGCAACGGCCGGCCCGGCCGGGCGATCCGCAGCGGCGCCCCGCCGTCGGTGAGCAGCACCAGCGCCGGGCCGCGGTCCGCCCAGCGCTGCGCGGTGGCGTCGAGGTCGTCGGCGGCGTCGGGCTCCAGCCAGCCGAGGTCCTCGGCGCTGACCTTGACCAGGTCGGCGACGGCGACCAGCCGGTCGAGCCGGGCCCGGACGGCGCCCGGGTCGTTGCCCAGCGTGGCGCCGACCGGGCCGCCGGCCAGCATCGGGCGCAGGTTGGGGTCGACGCTGACCAGCGCGCCGCCGGCCAGCCGCTCGGCCAGCCGGGCGATCGCGTCGCACCCGGGCGGGGTCCAGCTGGAGATGGAGCCGACGTGCAGCACCGCCGTCGCCTCCGGGACGACGGCGGCCAGCTCCTCGTCGGTCCACTGCCAGTCGGCGGCGCCCTGCACGTGGAAGCCGTAGTCGGCGGACCCGTCGGGGGCCAGCCCGACGACGGCGAGGCTCACCGGCTCGGTCGCGGCCACCATGCCGCGGGTGTCGACGCCGGACAGCTCCGCGTGCCGCCGCAGCGCCGGGGCCAGCGGGCCGGTGCCGAGGCGGGCCAGCAACGCCACCGGGGCGCCCAGCCGCCCGGCGGCGACGGCGACGTTGAGCGCGTTGCCGCCCGGCCGCGCCACGTACTGCGGCGCGGTGCCCTCGGGGCCGGCGTCGGCGTCCGGGACCGGCAGCAGGTCGACGACGAGCTCGCCGAGGACGGTGAGGGTGGGGACGGCGCTGTCCATCGGCCGACCCTAGCCCGGCCCGGGCCGGTCCTCCGGGGATCCCCGGACGGGGGACGGCGGCCGGACCGGGGACGTCCCTGTTGGCCGGGACACCGTTCCTGCTGGGACGATGACGGGGAGAACCGCCGCGGCACCGCGGCGGTGCGGGAGCCAGGAGGCGGCGCGGGACCGCGCCGGAGCAGGAGGAGCCCAACCATGCCCAACCCGATCGTCAAGCTCTGGCGGTACCTGACCGCGTCGGCCAACGCGCAGATCGACCAGCGGGCGGACCCGAAGATCCAGATCCAGCAGGCGATCGAGGCCGAGCAGCAGCGGCACCAGGCGCTGGCCAACCAGGCCGCCGCCGTCCTCGGCAACCAGCGGCAGCTGGAGATGCGGCTGAACCGGCAGCTCGGCGAGGTGGAGAAGCTGCAGGCCTCGGCCCGCCAGGCGCTGGTGCTGGCCGACCAGGCCCGCGGGCGGGGCGACGCGCCCAAGGCCGGCGAGTACGAGCAGGCCGCGCAGGCCTTCGCCACCCAGCTGGTCGCCGCCGAGCAGGCGATGGAGGACCTCAAGCGCAGCCACGACGAGGCGCTGCAGGCCGCCGAGCAGGCGCGCGGCGCGGTCGAGCAGAGCCGGATGCGGCTGCAGACGACGCTGGCCGAGCGCACCAAGCTCATGAGCCAGCTCGAGCAGGCCAAGATGCAGGAGCACGTGGCCGCCTCGATGCGGCAGGTCAACGAGCTGTCCGCGCCGGGCAACACCCCGAGCCTGGCCGAGGTCCGCGACAAGATCGAGGCCCGCTACGCCAACGCGCTCGGCCAGGCCGAGCTGGCGCAGACCTCGGTCGAGGGCCGCATGCTCGAGGTGCAGAAGGCGACCCTCGACGTCGCGGGCGCCTCCCGGCTGGAGCAGATCCGCGCCGCGATGGGCGGGCAGGGCGCCGGTCAGCCGGCCGTCGAGGGTGGCACCGGCGCGGCGGGGGCGCTCGGCCCCGGGACGGCGTCGCCGTCGTTCGAGAAGACCGAGCAGACCGCCCAGCGTCCCGAGAACGCCTAGGTCCTGACGGCCGCGGGCCCGGCTCCCCCGGGAGCCGGGCCCGCGGCTTCTCTAGTGCGCGTTCGCCAGCGGCGGCGGGCGGCCGGGCTCGCCGGTGCGCGCCGCCGGGTCGACGGGGGCGTCGGTGGCCTGGCAGGTCGGGCACCAGTAGGTGATCCGTTCCTGCAGGTCCGGGCCCTGGTCGCCGCGCAGGATCGGGGTGCCGCAGCGGTAGCAGGGCTTGTCCTTGCGGCCGTACACCCAGTGGTCCCGGCCGCGGCGCAGGTCGCCGGTGGTGCTCTGCTCGGGCCGGTCGCGGTTGGCCAGCATCAGGGAGCGGGTGCGGTCGACCAGCCCCGGGAGGTCCTCGACGTCGGCCACCCGCATCCACGGGTGCACGCCGCAGACGAACAGGCCCTCGACCTTGTAGAGGTTCCCCGGCCCGCACAGGTTGCGCTGGTCGAGGATCGCGACGCCGATCTGCTCGTCGGGGTGCGCCCGCAGCCGGCGCAGCGCCTCGTCGAGGTCCCAGTCGGGCCCGAGGACGTCGGGGCCGAGGTGGCCGACGACCTGCTCCTCGTCGGTGGTGCGGACCATCGTGACGTCGTGCAGCCGGTAGCCAACGCAGTCCCACTGGTCGGTCGCGAGGATCGCGCGGATGGAGAACGCCGGCCCGCCGCGCCAGCGCGCGCCCTTGCGGTAGATGTGCCAGCTGCCGTCCATCCGGTAGTGGGTGCGCAGCGTCCAGCCGTCGGTGAACCGGGTCAGCATGTGCTTGCCGCGGGGGACCACCTCGCGGACCGTGCGGCCCTTCAGGTCGGTGGCGGCCAGCTGCGGCACCCGCAGCTCGCCGCGGCGCAGCGTCTGGCCGGCCAGCGCGGTGTTCATGCGCTTGGCCGCCAGCCAGACGGTGTCTCCCTCGGGCACCTCCCCAGTGTCCCCTGCGCGCATCCGCGCTGCTCGGGAGCGAGGGACGTCACCCCGGCGGCGGGAAGCGCGCGCCCGGCGCAGACGCTGCAGCAGCCGTGCAGCGACGTCCCGTCCCCGCGAGCACCACGCCCGCGCACCTGACCGCCGCCGGCGAGCCGGTCACCGTGACCGTCGCCCGCGACGTGCGGCCCGACCAGCAGGACGCGTTCGAGCGCTGGGCCGACGACGTCCTCGGCCAGGCCGCGGACTTCCCGGGCAACCTGGGCGCCAGCCTGCTGCGGCCCGGGCCGGGCTCCACCCGCTACCACCTGGTCTACCGCTTCGCCGACGGCGAGTCGCTGGCCCGCTGGGAGCGCTCGGCGCAGCGGCAGGAGGCGCTCGAGCGCGTCGAGCACCTCGCCGAGGGTGCCGACTACGCCCGCGTCGCCGGGCTGGACAGCTTCTTCACCGCGCTCACCCCGCCGCGCCCGGGCCCGCGCTGGCGGCTCACCGTGCTGACCATCGCCGCGGTCTTCGCCATCACGCTGGCCTTCCAGCTGCTCGTGGCCCCGCACGTCACGTCCTGGCCGCTGCCGGCGCGGCTGCTGCTGTCGGCGACCGTCGTCGTCGTGCTGCTCGGCCAGGTGGTCATGCCGCGGCTGTCGCGCTGGTTCGCCCCCTGGCTGCGCGGCCGCCGCTGACCCCGCCGGGCCACCTGGTGCGGCGGCGGCCCGGCGGGATCGTCGTCAGCCGAGCGGGCGGACGCCGCTGGCGCTGGTGCCGCGGGCGCCGGAGGTGCGGGTGAACGCCACCCGCTGGCCCTCCTCGAGCTCGCGGTAGCCGCCGTCGTCCTCGATCTCGGAGAAGTGCACGAAGACGTCGTCGCCGCCGTCGTCGGGGGTGATGAAGCCGAAGCCCTTCTCGGCGTTGAACCACTGCACCGTGCCCTCGGCGTCGCCGCCGGCGTCCCCGCCGCGCGGGGCGCGGGCCGGCCGCTGGTCCCGGCCGCCGCGGTCGTCCCGGCGGTCGTCACGGCGGTCGTCACGGCGGTCGCGCGGCGCGGGGCGGTCGTAGCCGCCGCGGCGCGGGGTGGACGGCAGCAGCCGCACGGAGTCGGCCTGCAGGCCGCGGTTGCCCTCGAACAGCTCGAACTCGACCCGGTCGCCCTCCTCGAGGTCGCCGCCGCGGGTCACCGCGGAGACGTGCACGAAGACGTCCTCGGGGACGATGAAGCCGAAGCCGCGGTCGGCGTCGAAGCGCGCCACGGTGCCCTGCACGACGATGCCGCGCGGAGCCCGGCCCCGCCCCCGGTCGTCCCGTCCGCGGTCGTCCCGCCCGCGGTCGTCGCGGCCCCCGCGGTCGTCGCGGCGGCCGCCGCGCGGGGCGCCGCCGGTCGGGCGCACCCGCTCGGCCTGCGGGCCGCGCGGCCCCTCGGTGGCGTCGTACTCGACGGGCTGGCCCTCGTCGAGGGTCCGGAAGCCACCGGTGTCCTCGATGGCCGAGAAGTGGACGAAGACGTCGTCCCCGCCGTCCTGCGGCTCGATGAACCCGAAGCCCTTGTCCGCGTCGAACCAGCGGACCGTGCCGGCTGCCATGTCTGTATCCCTCGATCCCTCACGTACTGCGACGGTCCACGGTACGCGCTCGGGGCGAACCGGCTCCCGTCAGCCGCGGAGGCTCACCCCCGCAGACGTAGCCCGCGCGGGGTGGCCGCGAACCCGGCGGCCTGCAGCGCGGACGACAGCGGGGTGTCCTGGTGCACCGAGGCGCCGTCGGCCTTCTGCACCACCATCCGGCCCAGCGCCCCGGCGGCGACGGCGCCCGACAGCGCGGTGGCCGCCTCCTTGAGCGTCTGCTCGTCCTCGGTCCACGACAGCAGCGACTTGCCACCGCGCTCGACGTAGAGCACCAGCTCGCCGTCGACCAGGACGACCAGGGCCCCGGCCTTGCGGCCGGCGCGGTGCCCGCCGGCCCGCTTCCCGCCGCCGGTGCCCTCGCCGACGTCGACGGCCACCTGCTCGGCGGACTCGCCGTCGGCGGGGCCGGTGCGGTCGGGCCACGGCAGGGCGGCGCCGTAGACGTTGGCCGGGTCGGTGGCCGCGAGCACCACCGCGCCCTCGGGCGTGCGGTCGGGGACGGCGAACGCGCGCAGCCGGTCGACCGCGCCGACCGTGCCGAACTGCGCGGCGCCGAGGGTCTCGACGAAGTAGCCGCGCCGCGCCCGGTTGTTCTCCTCGAACGCGCGCAGCACCGGGTAGACGGCGGAGAACCCGCCGGGCACCTGCTCGGCCATGACCGCGCCGCGGGTCAGCACGCCGTGCCGCTCCAGCAGCGCCTCGGCGCGGGCGGTGGTGCGCCGGGTCGGGTTGCCCTCCCGGTCGGGCAGCCGCGACCACCGTCCGGCGACCGTGGGCGGGCCGGTGCGGCTGGGCATCGCCGGGCGGCCCAGCCGGGTGCGGCCGTAGCGGGTGCGGTCCACGCGGGCGCGGGGTGGCGCCGGTGCCCGCTTGTGCGTGCCGCCGCCGGCCAGCCGGGTGCGCAGCGGGACGAGGGTGTCGTTGGTGAGCAGCCCGGCCCACACCAGGTCCCAGACGACGTCGGCGAGCGCGGTGTCGTCGGTGGACCCGACAGCCTGACTGACGCTGTCGGACAGCCCGCGGAAGAACACCGCCTGCCCGGCCGACAGCTGCTCGAGGACGGCGTACCCGACGCCGCCCTGCTCGGGCAGCTCGAGGGTGTCCGGCAGCAGCAGGGGAGCGAGGTCGGCGGGCACGAGGCTCACCCAGCCGTCGCCACCCGGCAGCCCGCCGGCGCCGGCCCACAGCACCTCGCCGGCGCTGGTCAGCTCGTCGAGCATCGCGGGGGAGTAGTCGCGCACCCGGGTCGGGAGCACCAGCGTCTCCAGCGCGCTGGCCGGCACCAGCGCACCGGCCAGCTGCTCGACCACCGCGAGGACGCCGTCGACGCCGCGCATCCGGCTGCCCACCGACTGCCAGGCCGGCGTGAACCGGGCCAGCGTGCCGATCGGCACCGGCTCGACCTCCTGGCGCAGCTTGGCCAGGCTGCGGCGGCGCACCGAGCGCAGCACCTCGGCGTCGCACCACTCCTGGCCGGTGCCGCCGGGCCGGAACTCGCCGGTGACCAGCCGGCCGGTGCCGACCAGCCGCTGCAGGGTGGCGGTGACGACGGCGACGCCCAGGCCGAGCCGGCCGGCGACCTCGGTCGGCTGGAACGGGCCGTGCGTGCGGGCGTAGCGGCCGACGATGTCGCCCAGCGGGTCGGCGACCGGCTCGGTGAACGCCTCGGGGACGCCCACGGGCAGCGCGGTGCCCAGCGCGTCGCGCAGCCGGCCCGCGTCCTCGATGGCGACGTGCCGCTCCTCGCCGGCGATCCGCACGACGATCGCCCGCCGGGAGGCCACCAGCTCCTCCAGCCACTCCGCGGGGACGCCGCGCTGCGCCGCCTCGGCGGGGGTGAGGTCGCCCAGGCCGCGCAGCAGGTCGGAGG
Source organism: Geodermatophilus sp. SYSU D01045 (assembly GCF_054050295.1). Taxonomy (NCBI): domain Bacteria; kingdom Bacillati; phylum Actinomycetota; class Actinomycetes; order Geodermatophilales; family Geodermatophilaceae; genus Geodermatophilus; species Geodermatophilus sp. SYSU D01045. The sequence goes on from NZ_JBJGZB010000034.1 coordinate 28,190, forward strand.
CGCCGTCGACGTCACGGGGGTGCCGCTCGGCCGGCAGCCGCTGCAGCTCGCGCTCCACCTCGGCCAGGGCCTCGGCGTCGAGCAGCTCGCGCAGCTCCGAGCGGCCGAGCAGCTCGGCGAGCAGGCCGGTGTCCAGCGCCAGCGCCTGCGCGCGGCGCTCGGCCAGCGGGGCGTCGCCCTCGTAGAGGAACTGCCCGACGTAGCCGAACAGCAGCGACTGCGCGAACGGGCTCGCGGCCTGCGTCTGGACGTCGACCACCCGCACCCGCCGCGAGCGGACGTCGCGCATCAGCTCGACCAGGCCGGGCACGTCGTAGACGTCCTGCAGCACCTCGCGGGCGGCCTCGAGCGTGATCGGGAACGACGAGAAGTCGCTGGCCACGCTCAGCAGCTGGGCGGCGCGCTGGCGCTGCTGCCACAGCGGCGTGCGGCGGCGCGGGTCGCGGCGGGGCAGCAGCAGCGCGCGGGCGGCGCACTCGCGGAAGCGGCTGGCGAACAGGGCCGAGCTGCCGACCTCGGCGGTCACCTCGCGCTCGACGTCGTCGGGGTCGAGGACGGCGAGGTCGGCCTCGGGCGGCTCGCCGGTGGTGTCGGGCAGGCGCAGCACGATGCCGTCGTCGGAGTGCATGGACGCGACGTCGACGCCGTAGCGCTCGCGCAGCCGGGCGGCGAGCACGAGCGCCCACGGGGCGTTGACCTGCGCGCCGAAGGGGGAGTGGACGACCAGCCGCCAGTCGCCGAGCTCGTCGCGGAACCGCTCGACCAGCAGCGTGCGGTCGTCGGGGAGGTGGCCGGTGGCCGCCTTCTGCTCGGCAAGGTAGGCGAGCAGGTTGGCCGCGCCCCAGTCGTCGAGGCCGGCGGCCTGCGCCCGCTCGCGGCCCTTCTCCGGCGTCGCCGAGCCGACCTCGCGGAGGAACGCGCCGAGCGCGCGGCCCAGCTCCAGCGGCCGGCCGGGGGCGTCGCCGTGCCAGAACGGCATCTTCCCGGGTTGGCCGGGGGCGGGGGAGACCAGCACCCGGTCGTGGGTGATCTCCTCGATCCGCCACGACGACGAGCCGAGCAGGAAGACGTCGCCGACCCGCGACTCGTAGACCATCTCCTCGTCGAGCTCGCCGACCCGGCGCCCGCCGGCCCCCTCGCCGCCGACGAGGAAGACGCCGAACAGGCCGCGGTCGGGGATGGTGCCGCCGCTGGTGACCGCCAGCCGCTGGGCACCGCTGCGGGCGGTCAGGGTGTCGGTGACCCGGTCCCAGGTCAGCCGCGGCCGCAGCTCGGCGAACGCGTCGGAGGGGTAGCGGCCGGCCAGCATGTCGAGGACGGCGTGCAGCGCGGAGTCGGGCAGGCCGGAGAACGGCGCCGACCGGCGCAGCAGCGCGCCGACCTCCTCCACCGTCCTCGGGCCCTCGGACACGATCGCGACGATCTGCTGGGCGAGCACGTCGAGCGGGTTGCGCAGGTAGCGGATCGACTCGATCGCGCCGGCCTTCATCCGCTCGGCGACCAGTGCGCACTGCACGAGGTCGCCGCGGTACTTGGGGAACAGCACGCCGCGGCTGACCGCGCCGACCTGGTGCCCGGCGCGGCCGACCCGCTGCAGGCCCGCGGCCACGGTGGGCGGCGCCTCGACCTGGACGACGAGGTCGACCGACCCCATGTCGATGCCGAGCTCGAGCGACGACGTCGCCACCACCGCCGGCAGCCGCCCGGACTTCAGCGCCTCCTCGACGATCGCGCGCTGCTCCCGCGACACCGAGCCGTGGTGGGCCGCGGCGACCGGCTGCACGCCCTCGGGGACGCCGCCGCCGGAGCCGGCCTGCGCCATGAGCGCCGCGGCGTTGGTGCCGGGCGGGACGGCCTCGCCGGTGGCCCGCTCGTAGGCCATCTCGTTGAGCCGGCTGGTCAGCCGCTCGGCCAGCCGGCGGGAGTTGGCGAACACGATCGTGCTGCGGTGCGCCTCGACCAGGTCGAGCACCCGCTCCTCGACCGCGGGCCAGATCGACGCCCGCGGCTGGTCCCCGGCCGCGGACCCCTCCAGCTCGCCGGTGGGCTGGCCCAGCTGGCTCATGTCCTCGACCGGGACGACGACCGACAGGTCCCACTCCTTGCCCGCCGGCGGCTGCACCACCCGCACCGGCCGGCCGCCGGCGAGGAAGGTGGCGACCTCCTCGATGGGGCGCACCGTGGCCGACAGGCCGATCCGCTGTGCGGGACGGTCCAGCAGCTCGTCGAGCCGGTCGAGGGAGACCGCCATGTGCGCGCCGCGCTTGCTGTCGGCGACGGCGTGCACCTCGTCGACGATCACCGTCTCCACCCCGCGCAGCGCCTCCCGCGCGGAGCTGGTGAGCATGAGGAACAGCGACTCGGGCGTGGTGATGAGGATGTCGGTGGGCCGCCGGGTGAACGCCCGCCGCTCGTCGGCCGGGGTGTCGCCGGAGCGGATGCCGACGGTGATGTCCGGGCGCGGCAGGCCCAGCCGCATGGCCGCCTGCCCGATGCCGGCCAGCGGCGCGCGCAGGTTGCGCTCGACGTCGACGGCCAGCGCCTTGAGCGGCGAGACGTAGAGGACCCGGCAGCGGCGGCTCTCGTCGGCCGGCGGCGTGCTGGTCAGCCGGTCCAGCGACCAGAGGAAGGCCGCCAGCGTCTTCCCCGACCCGGTCGGGGCGACGACGAGCGCGTGCTCGCCGCTGCTGATGGCGTCCCAGGCGCCCTCCTGGGCCGCCGTGGGCTCGGCGAAGGCGCCGGTGAACCAGGCCCGGGTGGGCGCGGAGAACCGGTCGAGAGCGGGCACGTGTCCAGTGTCCCCGCGGGTACGACAGTCCGCTCACCTGCGCCGACGCCGGAGGTGGGCGGCGTGCGCCCGGCCCGGGGGTGGCGTGCGGCACACTGCCCGGCATGCGCCACTCGCTCTACGAGGCCGAGCACGAGGACTTCCGGCAGACGGTCCGCACCTTCCTGGAGAAGAACGTCGCGCCGTTCCACGACCGGTGGGAGCGCGAGGGGATCGTCCCGCGCGAGGTGTGGCTCGCCGGCGGCGAGCAGGGCCTGCTCGGGATGGACATCGACGAGCGGTTCGGCGGCGGCGGGGTCCGGGACTTCCGCTACAACGCCGTCCTCGACGAGGAGGTCACCCGGGTCGGCGCGAGCGGCCTGGGTTTCGGCCTGCACAACGACGTCGTCTCGCCCTACCTGCGTGACCTGTGCACCGAGGAGCAGGCGCAGCGCTGGCTGCCCGGCTTCTGCCGCGGCGAGCTGGTCACCGCCATCGCGATGACCGAGCCGGGCACCGGCAGCGACCTGCAGTCGATCCGCACCACCGCCCGCCGCGACGGCGACTCGTGGGTGCTCAGCGGCGCCAAGACCTTCATCACCAACGGCATCAACGCCGACCTGGTGATCGTGGTGGCGCGCACCGACCCCGACGCCCCCGGCGCGAAGGGCACCAGCCTGCTCGTCGTCGAGCGGGGCATGCCCGGGTTCACCCGCGGCCGCAACCTCGACAAGGTCGGCCTCAAGGCGCAGGACACCGCCGAGCTGTTCTTCGACGAGGTGCGGGTGCCGGCGGAGAACCTGCTCGGCACGGAGAACCGCGGCTTCGCCCACCTGATGGAGAACCTGCCGCAGGAGCGGCTGTCGATCGCCGTGGGCGCGGTGGCCGCCTGCGAGACGGTGCTCGCCCGGACCCTCGAGTACGTGACCAGCCGGACCGCCTTCGGCCGGCCGGTCGGCAGCTTCCAGAACAGCCGCTTCGTCCTCGCCGAGCTGCACACCGAGACGACGGTCGCGCGGACGTTCGTCGACGAGTGCGTGCGCCAACTGGGCACCGGCGAACTGACCGCCGTCGACGCGGCGATGGCCAAGTACTGGACCAGCGAGCTGCAGAACAAGGTCGCCGACCGCTGCCTGCAGCTGCACGGCGGCTACGGCTACATGGACGAGTACCCGGTGTCCAAGGCCTGGCGCGACGCCCGCGTGCAGTCGATCTACGGCGGCACCAACGAGATCATGCGCGAGATCATCGGCCGGTCGCTGGGCCTGTGACGACGCAGGCGGCCGCCGACGTCGGCCGGGTGCAGCGGCGCACGGTCGCCGTGCTCTCCGGCGCGGTCGCCCTGGGGGGCCTCGGCGTGACCGTCGGGATCACCGTCGGCGGGCTGCTCGTGCGGGAGGTGTCGGGCAGCGACGCCGCCGCGGGGCTCGGGCAGACGATGGGCGTGTTCGGCGCCGCGGTGCTCGCCGTCCCGCTCGCGCGCGTCTCCGACCGGGCCGGGCGGCGGGCCGGGCTGGCCGCCGGGTACGCCGTCGCCGTCGGCGGCGCGGTGGTCACCGTCGTCGCCGCGGCGCTGTCCTCGCTCCCGCTGCTGTTGGTCGGGCTGTTCGCCTTCGGCGCGGCGACCGCGTGCACCCTGCAGGCGCGCTACGCCGCGGCCGACCTCGCCGTCCCCGAGCGGCGCGGCCGCGCGCTGTCGCTGGTCGTCTGGGCGACGACGGTCGGCTCGGTCCTCGGCCCCAACCTCGCCGCGCCCGGCGCCGACCTGGGGCGCGCGCTCGCCCTGCCCGCGCTCGGCGGTGGCTTTGTCGTGTCCGCCGCCGTGTTCGCCGTCGTCACCGCCGGGCTGTGGCTCGCCCTGCGCCCGGACCCGCTGCTGCTGGCCCGCCGGCTCGCCGACGGCGGCGGGCCGGCGCCCGACCGCCCGCGGCGGGCCACCCGGGGCGCGCTGGCGGCGGTGTGGGCCGACCCCGGCGGCCGGCTCGGCCTGGTCGCCGTGGTGGTCTCCCACGCGGCGATGGTCGGCGTCATGGTCATGACGCCGGTGCACATGGGCCACGCCGGCGGGCACGACGACGCGACGACGCTGCGCCTGGTCGGCGTGGTCATCAGCGTGCACGTGGCCGGCATGTACCTGTTCAGCCCGCTCGTCGGGTGGCTCGCCGACCGGGTGGGCCGGCGCGCGACGGTCGCGCTCGGCGGGGCGCTGCTCCTCGCCGCCGCGGGCCTGGCCGGGACCGCGCCGCCGGAGGCCGCGGGCCGGCTGAGTGTGGGCCTGCTGCTGCTCGGGCTGGGCTGGTCGTGCGGGCTGATCGCGGGCTCCACGCTGGTGACCGAGGCGGTGCCGGCGGAGGTGCGGCCGACCGCGCAGGGCGGCGCGGACCTGCTCATGGGCCTGGGCGCGGCGGTCGCGGGCGCCGTCGGCGGCCCTCTGCTGGCGCTGGGCGGCTTCGGCCTGGTCGCCGGGCTGTCCGCGGCGCTGGTGGTGCCGCTGGCGCTGGTCTGGCTGCGGCGCTGACCGCCTCGGTGTCCCCTCAGTGGCCGCGCATGTTGCGCCACAGCATCACCAGCGTGATCAGCAGGCAGACCGCGATGCCGATCTCGAGGACGACGTCCCACGTGGCCGAGCCCGTGCTGGGGAACACGCCTCCAGCCTAGGCCCGTCCTGTATCGTGAAGACACTTCACGGTGCAGGAGGCTCACGATGGGGGACGCGCGGGTCGCGGCGCTCGACCGGGTCCTGGAGGTCACCGTCCTGCTGGGGCGGGACCTGACGACGTCGCTGGCGGCCGAGGGCCTGACCGTCGCCCGGACGACGCTGCTGTGGCGGCTGCGCACCGCCGGCCCCAGCACCCAGCGCGCGCTGGCCGACGCCCTCGGGGTCAGCGCCCGCAACGTCACCGGGCTGGTCGACGGGCTGGCCGAGGCCGGCCTGGTCACCCGCGAGCCGCACCCCACCGACCGGCGGGCCACCCTGGTCACCCCCACCGCCCGCGCCGAGCGGCTGCTCGAGGAGATGGCGGCGGGGCAGGTGCAGCTCGCTGAGCAGCTGTTCGGCGGGCTGGCGCCGGACCGCCTCGACGGGCTGGTGTCCGCCCTCGACGAGGTCCTGGAGCGGCTGCGCGCCCTGGTCCCGGGCGGCGCGGCCGCGGGGGAGGCGCCGTGACCGCCCGCGAGCTGGTGCGCCGGGCGGTGGCCTTCGAGCTCGGCACCTGGCGCAGCCTGTGGCGGTGGGTGCGCCGCCGTCCCGACGTGCCGGCCGGCGCCGACGCCTTCCCCTACGCCTCCGCGGCCGCCCCGGTGATGTGGACGTTCATCGTGCTGTCGGCGGTCGAGATCCCGCTGGTCGACTGGCTGCTGCCGTGGCAGTCGCTGCGGGTCGCGGTGGCGGTCCTCGGCGTCTACGGGCTGCTGTGGATGGTCGGGATGCTCGCCGGGCAGCGCGTCCACCCGCACACCGTCGACGCCGCGGGGCTGCGGGTGCGCAGCGGCTGGACCGTCGACGTCCGGGTGCCGTGGGAGGAGGTCGCCGCGGCGCGCGTGCGGCGGCGCAGCGTCGAGGGCTCGCGCACGGTCGTCGTCGCGGAGGAGGGGGAGCGGCGCGCGGTGTCGGTCGCCGTCGTCTCCTCCACCCAGGTCGACGTCGAGCTGCGGACGCCGCTGGTGCTGCCGCTGGCCCGCACCGGCGGCCGTCCGGTGACCGAGCTGCGGCTGGCCGCCGACGACCCGGCGGCGCTGGTCCGGCGGCTGCGGGCGGGGATCGCCGACCACGCGGCCGCCACGGCCGACGGGGACGCGCGCTAGCGTCGAGGCGTGCGCCTGCAGGAGTTCTGGTCCCGGCTGGAGACCCAGTTCGGGTCGATGCGGGCGGAGAGCGTGGCGCGCGACCACGTGTTCTCCGTGCTCGGGGGCCGCTCGGCGGTCGACGCGATCGAGGCCGGCGTGCCGGTGCGCCGCGTGTGGCTGGCGATCTGCGAGGAGTACGAGGTCCCCCCGAAGGAGCGCTGACCCGCGGGCGTACTCCGCACGGAGCAGGAGCGGGGGCCGGAGTCCGTCCTGCCGGCCGACGCGCGGGGGCCGTCGCGCTCCCTAGCGTCGACCGCGTGATCGAGATCGAGGGACTCACCAAGCGCTACGGCCGCCGGACCGCCGTCGACGACCTCACCGTCACCGTCCGCCCCGGGCGGGTGACCGGCTTCCTCGGCCCGAACGGCGCCGGCAAGTCGACGACGATGCGCGTCGTCGTCGGCCTGGACCGGCCGACCGCCGGCACCGTCCGGGTCGACGGGCGCCGCTACGCCGACCTGCCCGCGCCGCTGCGCACCGTCGGCGCCCTCCTCGAGGCGCGCTCGGCACACCCGGGGCGGACGGCGCGCGACCACCTGCGCATGCTCGCCGCCACGGCCGGGCTGCCGCGGTCGCGGGTCGACACCGTCCTGGACCTCGCCGGGCTGACGGCGGTGGCCGGCCGGCGGGTCGGCGGCTTCTCCCTCGGCATGGGCCAGCGCCTGGGCGTGGCGACGGCCCTGCTGGGCGACCCGGCCACGGTGGTGCTCGACGAGCCGGTCAACGGCCTCGACCCCGACGGCGTCCTCTGGATCCGCACCCTCACCCGGAGGCTGGCGGCCGAGGGGCGGACCGTGCTGGTGTCCTCGCACCTGATGAGCGAGATGGCGGTGACCGCCGACCACCTCGTCGTCCTCGGCCGCGGGCGGCTGGTCGCCGACGCGCCGACCGCCGACGTCCTCCGGCGGGCCGGCGGCTCGTCGGTGCGGGTCCGCAGCCCGCGGGCGGCCGAGCTGGTGGACCTGCTGGCCGGCGACGGCGTGGTGCTGGACTCCGCGGAGCGAGGGCTGGTCGAGGTCCGCGGGCTGGCGGCCGCCGAGATCGGCGACCGGGCCGCCCGGGCCGGGATCGCGCTGCACGAGCTGACCCCGGTGTCGGCCTCCCTCGAGGAGGCCTTCATGGACCTGACCCGCGACGAGCGGGAGTACCGCACCGACGCCGGACGGGAGGTCCTGGCATGACCACCGACACCCTCGGTCCCGACCGCGCCCTCCTGGCGACGGGTCACCGCCGCCCGGCCGGCGGCAGCCTGCTGGCCGGGCAGTGGGTGGCCGTCCGGTCGCTGCGCACCACGTGGTGGGTGCTCGGCGGGGCGTCGGCCGCGATGGTGCTGTTCGGGCTGCTGTTCACCTCGACCGCGGAGTCCGGCGGCCCCGGCGGGCAGGGCGGCCCGCCCGGCCTGGACCTGGCCGACCCGGTCGCGCTGAGCCTCGGCGGGTACCGCCCGGCCGCGCTGGCCGTCGGGGTGCTCGGCGTGCTGCTGGTCACCGGCGAGTACACCAGCGGCGCCGTGCGGGCCACCTTCGCCGCCGTGCCGAGGCGCTGGCCGGTGCTGCTGGCCCGGGCCGTGGTGCTCGCCGCCGTGGCCCTCGTGACCACGGGCCTGGCGGCCCTGGCCGCCTTCCTCGTCGGCCAGGCCGCGCTCGGCGACGCCGGGGTGTCCCTCACCGACGCCGGGGTGGCCCGCGCCGTCCTGGGCGCCGGGCTGTACGTGACGGCGATCGGGGTGCTCGGTTCCGCGCTGGGCTGGCTGCTGCGCTCCACCGGCGGCGCGGTCGGCACCCTGTTCGGGATCGTCTTCCTGCTGCCGGTGCTCGGCGGTCTGCTGCCCTCGAGCTGGGGTCCCGACGTCGTGCGGTGGCTGCCGGGCCAGGCCGGGTCGAGCGTCCTGCAGGTCGCTCCCGGGTCCGACGGGTTCGCGCCGTGGACCGGCTACGCCGTCCTCTGCGGCTACCTGGTGGTGCTCTACGCGGCCGCGGTGATCACGGTGCGCCGACGGGACGCGTGAGACCAGGGTCCCGCGGGGCGGCGAGGGGCACGATGGCGCCCGTGCGGGTGCGGTCGGCGGTGGGGACGGTGGGACCGGTGGTCGCCGGCGCCGTCCTCTCCGTCGGCCCGCTCGTCCGCTTCGGCGGGCCGACCCCTGCCGACGTCGTCGTCACGCTGCTGGCCTGGGCGCCCGCCCTGGCCCGCGCCCGGGCGCCCCTCCCCGCCTTCACGGCCAGCGTGGCCGTGGTCGTCGGCTGGTGGCTGGCCCACGGTCTCGACCCGCGCCACCTGCTGCCGGCCGGGGCGGCGGTGCTGCTGCTGCTCGTGTGGGTCGTCGACCGCTGCGACCCGCCGGCGGCCGCCGCCGCCGTCGCCACCTGCCTGGTCGTCCCCCTGGTCGCCGGCGGAGCCGCGCTGGCCGGCCGCCCCGGCGGGGCCGCCGTCGTCCCGCTCGCCGCGGTCACCGTCACCGCGGCCGTCGTGGGCCGCGACCGCCGCACCCGGCGCGCCTACCTGGAGGCGCTGGAGGACCGTGCCGCGCGCGCCGAGCGGGAGCGCGACGCCCGGGCGCGGGTCGCCGTCGTCGAGGAACGGGCGCGCATCGCCCGCGACCTGCACGACGTCGTCGCGCACAACCTCTCGGTCATGACGGCGCTGGCCGACGGCGCCGGCTTCGCCCCCGGCACCGGCCAGGCCCGGGAGGCGGTGGCCCAGATCGCCGCGACCGGCCGGCAGGCGCTCGCCGAGATGCACCGGCTCGTCGGGGTCCTGCGCACCGACGACGACCCGGCCGAGCGCGCACCGGCGCCGGGCCTGGCCGACCTGACCGGCGTCGTCGAGCAGGTGCGCGCCGCCGGGCTCCCCACGGTGCTCACGGTCACCGGCCGGCCGCGTCCCCTGGCGGCCGGCGCGCAGCTCGCCGTCCACCGGCTGGTGCAGGAGGCGCTGACCAACACGCTGCGGCACGCCCGCGGCGCGCGGTCGGCCGAGGTCCGGCTCGACTGGCGGGCGACCGGGCTCACCGTCGTGGTCACCGACGACGGCGCCCCCGGTGTCCCCCCGGACCGGACCGGCCACGGGCTGGTCGGCATGCGGGAGCGGCTCGCGGCCTGGGAGGGGACGGTCGACGCCGGGCCGGGCCCGGGCGGTGGCTGGCGGGTGGCCGCCGTCCTGCCCCTCGCGGCCGCCCGCGCCGAGGAGGACGGCACCGCGGTGGCGGCCCCGTGACCACGCGCGTGCTGCTCGTCGACGACGAGCCGCTCGTGCGCGCCGGCCTGTCGATGGTGCTCGAGGCCCAGGAGGACCTGACGGTCGTCGGGCAGGCCGGGGACGGCGCGGCGGCGGTCGGGCTGACCCGCGAGCTGCGCCCCGACGTCGTGGTGATGGACGTCCGGATGCCCGGCGTGGACGGCGTCGAGGCCACCCGCCGCATCGTCGCCGAGGAGCTGCCCGGCCGGGTCCTGGTGCTCACCACCTTCGACCTCGACGAGTACGCCTTCGCCGCGCTGCGGGCGGGGGCGAGCGGCTTCCTGCCCAAGAACGCCGAGCCCGCCGAGCTGCTGCGGGCGGTGCGGGCGGTCGCGCGGGGGGACGCCGCCGTGTCGCCGCGGGTGACCCGCCGCCTGCTCGAGACGGTCGCGCACCGGCTGCCGGCGGGCACCCCGCCCGACCCGCGCGTCGCGTCCCTCACCGGCCGCGAGCGGGAGGTGCTGCGCGCGGTGGCCCGCGGGGAGTCCAACGCCGAGATCGCCGCGGCGCTCGTGCTGTCGGAGCTCACCGTGAAGACGCACGTGGCCCGGATCCTGGGCAAGCTGGGCCTGCGCGACCGCACGCAGGCGGCGGTGTTCGCGCACACGCACGGGCTGGTCTGACCGGAGCCGGCCGTCCGCGCGTGTCCCCTCGACTCGAACACCTGTTCGTCATACTGTGAGCACGTCCACAGGGAGGTCGTCCCTCCACAGGCCCGGACGGTCACCGGAAAGTGTCAGACCCCCGACCTAGCGTCGCCTCCGACACCGCATCGACTCCACGACACGCGACTTCCCGAAGGTGAGCAGCATGGCAACGCTCGACCGCGACAAGGCCCTCGACATGGCCCTCGCCCAGATCGACAAGCAGTTCGGCAAGGGCTCGGTCATGCGCCTGGGCGACAGCACCGCCCAGGCGATCAAGGTCATCCCGACCGGCTCCATCGCCCTCGACATCGCGCTCGGCATCGGCGGGCTGCCCCGCGGCCGCATCATCGAGGTCTACGGCCCGGAGGCCTCCGGCAAGACCACGGTCGCGCTGCACGCGGTGGCCAACGCCCAGGCCGCCGGCGGCATCGCGGCCTTCATCGACGCCGAGCACGCGCTCGACCCGGAGTACGCCCGGGCCATCGGCGTCGACACCGACGCGCTGCTGGTCAGCCAGCCCGACACCGGTGAGCAGGCCCTCGAGATCGCCGACATGCTGATCCGCTCCGGCGCGCTCGACATCATCGTCATCGACTCCGTGGCGGCCCTCGTGCCCCGCGCCGAGATCGAGGGCGAGATGGGTGACAGCCACGTCGGTCTGCAGGCCCGCCTCATGAGCCAGGCGCTGCGGAAGATCACCGGTGCGCTGAACAACTCGGGCACCACCGCGATCTTCATCAACCAGCTGCGCGAGAAGGTCGGCATCGTCTACGGCTCGCCCGAGGTGACCACCGGTGGCCGCGCGCTGAAGTTCTACTCGTCGGTGCGCCTGGACGTCCGCCGGATCGAGACCCTCAAGCAGGGCACCGAGGCCGTCGGCAGCCGGGTCCGCGTCAAGGTCGTCAAGAACAAGGTCGCTGCCCCGTTCAAGCAGGCCGAGCTCGACCTGCTGTGGGGTGTCGGGTTCAGCCGCGAGGGCGGGCTCATCGACGCCGGCGTCGAGCAGGGCTTCATCCGCAAGTCCGGCGCCTGGTACACGTACGAGGGCGACCAGCTCGGCCAGGGCAAGGAGAACGTCCGCGCGTTCCTCCGCGACAACCCCGACCTCGCCGACGAGATCGAGAAGAAGGTCAAGGAGAAGCTGGGCATCGGCCCGCAGGTCGACGCCCCGGCCGCTGACCCGGTCGACTTCTGAGCGACCCCGTGACCGGCTGGTCCGGCCCGGCCCCGGAGTGGGCCGGGCCCGAGCAGGCCGACCGCCCCGCCGGCCGCCGCGGCCGGGGAGCCCGCCAGCCGGGCTCCCC
>NZ_JBJGZB010000035.1:0-38571 GCF_054050295.1 Geodermatophilus sp. SYSU D01045
AACCAAAGGAACCCACAACCCGACCGGACACACCGGCCAGGCCACGGGGGTTTGTTACTTGGCACTGACTTTCGGCACGCTGTTGAGTTCTCAAGGAGCGGACGCACACCAACTCGACCCTCTCGGGCTTCCTCGGTGCCGGCTTGTCCTTCTCTGCGCCGGGCTCCGGAGTCCTGCACCGCTCGGGTGCTCCTCCGTGGCCCTCGCGGGCTCCGTCCGGCGCGAAGAGAACAGTACACGACATCTGAGGGACGTGCACACGGGGTCTCGGTCACACCCCGCGGCGGGGTGTTCAGAGGCCGAGGAAGGACTCGATCCCCACGGTCAGGCCCGGCCGGCGGCCGATCTCGCGGACGGCGAGCAGGACACCGGGCATGAAGGACGCGCGGTCGAAGGAGTCGTGCCGCAGGGTCAGCGTCTCGCCCGCCGCGCCCATGAGGACCTCCTGGTGCGCGACGAGGCCGGTGAGCCGCACGGCGTGGACCGGGATCCCCTCGACGTCGGCACCCCGGGCGCCGGGGAGCGAGTCGGTGGTCGCGTCCGGCGACGCCGACAACCCGGCCGCCCGGCGGGCGGCGGCGACGAGGCGCGCGGTGCGGACGGCGGTGCCCGACGGGGCGTCGACCTTGTTCGGGTGGTGCAGCTCCACGATCTCCGTAGAGGGGAAGAAGCGCGCCGCCTCCTGGGCGAAGCGCATGAGCAGCACCGCGCCGATGCCGAAGTTGGGGGCGATGACCACGCCCACCTCGGGCTTGGGCTGCAGCCACTCGGCGACCGTCGCCAGCTTCTGCTCGTCGAAGCCCGTCGTCCCGACGACGCAGTGGATGTTCTGGTCGATGCAGAACCGGATGTTGTCCATGACGACGTCCGGGCGGGTGAAGTCGACGACCACCTGTGCGCCGGCGTCGGCGACGTTGAACAGCCAGTCCCCCTCGTCGACCATCGCGACGAGCTCGAGGTCGTCGGCGGCGTTGACCGCCTTCACCACCTCGGTGCCCATCCGGCCGCGGGCACCGAGCACACCGACGGAGATCCGGGGCGGCTCGCCCGTGGTCGCGCCGGTCGCCTGCTGGTCGGGTGCGGGGGTGCTCGTGGTCACCGGGTCAGGCTTCCCGGCGGCCCGTCCCGATGCAAGACGGCCCCGGCAGCGGTTCCCCGGGCGGTCCGGCGCTCCCCCGCCGCCCACAGCAGCAGGCCGAGCCCGACACCGGCGGCGTCGGCGACCCAGTCGAGGACCGAGCCCGAGCGCTCCACGGGCGTGACCGCCTGGACCACCTCGCTGACCGCGCCGTAGACGAGCAGCAGCACCGCCAGCGGCCCCCGGCACGCCCCCGCCCACCGTCCGGCGAGCGCCAGCGCGAGGAACAGGGTCAGGTGGACGAGCTTGTCCACGCCCGGCGGAGCGGCGGGGACGTCGGAGGCCGGCGCGAAGAGCACGGCGAGCGACACGAGCACCGTCACCGCGAAGGCGCCGCGGGACAACGCCCCGTGCACACGGAACGCCGAGGTGGGGCTCGGGTCGGTCATCGGTCTCCGGTCGTCGGGCTGGGCGGGGTCAGAGCCGGTCGAGGTCGGACTCCCGGTAGGGCCCGACGACGGCGAGGCAGGTCTCCCGGCCCAGCAGGTCCGCGGCCACCGCGCGCACCTGCTCCTCGTCGACCGCGGCGATCCGGTCGAGCACCTCGCGCACCGGCACGTACTCCCCGTGCGACAGCTCGCTCTTGCCCAGCCGGCTCATCCGCGAACCGGTGTCCTCGAGACCGAGCACCGTCCCGCCGCGCAGCTGCCCGCGGCCGCGGGTCACCTCCTCGGCGGTGAGCCCCTCGGCCGCCACCCGGGCCAGCTCCTCGCGCACCAGGCGCAGCACCTCGGGCACCCGCTTCTTGGCGCAGCCGGCGTACACGGAGAACGAGCCGGTGCCGGCGTAGGAGGTCAGCGCCGATCCGACGCTGTAGACCAGCCCGCGCTTCTCGCGGATCTCCTGGAACAGCCGCGAGCTCATCCCGCCGCCGACCGCCGTCTCGAGGACCGCGGCGGCGTAGCGCCGCTCGTCGAAGCGGCTGAGCGCGAGGCTGCCCAGCAGCAGGTGGGTCTGCTCGGTCTTCCGGCTGACCAGCCCCGCGGGCCGCGCGGGGCGGCGGGGGACCAGTTCCTCGCCGCGGCGCAGCGGCGCCGGGGACGCCGTGCCGGACAGCCGGTCGCCGAAGACCGCCGTCACCAGGTCGAGAACCTGCTGGTGGTCCACCCGGCCGGCGGCGGTGACCACCATCGAGGGGACGGCGTAGCGCGAGCGGTACCAGCCGTCGACGTCGTCGCGGGTCAGCCCCTCGATCGACTCGACGGTGCCGAGCACCGAGCGGCCCAGCGGCGTGCCGCCGAACAGCGTCTCGGCGAACAGGTCGTGCACCAGGTCGGAGGGCTCGTCGTCGCGCATGGCGATCTCCTCGAGCACCACCGTCCGCTCGGACTCCAGGTCCTCGGCGGTGTTGAGCGCCTCGGTCACCAGGTCACCGAGCAGCGTGACCGCCAGCGGGAGGTCGCTGGCGAGCACGTTGGCGTAGTAGCAGGTGTGCTCCTTGGCGGTGAAGGCGTTCATCTCACCGCCGACGGCGTCCATCGCCGTCGCGATCTCCAGGGCGCTGCGGCTGCGGGTGCCCTTGAACAGCAGGTGCTCGAGGAAGTGCGAGGAGCCGGCGACCCGGTCGGTCTCGTCCCGGGAGCCGACGCCCACCCAGATGCCGAGGGTGGCCGAGTGGACGCCGGGCATCGTCTCGGTGAGCACGCGCAGCCCGCCGGGCAGCACCGTGCGCTCGACCCGGCCGCCGACCTCGTCGACGTCGATGACGCGGGTGACACCGACCGGGGCCGGGGCGGCGGTGAGGTCGGTGGACCCCACGCCGGCCCCGGCCCCGGTCGTCGTCGGTTCGGCGACCGTGTCAGGCCTCCGCGGGAGCGGGGGCGTCGGCCGGGGCCGCGCCGTCGCCGGCGGCGGCACCCTCGCCCTCGGCGGCCACCGGGACCAGGCTGATCTTGCCGCGGGCGTCGATGTCGGTGATCTCGACCTGCAGCTTGTCGCCGACGTTCACGACGTCCTCGACCTTGCCGATGCGCTTGCCGCCGCCCAGCTTGCTGATGTGCACCAGGCCGTCCTTGCCCGGCAGCAGCGAGACGAAGGCGCCGAACGGCGTCGTCTTGACGACGGTGCCGAGGAAGCGCTCCCCGACCTTCGGCATCTGCGGGTTGGCGATCGCGTTGATGCGGTCGACCGCGGCCTGGGCCGACGGGCCGTCGGAGGCGCCGACGTAGATCGTGCCGTCGTCCTCGATGGTGATCTCGGCGCCGGTCTCGTCCTGGATCGAGTTGATCATCTGGCCCTTAGGGCCGATGACCGCGCCGATCTTGTCGACCGGGATGCGCACCGTGGTCACGCGCGGGGCGTACGGGCTCATCTCGTCGGGGCCGTCGATGGCCTCGTTCATCACGTCGAGGATGTGCAGGCGGGCGGCGCGGGCCTGGGTCAGCGCCTGGGCGAGCACGTCGGACGGGATGCCGTCGAGCTTGGTGTCCAGCTGCAGGGCCGTGACGAAGTCCTTGGTGCCGGCGACCTTGAAGTCCATGTCACCGAAGGCGTCCTCGGCGCCGAGGATGTCGGTCAGCGCGACATACTCGGTCTTGCCGTCGACCTCGTCGGAGACCAGGCCCATGGCGATGCCGGCGACCGGGGCGCGCAGCGGCACACCGGCGTTGAGCAGCGACAGGGTCGAGGCGCAGACCGAGCCCATCGACGTCGAGCCGTTGGAGCCCAGCGCCTCGGACACCTGCCGGATCGCGTAGGGGAACTCCTCGCGGTCGGGCAGCACCGGCAGCAGCGCGCGCTCGGCGAGCGCGCCGTGGCCGATCTCGCGGCGCTTCGGGGAGCCCACGCGGCCGGTCTCGCCGGTGGAGTACGGCGGGAAGTTGTAGTTGTGCATGTAGCGCTTGCGCGTCTCGGGCGAGAGCGTGTCGAGCTGCTGCTCCATGCGGAGCATGTTCAGCGTGGTGACGCCCAGGATCTGGGTCTCGCCGCGCTCGAACAGCGCCGAGCCGTGCACCCGCGGGACGACCTCGACCTCGGCCGACAGCGGCCGGATGTCGGTGACGCCGCGGCCGTCGATGCGGACCTTGTCGCGCAGGATGCGCTGCCGGACGACCTTCTTGGTGACGGCGCGGAAGGCGGCCGACACCTCCTTCTCGCGGCCGGCGAACTGCTCGGCCAGCGAGGCGGCGACCTCGTCCTTGAGCGCGTCGGTGGCGTCGTTGCGCTCCTGCTTGCCGGCGATGGCCTGCGCCTCGGTCAGCCGCTCGAGGGCGGCGGACTCGACGGCGGCGTACACGTCGTCCTGGTAGTCCAGGAAGCGGGGGAACTCCGCGACCGGCTTGGCGGCCTTCTCGGCCAGCGCCGTCTGCGCCTCGCACAGCGCCTTGATGAAGGGCTTGGCGGCCTCGAGGCCCTGGGCGACGACCTCCTCGGTCGGCGCGGTGGCACCGCCGCGGACCAGCTCGATCGTCTTCTCGGTGGCTTCGGCCTCGACCATCATGATCGCGACGTCGCCGTCGGGGAGGACGCGGCCGGCCACGACCATGTCGAAGACGGCGTCCTCGAGCTCGGCGTGCGTGGGGAAGCCGATCCACTGGCCGCCGACCAGCGCGACGCGGGTGCCGCCGACCGGGCCGGAGAACGGCAGGCCCGACAGCTGGGTGGAGGCCGACGCGCCGTTGATGGCGAGCACGTCGTAGAGGTGCGCCGGGTCCAGCGACAGCACGGTGATGACGACCTGGACCTCGTTGCGCAGCCCCTTGGCGAAGGTGGGGCGCAGCGGGCGGTCGATGAGCCGGCAGGTGAGGATCGCGTCCTCGCTCGGGCGGCCCTCGCGGCGGAAGAACGAGCCGGGGATGCGCCCGGCGGCGTACATCCGCTCCTCGACGTCGACCGTCAGCGGGAAGAAGTCGAAGTGCTCCTTGGGCTGGCGGCCGGCCGTGGTGGCCGACAGCAGCATGGTGTCGCCCATGCTGACGACGACCGAGCCGGCGGCCTGCTTGGCCAGCCGCCCGGTCTCGAAGGTGATGCTGCGGCTGCCGTGGCTGCCGTTGTCGATGACCGCGGTGGCGGTGGTGACCCCGTCCTCGGGGTCGTACTCGGCAGCGATGCTGCCCTGGGTGGTGGGTGCGGACACGTCGTCCTCTTCCTACGTCGCATGCGGCGACGTCCTCTTCGTGGCGTCCTGCGCCGGACTGCTCCGGGGTGACCGGTCTTCGATCGAAGCCCTCGGGGGTCGTTCCCCCTCCCGTGGAGGGGCATTCCCGGGGGCCACCACCGAGGACCGGCCGGCGTCGGGGTGCGCGGGCGGGGCGCCGGGGGTCCCGTGGGGCGGGTGCCCCACGAGAGAGGGGACCGTCCCGGGCGGGACGGTCCCCTCTGGGTCAGCGGCGCAGACCGAGCCGCTCGATGAGCGAGCGGTAGCGGTTGATGTCGGTCTTCGCCAGGTAGTTCAGCAGCCGGCGACGGCGGCCGACCAGCAGCAGCAGGCCGCGCCGGCTGTGGTGGTCGTGCTTGTGCTGCTTGAGGTGCTCGGTCAGGTCGCTGATCCGGCGGGTGAGCATCGCGACCTGGACCTCGGGCGAGCCCGTGTCCTTCTCGACCGTCGCGTACTCGGTCATGATCTGCTGCTTCGTCGCGCTGTCGAGCGCCATGGGCGGGCCTCCTGGCCAGGTCGGGTGTGGCCCCCGGTCTGGGTCACGGGGGCAGGGGTGCACACGAAGCCGTGCGTACACGGCGTCAAGCACATTACCAGCGCGTCGGCGGGGGCCCGCCGCGGTGATCACCCGGTGGGGGGCAGCCCCAGGACGGCGCGGGTGCGGACGACGTCGTCGGCCATGGCCGTCACCAGCTCCTCCACCCCGCTGAAGGCGGCCATCGGCCGCAGCCGGGAGACGAACTCGACGCCGACGTGCTCGCCGTAGAGGTCGCCGGCGAAGTCGAGGACGTGGGCCTCCACGGTGCGCCGGGAGCCCTGGAAGGTGGGGTTGGTGCCCACCGAGACGGCGGCGGGCCGGCTGTCGCGGGTGCGCCCGGCGGGGTCGCGGGTGACCAGGGAGCCCGCGTAGACGCCGTCGGCGGGGATCGCGGTGAACGGCGGGCACTCGACGTTCGCCGTCGGGTAGCCGAGCTCCCGGCCGCGCCGGTCGCCGCGGACGACGACGCCGTCGACCCGGTGCGGGCGGCCCAGCGCCCGCGCCGCGCTCTCCATGTCCCCGGCGGCGACGCAGGCGCGGATGTAGGTCGAGGAGATCGTCACCTCGCCGTCGGCGGAGGCGTCGCCGGCCAGCGGGATCCCCTCGACGGCGAAACCGAACCGGCGGCCCTCCTGCGCCAGCGTGGCGACGTTCCCGGCGGCCTTGTGCCCGTAGGTGAAGTTCTCGCCGACGACGACCGCCGCGGCGTGCAGCTGCTCGACGAGCACCCCGTGCGCGAACTCCTCGGGGGTGAGCCGGCTGAACTCCGGGGTGAAGGGCAGCACGCACATGCCGTCGACGCCGAGACCGGCGACCAGCTCGGCCTTGCGGTCGAGGGAGGTGAGGATCGCCGGGTGCGAGCCGGGCCGCACCACCTCGGTCGGGTGCGGGTCGAAGGTGACCAGCACGCACGGCCGGTGCAGCGCCCGCGCGCGGGCGACCGCGGTGCCGATCAGCTGCTGGTGGCCGCGGTGCACGCCGTCGTACATGCCGACGGTGACCACCGTCCGGCCGAGGTCCGCCGGGACGTCGGCCAGCCCGCGCCAGTGCCGCACCCGCCCGCTCCCCCGCTGCGCCGCCGGGTCGCTCAGGCGACCCGGTGCAGCCAGCCGTGGGTGTCGGGCACCCGGCCGTGCTGGATGTCGAGCAGGTGCCCGCGCAGGCCCATGGTGACCGGGCCGGGCGTCCCGTCGCCGACGGTGAAGTCGCCGGTGCGCGCCTTCACCTCGCCGACCGGGGTGATGACCGCGGCGGTGCCGCAGGCGAAGGTCTCGGTGACCGTGCCGTCGGCGACGCCGGAGCGCCACTCGTCGACGCTGAACTTCCGCTCGGTCACCCGCATGCCCCGCTCGCGGGCCACGGAGATCAGCGAGTCGCGGGTGATGCCGGGCAGCAGCGTGCCGGTGAGCTCGGGGGTGACCAGCTCGGCGTCGTCGCCGGAGCCGAGGACGAAGAACAGGTTCATCCCGCCCATCTCCTCGACGTAGCGCTTCTCGACCGCGTCGAGCCAGACCACCTGGTCGCAGCCGGCGGCGATGGCCTGCTCCTGGGCCAGCAGGCTGGCGGCGTAGTTGCCGGCGCACTTGACGTCGCCGGTGCCGCCGGGCGCGGCCCGGATGTAGTCCTCGGACAGGTAGACGCTCACCGGGTGCACGCCGCGCGGGAAGTACGCGCCGGCGGGGCTGGCGATGACGAGGAACAGGTACTCGTTGGCCGGGCGCACGCCGAGGAACGGCTCGGTGGCCAGCTGGTAGGGCCGCAGGTAGAGCGTCTGGTCGGGGCCGGTGGGCACCCAGTGGCGGTCGGCGTCGACGAGCGCGTCGACGGCGGCGAGGAAGGCCTCCTCGGGCACCGGCGGCATCGCCAGCCGGCGGGCGCTCCGGGCGAAGCGGGCGGCGTTGGCCTCGGGCCGGAAGGTCGCGACGCTGCCGTCGGGCTGCGCGTAGGCCTTGAGCCCCTCGAAGATCGACTGCGCGTAGTGCAGCGCGGCGGTGGCCGGGTCGACCTGCAGCGGCGCGTACGCGGTGAGCCGGGCGTCGTGCCAGCCGCGGCCGGCGGTGTAGCGGGCCACGAACATCGAGTCGGTGAAGTGGCGGCCGAAGCCGGGGTCGGCCAGCACCGCCTCGCGCTCGGCGGCCGGGCGGCGGGTCACGTCCTCCACGGTCACCGGGACGCCCTCGGTGAAGACCCGGGGCGTGGTCCTGCTGTCGGCGAGCGTGTCGGTCATGGCTCCCACCTGCGCGTGCTCCGTCTGTGGCCGGGGCGGCGTCGGGCCCGCCCCGCCGCTCACAGTAGCCCCGGGCCCGGCGGCGGCCGGGAGCCGACCGCCGCCGTCGCCCGCGCGGGTCAGGGCCGGTCGGGCGCCGAGCTCTCGACGACCTCGTAGGACCACAGGTGGTGGGAGTCGCTCGCGGCCGGGGCGAGCTCGTCGCCCCCGCCCTCGTGGGCGCGGGCGAAGTCCTGCCCGTCCTCCCAGGAGCGGTAGGCCTCCTCGCTCTCCCACCGGGTGTAGACGAGGTACTGGTCGGTGCCCTCCAGCGGTCGCAGCAGCTCGAACCACTCGAAGCCGGGGGTCTTCTCCACGGCGCCGGCGCGGCCGCGGAAGCGCTCCTCGAAGCGCTCCTGCATGTGCGGCGGCACGGTGATGGCGTTGATCTTGACGACGCTCATGGCAGGCCCCTTCCCGCCCGGGGGGACCGTCAATCCCCTGCGGCGTCCCGCGGGCCGGGCGAGGATGGCCCGATGACCCCGGCTCCGCGGCCCGGGGTGCTGTTCGACGTCGACGGCACCCTGCTGGACACCAACTACCTGCAGGTCCTCGCCTGGTGGCGGGCGTTCCGCGACACCGGGCACCCCGAGGTGTCGATGGCCGACTGCCACCGGGCGATCGGCATCGCCAGCGAGGAGCTGGTCACCCACCTCCTCGGCGAGGACGCCGACGACGCGAGCGAGGTGTCCGACGCCAAGACCCGACGCTACGAGCCGCTGCGTGAGCTGGTGACCGCCTTCCCACGCGTCGACGAGCTCCTGGCCGCGTGCCGGGAGCGGGAGCTGGCCGTGGTCCTGGCCACCAGCGGCAAGGACTCGGACCTGGAGTGGATGGTGCCGGCGATCGGCGGCGAGGACGTCGTCGACGGGGCCACCTCCTCGGCCGACGTCGAGTCGGCCAAGCCGGCGCCGGACCTGCTGCAGACCGCCGTCGACCAGCACGGCCTGGACGCCGCGCGCACCGTGGTCGTCGGGGACACCGTCTGGGACGTGCAGTCCGCGCGCGACGCCGGGCTGCCGTGCATCGCGCTGACCTGCGGCGGCATCTCCCGCGCCGAGCTGCTCGAGACCGGCGCCGACGAGGTGTACGACGACCCCGCCGACCTGCTCGAGCACCTGGACGACTCGCTGATCGGCAAGGCCGCCCGGGGCTAGGACGGAGGGAAGCCGACGGCGACCCGGGCGGTGGACCCCGCGTCCTCGACCAGCGCGACCAGCCGGCCCGCGGGGTCGACGGCGGCGGTGAGCCCGGGCCGCCCGGTCGCCGCGACCCGCTGGCCGTACCCGAGGGCGCGCGCCTCGTCGTCGGTGAGCCGCCGCTCGGGGTAGACCGCCGTCGCGGCCTCGGGGAGGGTCAGCGTCCCCGGCCCGCCGCCGGCGGCGAGCGCGGACGCGGCCTCCTCGACCGGGGCGGCCTGCGCGGTGGTGAACGGGCCGGAGGCGGTGCGGCGCAGCGCGGTGAGGTGCCCGCCGACGCCGAGCGCGGCACCGGCGTCGCGGGCGATGGCGCGGACGTACGTCCCGGCGGAGCAGGCCACGGTGACCTCGACGTCGACGAGGCCCGGCTCGGTCCGGTCGACGCGGTGCACGTCGATGCGGTGCACGGTGACCGGGCGCGGCTCGAGCACCACCTCCTCGCCGGCCCGGACGCGGTCGTAGGAGCGGCGTCCGCCGACCTTCACCGCGCTCACCGAGGAGGGCACCTGCAGCAGCGGGCCGGTCTGGGCGGCGAGCGCCGCGCGGACCGCGTCGTCGTCGAGGTGCCCGGCGGGCGTGGTGGTGAGGACCTCGCCCTCGCGGTCGTCGGTGACGGTGGTCTGCCCGAGGCGGATCGTGGCGTCGTAGACCTTGTCCGAGCCGCCGAGGTGGCCCAGCAGCCGGGTCGCCGCCCCGACGCCGAGCACGAGCAGGCCGGTGGCCATCGGGTCGAGGGTGCCGGCGTGGCCGACCCGGCGGACCGACAGCACCTTCCGGGCCCGGGCGACGACGTCGTGCGAGGTCGTCCCGCCGGGCTTGTCGACCAGCAGGATCCCCGGGGTGACGTCGGCGTCGGCGGCGCGGCGGCGGCTCATGCGCCCACGGTCGCAGGTGCGGTGAGCCACCTGTCCCCTGCCACCCGGGCGAGGACCGCGACCAGCCGCAGCGCGATGAACGCCGTCAGCCCGGTCCAGACGCCGGCCAGGCCCCAGCCCAGCGGCCCCGACAGCAGCGACAGCGGCAGGAAGCCCACCAGCGCGGCGCCGACGGTGACCGTGCGCAGGTAGGCGACGTCGCCCGCGCCCATGAGCACGCCGTCGAGGGCGAAGACCACCCCGGCCAGCGGCTGGAACCCGGCGAGGAACCACCAGACCAGCTCGGCCTGCGCCCGGACGGCGGGATCGCCGGTGAACAGCGGCACGAGCAGGTCGCGGCCGGCCAGCAGCGCGACGGCGACCAGCACGCCGGTGCCCAGGCCCCACAGGGTGACCCGGCGGGCGGTGACGCGGGCCTCGTCGGGCCGGCCGGCGCCGAGCGCGTGGCCGACCAGCGTCTGCGCGGCGATGGCGTAGGCGTCGAGCACCAGCGCCAGGAAGAGGAACAGCTGCAGCGCGATCTGGTGGGCGCCGAGCTGCGCCTGGCCGGCGCGCGCGGCGACCCCGGCGGCGACCAGGAAGGCCAGCTGCAGGACGGTGGCGCGCAGCAGCAGGTCGCGGCCGAGCACCAGCTGCGCGCGGACGGCGGCCGGCCGGAACCGCCAGTCGGCCCCCTCGCGCAGCAGCGCCCGCACGAACAGCGCCGCGGTGAGCGACTGGCCGGCGAGGTTGGCCACCGCGGAGCCGGGCAGCCCGAGGCCGGCCGGGTGCACCAGCAGCGGGCACAGGACCAGGCTGAGCAGGCTGCCGGCGAGCACGAAGCGCACCGGCCGGCGCAGGTCCTGCACGCCGCGCAGCCAGCCGTTGCCGGCCAGGGACACCAGCAGCAGCGGCGCGCCGCAGCCGGCGATGCGCAGCCACTGCTCCCCCGCCGCGGCCACCTCGCCCGGCCCGCCGGCCAGCGCGCGGGTCAGCGGCCCGGCGAGCACCTGGAACAGCAGGACGACGGCGGCACCGAGCAGCAGCGCCAGCCAGGTGGCCTGCACGCCCTCGGCGACGGCGCCGGCGCGGTCCCCCGCCCCGGCGCGGCGGGCGGCCCGCGCGGTGGTGCCGTAGGCGAGGAAGTTCAGCAGCGCGGCGGCCCAGGCCAGCAGCCCGCCGCCGACGGCGAGCCCGCCGAGGGGGACGGTGCCCAGGTTGCCGACGACCGCGGTGTCCACCAGCAGGTACAACGGCTCGGCGGCCAGCACGACCAGCGCCGGGACGGCCAGCCCCAGGACCGACGGCGACCGCTCCGTCACCGCGCCGTCGTCGCGGACGACACCTGCGCCCGGATCGCCGCCAGCGTCGCCTCGCGGTCCAGGTGCGAGGTGAACCCGGCCGCGGACCGGTGCCCGCCGCCGCCCAGCGCCATCGCGACCCGGGCGACGTCCGTGCCGCCGCGGGAGCGCAGCGACACCGCCCACGAGCCGTCGTCCTGGCCCTTGAGCACGCAGGCGACGTCGGCCTCAGCGGTGGACCGGACGACGTCGACCAACGCCTCGAGCTGCTCGCCGGGCAGGCCGTGCCGGGCGGCCTCCGCGGTGCTCGACCAGGTCCACACCAGCCCGGCGCCGACGCCGGGCTCGAGCACCGCGCGCCCGGCCACCGCCGACAGCAGCCGCAGCCAGCCGAACGGGGCGGTGCCGAACAGCCGCTGGCTGATGGCGGCGTGATCGATGCCGGTGGACAGCAGCCGGGCGGCCAGCACGTGGGTGTCCGGCCGGGTGCTGCTGAAGCGGAAGGAGCCGGTGTCGGCGGCCAGGCCGGCGTAGAGCAGCGTGGCCAGGCCGGCGTTGAGAGGGACGCCGAGCTCGTCGAGCAGGCCGGCCACGAGGACGACGGTCGCCGGGGCGGCGGGGTCCACCAGCCGCACGTCCCCGAAGCCGGGGTTGCTCGCGTGGTGGTCGACGACGACCGAGGTGCCGGCGTTCCCGAGCAGCGCGGCGAGCTCGCCCAGCCGCGCGGGCGAGGCGGCGTCGAGGCTGACGAAGACGTCCGGGGACGCGGGGACGGCGGTCGAGGGCACCAGGTCCCCGGCGCCGGGCAGCCAGCCGAGCGAGTCGGGCAGCACGGGGCGGCCGGGGAACGTGGCGGTCACCCGGGCGCCGCGGCGGCGCAGCCCCTCGGCGAGGGCCAGGGTGCTGCCCAGCGCGTCGGCGTCGGGCTGCACGTGGCCGCTGAGCACCACGGTGGCGCCCGTGTCGGCGGCCGCGGCCAGCACGGCGGCCGGGGTGCGCACGGGCACCCCGGCGGTCGGCGCGGTCACCGGGTCAGGTGTCGGGGCCGGGATCGGCCACCGGGGCTGCGTTGCGGTCCTCGGTCACCGACCCGCCCCCGGGCGCCAGCGGCGGGCCGCCGTCGTCGGGCTCGTCCGCCGCGATGGAGGGCACCTCCCCGATCTGGCCCTCGCGGCCGCCGTCGGTGGGGTCGCCGGCGTTCGGCTCGGCCCGCCCGCCGAGCTCCGAGCGGCCCTGCCCCTCCCCGGGGAGGTACGGGTCCGGGTCGTTCTCGCTCACGAGGCGCTCCTGTGCTCCGGGGCCGTGCTGACGTCGGCGTCGGAGGTCTCGTCGTCCTCCTCCTCCGGGTGCCGGTAGGGGTCGGCGTCGCCGGCGTAGGTGGCGTGCTCGCGCAGCCGGGCGAGCTCGGCGTCGGCCGAGCGGACGCGCTCGATGGCCGCGTCGAGCTCCCGCGCGGTGTCGGGGACGGCGTCGGCGACGAAGGTCAGCGTCGGCACGAACTTGATGCCGGTCTGCCGGCCCACGGTCGAGCGCAGCACGCCGGTGGCGCTGGCCAGCGCCTTGGCCGACTCGGCGGCCGCGGTGGCGTCGCCGTAGACGGTGTAGAAGACGGTGGCCTCGCGCAGGTCGCTGGTCACCCGGGCGTCGGTCACGGTGACCATGCCCAGCCGGGGGTCCTTGATCTGGGACTCGATCGCGGCGGAGACGATCTGTCGGATGCGCACCGCGAGCTTGCGGGCGCGGGCGGGGTCGGCCACGGCGGACCTCCGGGGTCTCGGGGGCGCACCCGGAGGCGCGCCCGGACGGGCGTGGGCGGCGACGCCGGGCGGTCGGCGTCAGTCGTCGGTGTCGGAGAACAGCTGCCGGTGCGTCGACAGCAGCGTCACCTCCGGCCGCTCGGCCAGCAACCGCTCGCAGGCGTCGAGGACGTCGGTCACCTGACCGGCGTCCCCCGCGACGGCGGCGACGCCGACCTGCACGCGGCGGTGCAGGTCGACGTCGCCCACCTCGGCCGCGGCCACGGCGAAGCGGCGCCGCAGCTCGGCCACGATGGGCCGGACCACGGCGCGCTTGCCCTTGAGCGAGTGGACGTCGCCCAGCAGCAGGTCGGCGGTCATCGAGCCGGTGAACACCGACCGGGGACCTCCCTCTCCCTGCTGCCGGGCGATCGTCTACCCGTGGCCCCTCGCCCCACCACGAGCGTGCGGGTGGTGGGGCGAGGGGGTCCTTCCTCAGTCGCGCGGCTTCTCGCGGACCTCGAAGGTCTCGATGACGTCCTCGACCTTGACGTCGTTGAACGACCCCAGGCCGATACCGCACTCGTAGCCCTCGCGGACCTCGGTGACGTCGTCCTTGAAGCGGCGCAGCGACTCGACCGTCAGGTTGTCGGCGATCACCACACCGTCGCGGATGACCCGGGCCTTCGAGTTCCGGTTGATCGTGCCGCTGCGGACGATGGAGCCCGCGACGTTGCCGATGCGCGGCACCCGGAAGACCTCGCGGATCTCCGCCGTGCCGAGCTCGACCTCCTCGAACTCCGGCTTGAGCATGCCCTTGAGGGCCGCCTCGATCTCCTCGATCGCCGAGTAGAGGACCGAGTAGTACCGGACGTCGACGCCCTCGCGGTTGGCGAGCTCGGTGGCCTGCCCCTCGGCCCGGACGTTGAAGCCGATGACGATGACGTCGTCGGCCAGCGCCAGGTCGATGTCGCTCTTGCTGATCGCGCCGACGCCGCGGTGGATGACCCGCAGCGAGACGTCGTCGCTCACCTCGATCTTCATGAGCGCGTCCTCGAGCGCCTCCACGGTGCCCGAGTTGTCGCCCTTGATGATCAGGTTGAGCTGGCGGTTCTCCTTCAGCGCGGCGTCGAGGTCCTCGAGGCTGATCCGCTTGCGCATCGAGGCGTTCTGCGCGTTGCGGATGCGGGCCTGCCGCCGGTCGGCGATCTGCCGGGCGACGCGGTCCTCCTCGACCACGAGGAAGGTGTCACCGGCACGCGGCACCGAGGTGAGACCCACGACCTGCACCGGGCGGGCCGGCGTGGCCTCCTTGAGCTTGGCGCCGTGCTCGTCGAGCAGCGACCGCACGCGGCCGAAGGCGTCACCGGCGACCAGCGAGTCGCCGACCCGCAGCGTGCCGCGCTGGACCAGCACCGTGGCGACGGGGCCGCGGCCCCGGTCCAGCTTGGCGTCGATGACGACGCCCTGGGCGTCCATCTCGGTGTTGGCGCGCAGGTCGAGCGCGGCGTCCGCGGTGAGCAGGATCGCCGCCAGCAGGTCGTCGAGACCCTGCCGGGTGACCGCCGAGACGTCGACGAACATCGTGTCGCCGCCGTACTCCTCGGCCACCAGCCCGTACTCGGTGAGCTGCTGGCGGATCTTGGCGGGGTTGGCCCCCTCCTTGTCCACCTTGTTCACCGCGACCACGATCGGCACCTCGGCGGCCTGGGCGTGGTTGAGCGCCTCGACCGTCTGCGGCATGACGCCGTCGTCGGCGGCGACCACCAGGACGACGATGTCGGTCACCTTCGCGCCACGGGCACGCATCGCGGTGAACGACTCGTGACCCGGGGTGTCGATGAAGGTGATCGCCCGGTCCTGGCCGTCCAGCTCGGTGGCGATCTGGTACGCGCCGATGTGCTGGGTGATGCCGCCGGCCTCCCGCGCCACCACGTTGGTGTTGCGGACGGCGTCGAGCAGCTTCGTCTTGCCGTGGTCGACGTGACCCATGACGGTGACGACCGGCGGACGGGTCTCCCAGTCCTCCTCGTCGCCCTCGTCACCGAAGGTCAGGTCGAAGGTCTCGAGGAGCTCGCGGTCCTCGTCCTCCGGGCTGACGACCTCGATGTTCCAGCCGATCTCGGCACCGAGCAGCTGCAGGGTGTCCTCGTTCACCGACTGCGTCGCGGTGACCATCTCGCCCAGGTGGAACAGGGCGGTCACCAGCGCGGCCGGCTGGGCGCCGATGCGCTCGGCCAGGTCGGTCAGCGAGGCGCCGCGGGGCAGCCGGACGGTCTGCCCGTTGCCGCGGGGCAGGCTGACGCCGCCCATGTTGGGCGCCGCCATCTGGTCGAACTCCTGGCGCCGCTGCTTCTTGCTCTTGCGCCCGCGGACCGGACCGCGGCCACCCGGACGCCCGAAGGCACCCGCGGTGCCCGCACCGGAGCCACCGCGGCCACGGCCGCGGCCACCGCCGCCGCCGCCGCCACGGAAGCCGCCGCCGGCCGGCGCACCGGCACCGGGGCCACCGCCGCCGGGACGGAAACCGCCACCGCCGCCGGGACCGCCCGGACGGCCGCGGCCACCGGGGGCGCCGGGACGACCGGCACCGGCCGGACGCGGCGGCATCATGCCCGGGTTCGGCCGGGGCGGCATCATGCCCGGGTTCGGCCGGGGACCACCCGGACCGGCCGCGGGACGCGGACCGCCCGCACCGGGACCCGGACGGGGACCACCCGGACGGGGACCACCGGCGCCGGGCGCGGGGCGCGGACCGCCGGCGGCGGGACCCGGACGCGGGCCGCCCGCCGCCGGACCCGGACGCGGGCCACCGGCAGCCGGACCCGGACGCGGGGTGCTGCTGAAGGGGTTGTTGCCCGGCCGCGGGGCCGGACGCGGACCCGGCCGCGGGCCGGCACCCGGCGCGCCGGGAGCGGCACCGCCGGGACGGGCCCCACCGGGAGCCGCCGGGCGCGGGGCACCCGGGCGCGCGGGACCGGGGACCGGGCCGCCGGCCGGACGCGGGCCGGGCGTCGGCGCACCCGGGCGCGGGGCACCCGGCGCGGCCGGGCGCGGACCCGAGGGCGCGGCCGGCTGTTGCGTCGGCGCGCTGGCGGCCGGGGTCTGGGGCGCGGCCGGACGCGGGCCGGGCGTCGGCGCACCCGGACGCGGGGCACCGGGACGCGGACCCGGCGTCGGACCGGCCGACGGCACGGGCGCGGACGGGGCCGCGGGGGCCTGCGGCGCACGCGCGGCGGGCGACGGCGCGGGGGCCGGCGCGGCCGGCGAGGGCGCCGCCGGGCGCGGGGCGGTCGGACGGGCGGGGGCACCGCCGCCGTTGCCGCCGCCGGCGTTGCCGCCGGTGGACGCGCCGAGGGCCTCCCGGAGCCGCCGGGCCACGGGGGCCTCGACGGTCGAGGAGGCGGACTTCACGAACTCGCCCTGCTCCTTGAGCTTGGCGAGCACGGTCTTGCTGTCGACCCCGAACTCCTTGGCGAGTTCGTGGACGCGGGCTTTGCCTGGCACGGATCTCCTCTTGTGAGGCCGGCGGCTCGCCCGCGCGACCTCGTCGTCAGTGGTGCATGGTCTGGCTTGTCATCGTGGGGACTTCACGGCTGACTCATCCGACGACGTCCTGCTCTCTACGTGCGGACCGGCCGGTTGCCGGTCCGTCTGTGGGAAGTGCGGTCTGTCGTTCGTCCGCTGTCGCCCGTCCGGGGCCCGGGTCCCCCGGCGCGGGGGCGCCGAGGACGTGGGCCCGGAGCGGACCGGCCTCCACCGCGGCACCGCGCGGGAGGCGCAGTGCCCGGGAGAAGGCCCGGCGTCGCTCCGCTGCGTGGAGGCACTCCGGGGTGGGGTGCACGGAGGCGCCCCGGCCGGGGAGCCGCCGTCGCGGATCGGGCACGAGGGTCCCGGACCGGAGGACGACACGCAGCAGGTCGGTGACCGGAGCGCGCTCCCGGCAGCCCACACAGGTGCGCACCGGGATCGACGTTTCGGCCACCCGTCACTCTAGCGCGCTGCAGGACCCCGTTGTTCCGGACGCCGCGGACCGGACCGCAGCCCGCCCCCACCGGGGGACGGCCGCCCGCCGGGGGCGCCGGCGCGGACCGGCGGCGGGCCCGAGCGCAGCGGCGGGCGCCCCACCCCGGGCGAGGGGGTGGCGTCGTCGGGCCGGGCGTCGCTGCGGATGTCGATCCGGCAGCCGGTGAGCCGGGCGGCGAGGCGGGCGTTCTGCCCCTCCTTGCCGATCGCCAGCGACAGCTGGAAGTCCGGGACGACGACGCGCACCGCCTTGGCCTTCGGGTCGACCAGCGTGGCGCTGCTCACCCGGGCCGGGCTGAGCGCCGAGGCCACGAACGTGGCCGGGTCGTCGGACCAGTCGACGATGTCGATCTTCTCGCCGTGCAGCTCGCTCATGACGTTGCGCACCCGCTGCCCCATCGGGCCGATGCAGGCGCCCTTGGCGTTGAGCCCCGGCACCGAGGTGCGGACGGCGATCTTCGAGCGGTGCCCGGCCTCCCGCGCGACGGCGACGATCTCGACGCTGCCGTCGGCGATCTCGGGGACCTCCAGGGCGAACAGCTTGCGCACCAGGTTCGGGTGGGTGCGCGAGACGGTCACCTGCGGCCCGCGGTGGGTGCGGGCCACGGAGACGACGTAGGCGCGCAGCCGGCTGCCGTGCGGGTAGCTCTCGCCGGGCACCTGCTCGGCGGCGGGCAGGACCGCCTCGACCTTGCCGATGTCGACCAGGACCGCGCCCTGGGCGTTGCGGCGCGCGTCGGCCTGGACGACGCCGCTGACGATGTCGCCCTCCTTGCCGGCGTACTCGCCGAAGGTCTGCTCGTGCTCGGCGTCGCGCAGCCGCTGGACGATGACCTGCTTGGCGGTGCTGGCCGCGATGCGGCCGAAGTCGCTCGGGGTGTCGTCCCACTCGCGCACGACCTCGCCGTCGGGGCCGAGCTCCTGCGCGAGCACCGCGACCTCGCCGGTCTTGCGGTCGACGTGCACCCGCACGTGCTTGGCCGCGCCGTCGGCGTGGCGGTACGCGGTCACGAGCGCCGTCTCGAGGGCCTCGATGACCGTCTCGACGGGGATGCCCTTCTCCCGCTCGACCGCCTTGAGAGCGGTCACGTCGATGTTCACTGTCCTCCTCCGTCGTCGTCGCCCTCGTCGTCCTCGTCGTCGTCCGCGTCGAGCACGTCGTCCGGCTCGTCCGGGTCCTCCGCCAGGTCCTCCGCCGCGTCATCCCTGCCCGGGCGGCCGAACTCGACCTGCACCCGGCCGGCGCCGAGCTCGGCCCAGGGCACCTGGCGGGCCGTCGGCGGCCGCTTGCGGGCACCGGGCTTGGCCTTCGGCTCGACGGCGAGGGTCACGCCCTCGCCGTCGACGGCGGTGACCCGGCCGGTGACCTGCTCGGCCGCCCCGGCCGGTCCGACGGTCACGGTGACCAGCCGGCCGGTGTTTCGCCGCCAGTGCCGCGGCTCGGTGAGCGGCCGGTCGACGCCGGGGCTGGTCACCTCGAGCACGTAGGGGGCGCGGCCGAGGTCGCCGTCGTTGTCGTCGAGGACCGCCGAGACCGCCCGGCTGACCTCCGCGACGTCGTCGAGGGACACGCCCTCGTCCCGGTCGACCACCACGCGGACGACGCTGCGCCGGCCGGCGGGGGTGACCACCAGCTCCTCGAGGTCGTAGCCGGCGGCACCGACCACGGGCTCGATCCAGCCGGCCAGCCGTGTGGCGGCCGGGTCCTGCCGCGACCCTGCGGCCGGGTCCTGCCGCGACCCTGCGGCCGGGTCCTGCCGCGACCCTGCGGCCGGGTCCTGCCGTCCTCTCGCGGACACGGGCTCCCTCCCCTCCTGCAACCGGTCGGAGCTCGTGCTCGGCGGACCGCACCGTCCGGGGCCGCGCCCGGTGGCGCGGGCTCGCGCGGCACCGGCCGCGGCGTACCCGGGGAGTCGTCAGGTTACCGCTCCGCCGCGCGCCGGGGCCCGGCCGCTCGGGCGGGTGACCTGCCTGAGGTCCCGACGCGCCCGGACGCCGTCCGGGCGGGCGGGGCGGCTCCTGGGAGACTGGCGGGCGATGTCCGTCTCCCCTCCGCCCGCCGGGTTCCCGCGCCGCCGCCTGCTCGCGGGCACGGCCGGGCTGGCGCTGCTGCTGGCCGGCTGCACCTCCGGCGACTCCGGGGAGGCGGCCCGGGAGACGGCGGCGCAGGAGGACCGGCTGGCCGGTCAGGTCGCCGTCCAGGAGGCGGTGGTGGCCGCCTACGACGCGGCGGCCGTCGCGGACCCCGCGTTCGGCGGCACGGTCGCCGACCTGAGCGGCCAGGCGCAGGAGCAGCTGGCGCGGCTGCGCGCGGCGGCGCCGGGGGCGACGCCGTCGTCCTCGGCCCCGCCGGCGCCGCCCGCGGGCGGGGACCTGCGCGCGTGGCTGCGCGAGCAGGTGGGCGCCGCGGCCGCCGCGCACGCGGCCGCCTGCGTGGAGGCCTCGGGTGCGGGGGCCGCGCTGCTGGGGTCGATCGCGGCGGGGCTGCGCGGGCACGCCGCCGCGCTGGCGTGAGGGAGGCCGCAGGTGGCTGAGGACGGGACCGCCGGGGGCGCGG
This sequence comes from Geodermatophilus sp. SYSU D01045, assembly GCF_054050295.1. NCBI lineage: Bacteria > Bacillati > Actinomycetota > Actinomycetes > Geodermatophilales > Geodermatophilaceae > Geodermatophilus > Geodermatophilus sp. SYSU D01045. The sequence goes on from NZ_JBJGZB010000035.1 coordinate 19,712, forward strand.
AGGACACCGCGCTGCGCGAGGTGGTGGCCGCCGAGCACGCGGCGGTGTGGGGGTACGGCGTCGTCGGGGCCGCGCTGCCGCCGGACGGCCGGACGCCCGCCGCCGACGCCGAGCAGGCCCACCGGGACGCCCGCGACCGCCTGGCGGGGCTGCTCGACGAGCGCGACGCCGACCCGGTGCCCGCCGAGGCGGGCTACGAGCTGCCCTTCCCGGTGCTCTCGCCGGTCGACGCCGCGGCCCTGGCGGTCGTGCTGGAGGACGGCGTGTCCGCGGCCTGGGTGGCGCTGCTCGACGCGGCGGAGGAGCCCGAGGTCCGGCAGCTCGCCGTCGACTCCCTGGGCGCCGCCGAGGAGCGCGCGGTGGCCTGGCGCACCGCGGCCGGCCGCACCCCGGTGACGTCGGCCCTGCCGGGCCTGCCCGAGGGCTAGCCCAGCGCGCCGAGGAAGGCGTCGGTGACGGCGACGGCGGCGCTGCTGGACTGCCCGCCCTCGACCAGCACCGCGAACGCGACGTCGCCCTGCGGGCCGCCGATCCGGTAGCCGGTGAACCAGCCGTGCGCGTCCGGCGGGGTGTTGCTGCCGAACTCGGCGGTGCCGGTCTTGCCGTAGACCTCGCCGCGGTCGGCCAGCGCCTGCGCGGTCCCGGTCAGCACGACCTGGCGCATCATCGGCCGCAGCTGGTCGAGCACGGCCTGGCCCGGACCGGCCGGCGCGGGGCCCGCGGGGTCGGCGTCGACCACCTCGACCGGCGCGGCCGGGGTGCCGCTGGCGACGCCCGCGGCCACGAGCGCCATCTGCGCCGGGCTCACGAGCACCTGGCCCTGGCCGATCGCGTCGGCGGCCTTCGTGGTGCCGGTGGCGTCGGCCGGGACGCTGCCGCTGAACACCTCGACCGGCAGCTGCCAGTCGCTGCCCACCCCGTAGGCGGCGGCCGCCGCGGCCAGGGCGTCGTCGGGCAGCTGCAGGCCGGCCTCGATGAAGGTGGTGTTGCAGGACTGCGCGAACGCCTCGGTGAACGGCACGGTGCCGAGGTCGAACTGGTCCTGGTTCTCGAACTCGCGGCCCTCGACGACCGTCGTCCCGGGGCAGGCGACCGGGGTGTCGGGGGTCAGCGCGCCCGCGGACAGCAGCGCCGTCGCCGTGATCGTCTTCATGCTCGAGCCCGGCGGGTACTGCCCGGTCAGGGCGTTGCCGGCCGCCGCGGCCTCGTTGGAGGAGACGGCCAGGACCTCCCCCGTGCCGGGCCGGACGACGACGAGGTGGGTCGGCAACGGCTGGGTGGCGACGGCGCCGTCGGCGGCGTCCTGCAGCGCGCGGACCAGCGGCGTCCGGACCGGCTCGCCGGGGACGGGGTCGACGGCGCCGACCTGCCGGCCGGCGTCGCCGGTGGACTCGTCGGTGCTCACCACGGAGACGGTGAAGCCCGGGGTGCCGGTGAGCTGCTCCTGGTAGGCGCGCTGCAGGCCGGAGAGGCCGAGCTGGTCCCCCGCGGCGTACACGGCGCCGTCGTCCCCGGTGGTCTCCTCGAGCACCTCGGCGGTGGCCGCGCCGATCCGGCCGAGCAGCGCGGAGGCGAACCGGGGCGACGGCGCGAGCAGCCGCGTCTCCGTGGGGAAGACGGCGCCGGGCAGGTCGAAGACCTGGGCGCGGATGGCCTCGAAGTCCGGCCGCCGCAGGGTGATGACGGGGACGAACTGGCCGGCCGGGGCGGCCTGGACGTCGGCGGTGATCTCCTCGGCGGGCACGTCGGTGGCCGCCGACAGCGCGGCGGCCAGCGACGGCAGGTCGGTGACCTGGCCGGTGTCGACGCCGACGTTGACGACCTCGGTCGGGGTGAACAGCGGCTGGCCGGCGGCGTCGGTGATCGCAGCGCGCTCGGGCAACGACCGGGTCAGTTGCAGGCGCTGGCCCTCCCCCAGCTCGGGGTGCACGAGGGTCGGCTCGGCGACCACCTGCCAGGCGTCCTCCCCCTCCCGCAGCTCGAGGGTGGCCTCGTAGGTCCAGTCGGGGGCCGCGGCGAGGTCCCAGGTGGCCGTCCAGCCGGCGGTGGCGGTGCCGTCCTCGACGGTGACGTCGCCGAGCTCGGCGCCGAGGGTCGCGTCGGGCAGGTCGGTGGCGGCCTGCTCGAGCAGCGCGGTGGCGGCTCCGGGGTCGGTGGTGGCGCCGGCCGCGGCGTCGGTGTCGCCGCCGGCCCAGTCGTCGAGGAAGGCCTGCGCGGCGGCGCGGACGTCGTCCTCGGAGCTGCCGGAGCAGGCGGCGAGGACCGGTGCGGAGAGGAGGGTGAGGACCGTGCCGAGGACCGCCGCGCGTCGTGCTGCCACGACGGGACACCCTCTCAGACCGGAGTGACGTTCCGGTGGTGACGTGCTGGAACGGCCTCCCCGCAGGGGCCCGTCACGAGCGTGCGAGTGAGGGGGGCGGGGAGGTCCTCCGTCAGAAGAGGACGCTGGCGTAGCGGCCGACCTCGCGGAACCCGACCCGGCGGTACACCGCGCGGGCGGGGGCGTTGTAGTCGTTGACGTAGAGGCTGACCACCGGGGCGATCATGGTGCGCGCGTACTCGACGACGGCGGCCATCCCGGCGGCGCCGATGCCGCGGCCGCGCATCTCGGGGGCGGTCCACACGCCCTGCACCTGGCAGGCCGCCCGCGACACCGCGCCGATCTCGGCCTTGAACAGCACCCGGCCGTCCTCGATCCAGGCCAGCGACTGGCCGGCGCGGACGAGGTCCTCGACGCGTGCCCGGTAGCCGACGCCGCCGTCGGTCCGCAGCGGGCTGACGCCGACCTCCTCGGTGAACATGGCCACCGCCGCGGGCAGCAGCACGTCGACCTCGCGCGGGCGCACCGGCCGGACCCGCGGCTCGGGGGCGATCGCCGGCGGGCCCTCGATGGCCAGGAGCGGCTGCCGGGGCCGGTGGTCGCGGCACGGGCCCCACACGGGCTCGAGCAGCTCCCACAGCGGGTCGACGGCCGTGGCCGGCCCGACGATCGTCGAGCAGCGGCGGCCGGCCCGGCGGGCGCGCTCGGCGAACGCCTCCGCCGCGGCCTGCTCGGCGCCGGGGACGGCGAACGGGATCAGGTTGGCCCCGGCCAGGCAGACGGCGTCGAGGCTGCGGCCGGTGCCCATCCCCCACAGCGGCGCCCCCAGGGTCGACGGCGCGGTGCCGGCCACCTCCACGCGCCCGGCCAGGACGCAGGCCCCGACCGGGTCGGAGGCCAGCAGCCGGCGGACGGCCGGCTCGTCGGTCTCGTCGAGGACGCGGGCGGTCGGCGAGCGGAGCACGGATCTGACCCGGGAGGACGGACGGTGCGGCGGGTCAGCTGACGGTGACGACGGGCGGGCCGGAGGGCGTGCCGGCGTCGACCTGCTCGCCGGCGATGCGCATGGCCTCCTCGATGAGCGTCTCGACGATCTGCGACTCGGGGACGGTCTTGACGACCTGGCCCTTGACGAAGATCTGCCCCTTGCCGTTGCCCGACGCCACGCCGAGGTCGGCCTCGCGGGCCTCGCCGGGACCGTTGACGACGCAGCCCATGACGGCGACCCGCAGCGGCACCTCGAGCCCGTCGAGGCCGGCGGTCACCTCGTTCGCCAGTTTGTAGACGTCGACCTGCGCGCGGCCGCACGAGGGGCAGCTGACGATCTCCAGGCCGCGCTGGCGCAGGTTCAGCGACTCCAGGATCTGGGTGCCGACCTTGACCTCCTCGACCGGCGGCGCCGAGAGCGAGACGCGGATGGTGTCGCCGATGCCCTGGGACAGCAGCGCGCCGAACGCGACGGCGGACTTGATCGTCCCCTGGAACGCGGGCCCGGCCTCGGTGACGCCGAGGTGCAGCGGGTAGTCGCACTGCGCGGCCAGCAGCTCGTAGGCGCGCACCATGACCACCGGGTCGTTGTGCTTGACCGAGATCTTGATGTCGCGGAAGTCGTGCTCCTCGAACAGCGAGCACTCCCACAGCGCCGACTCGACCAGCGCCTCCGGCGTGGCCTTCCCGTACTTGGCCAGCAGCCGCTTGTCGAGCGAGCCGGCGTTCACGCCGATGCGGATCGGGATGCCGGCGTCCTTGGCCGCCTTGGCGATCTCGCCGACCCGGTCGTCGAACTTCTTGATGTTGCCGGGGTTGACGCGCACCGCGGCGCAGCCGGCGTCGATCGCGGCGAACACGTAGCGCGGCTGGAAGTGGATGTCGGCGATGACCGGGATCTGCGACTTCTTCGCGATCGCCGGCAGCGCCTCGGCGTCGTCGGTGTCCGGGACGGCCACGCGCACGATCTGGCAGCCCGAGGCGGTCAGCTCGGCGATCTGCTGCAGCGTCGCGTTGACGTCCGCGGTCTTCGTCGTCGTCATCGACTGCACGCTGACCGGGTGGTCGCTGCCGACCCCCACGTTCCCGACCATCAGCTGGCGGGTCTTGCGCCGGGGCGCGAGGACGGGCGGGGGCGCAGCGGGCATGCCGAGGCCGACGACGGTGGACATGCCCCGAGTATCCCCGTTCCGCGCAGGTCGGTGCCGACGCCTACCGGAGTGTGATCGGGTTGACCACGTCGGCGATGAGCAGCAGCCCCGACAGCGCGATGAACAGCCCCGCGACGATGTAGGCGACCGGCATGAGCCGGGCGATGTCGAACGGGCCGGGGTCGGGCCGGCCGCGCCAGCGGGCGACCACCGAGCGGGCCTTCTCGTACAGCGCCCCGGCCACGTGCCCGCCGTCGAGCGGGTAGATCGGCAGCAGGTTGAACAGGAACAGCACGAGGTTGACGCTGGCCAGCAGGCCGAGGAAGAAGCTCAGCTTCTCGGCGCCGCTGAACTCCTGGATGGCGAAGACCTCCCCGGAGATCCGGCCGACGCCGACGACGCCGATCGGGCCGTTCGCGTCGCGCTCCTCGCCGAGGAAGGCGGCGCGGAACAGCTGCGGGACCCGCTCGGGGATCTCCACCAGCCGCTGCACCGACTGGGACACGACCATGCCGAAGTAGCCGGGCAGGTCGGACACCGACTGGCGGGCGAAGCCGAACACCGGGCTGACGCCGAGGTAGCCGGCGGTCATCGTGCCCTCGCCGTCGTCGGTGGCGACCACGTTCTCGATCGGGGTGACGGTGAGCTCCCGGCTCTGCCCGTCGCGCTCGACGGTGAGGGTCAGCGGCTCCCCCGCCGAGCCGCGGATCGCCTGCTGCACCGTGGTCCAGCTGTCGTAGCCGGTCGGGTCGAGCGACCGGCCGTCGATCGCGACGATCGTGTCGCCCGGCCGCAGCCCGGCCTGGGCGGCGGGGCTGGCCACCGGCGTCGCGCACCCGGGGGCGCCCTCCTCGCAGACCTGCCCGGCGTCGGCGCCGCTGGTGACGATCGGGATCCGGCACACGTCGCGGCCCTGCTCGTCGGCGACGGCGATGCTCTCCGCGCCGGCGGGGACGACGCAGGCGGGGACGGTGTCGAGCTGGGTGGTGATGACGTTGGTGCCGATCGCGGTGAGCGTGATCGCGAAGAACACGACCGCGAGCACCAGGTTGTGGAACGGCCCGGCGAACATGACGACCACGCGCTGCCACCAGGGCTTGGCGTAGAAGACCCGGCCGGCGTCGCTGGGCCGGACGTCGTCGAGGGCCTGGCCGCGCACCTCGGCGATGAACGTCCGCATGCGGGTGGCGCGCTTGCTCTCGCCCTCCTCGGCCGGCGGGATCATGCCGACGATGCGGATGTAGCCGCCGAGCGGGACGGCCTTGATGCCGTACTCGGTCTCGCCGCGCGTCCGGGAGAACACCGTCGGGCCGAAGCCGACCATGAACTGCGGCACGCGCATGCCGAACTTCCGCGCCCAGTAGAAGTGGCCGTACTCGTGGAAGCCGATGCTGAACAGCAGGCCGACCGCGAACGCGACGATCCCGAGGACCGTCAGGAGGATGCTCAGCTCGGGCCTCCGGCGAGAGCGGCGCGGGCGTGCTGCCGGGCCCAGCGCTCCGCGGCCAGCACGTCGTCCACGCAGGTGGGGGCGCCGAGGTCCGGCGCGGCGTCGAGGGTACGCGCGACCAGGCCGACGACGTCCGGGAAACGCAGCCGTCCGGCGAGGAAGGCGGCGACCGCCTCCTCGTTGGCCGCGTTGTACAGCGCCGGGACGACGCCGCCGGCCTCACCCGACGCGCGCGCGAGGCGCACCGCCGGGAACGCGTCGGCGTCCAGCGGCGCGAACTCCCAGGTGCTCGCCGTCGACCAGTCCAGCGCCGGCTGCACGTGCGGCAGCCGGTCGGGCCAGGCCAGCGCCAGCGCGATCGGCAGCCGCATGTCCGGCGGGCTGGCCTGGGCGATCGTCGCGCCGTCGGAGAAGGTGACCATCGAGTGCACGATCGACTGCGGGTGCACCACGACGTCGATGTCGGCGTAGGGCACGCCGAACAGCAGGTGCGCCTCGATCAGCTCCAGGCCCTTGTTGACCAGCGTGGCCGAGTTGACCGTGACCACCGGGCCCATGGCCCAGGTGGGGTGCGCCAGCGCCTGCTCGACGGTGACGTCGGCGAGGTCGGCGGCGCTGCGCCCGCGGAACGGGCCGCCGCTGGCGGTGAGCACCAGCCGGGCGACCTCGCCGCGCGCGCCGCCGCGCAGGCACTGCGCCAGCGCCGAGTGCTCGGAGTCGACCGGCACCAGCTGGCCGGGCGCGGCCGCGGCGGTGACCAGGTCCCCGCCGGCGACCAGGGACTCCTTGTTGGCCAGCGCGACGACGTTGCCGGCCCGCAGCGCGGCGAGCGTGGGCCCCAGCCCGATCGAGCCGGTGATCCCGTTGAGGACGACGTCGGCGGGGCGGGCGGCGAGCTCCTCGGCGGCGCGCGGCCCGGCGAGGATCTCCGGCAGCGCGTACTCGCCCCGCGCCCAGCCCCGCTGGGAGGCCGCCGCGTAGAAGGCCAGCTGCAGGTCCTGGGCGGCCGTCGCGCGGGCCACCGCCACCGTGCGGACACCGAGGGTCAGCGCCTGCTCGGCCAGCCGGGCGACGTCGCCCCCGCCGGCGGCCAGCGCGGTGATCCGCAGCCGGCCGGGGTTCTGCTCGGCGACCGCGATCGCCTGCCGGCCGATCGACCCGGTCGAGCCCAGCACGGTGACCTCGCGCGGCTCGCTCATGAGCGGCATCCTCCCCGACGCGCGGGGCGACCCGCCCACCCCACCTCGACCGGTGACCCGACGGAGGGGCTGGCAGGATGAGGGGCGTGAGCGAGCACTCCGGCCCCGGGGTCCGTCAGGACAACCCGTTGACCACGCGCGTCAACCAGCCCAACCGCGAGGAGGGCGTCGTCCGTGCCGGGGAGCACCCGGTCGAGGAGGAGCGGCCCGAGGACTGGGGCTGGCACGCCCGCAGCGGCAAGTGGGCGCAGATCGCCGGCTGGCTGACCGTGCTGGTCATGCTGTCCTACACGTGGGGCAACCACGAGGGCCGCATGGAGGACCTGTGGCTGTTCGGCATCGCCGCCGGCCTGGTCGTGGTGCTGCTCTGGGACCTGCACCGCAAGCGCACCGCCTGGCGCAGGTAGCCCGCACCGACACCCGACGCCCGATCCGGCTCCCGCCGGGTCGGGCGTCGTCGTTCGGGGGTCGTCGTTCCGGGGTCGCTGTCTCAGGTGGCCGCGACGCCGATCGCCGCGCCGATGGCGTACGTCGCTCCCGCCGCGAGCGCGCCGAAGAGCAGCTGCCGCAGGGCCGCCGACCACCAGGACCGCGGGGTGAAGCGCGAGGACAGCGCCCCGGCCGCGGCCAGGCCCACCGCGCCGCAGACCAGCGCCGCGGCGAGGACCGAGAACCCGAGCAGGTAGGGCAGCAGCGGGATCACCGCGCCGGTGGCGAAGGTGAGGAACGAGGAGACCGCCGCGGTCCACGGCGAGGGCTTGTCGGCCGGGTTCAGGCCGAGCTCGGCGACCACGTGCAGCCGCAGCGCCGTGTCGGGGTCGCGGTGCAGCTGGACGGCGACCCGCTCGGCGAGGTCGGCGTCGACGCCCCGCACCCGCAGCATCTCCACCAGCTCGGCGAGCTCGCCCTGGGGGTTGCGCGCGAGCTCGCGGCGCTCCTTCTCCACCTCGAGGTCGAGCTGCTCGTTCTGCGTGCTGACCGAGGTGTACTCCCCCAGCGCCATCGAGATCGCGCCGGCGACCAGGCTGGCGACGCCGGAGAGCACGATCGCGTGCGACGAGGCACCGCCACCGCCGACGCCCGCGACCAGGGCGGTGTTGGTCACCAGCCCGTCCATCGCACCGAAGACGGCGGCCCGCAGCCACCCACCCGAGACGTCGGCGTGGCTGTGCTCGTGCGCCTCGGCGGTCGGGACCTCGGCGCTCACACGGCGGCCCCGGTGCTCACGCGTCCGCCTCGGCCCCGAGCTCGACCGGCGGCTCCAGCGCCGGGACCGGCGTGGCCACGGTCGGCACGCCCACCCCGTCGTCAGCAGCGCGGTCGGCCGCGGCGAGCTGGCCACAGGCGCCGTCGATGTCCTGGCCGCGGGTGTCGCGGACCGTCGTCGGCACCCCGTGCGCGCGCAGCCGCGCCACGAACTCCCGCTGGGCGGGCAGCGGGCTGGCGTCCCAGGGGCTGCCCGGCGTGGGGTTGAGCGGGATGAGGTTGACGTGCGCGAGCCGCTTCGCCAGCAGCCGGCCGAGCAGGTCGGCGCGCTCGGGCTGGTCGTTCACGTCGCGGATGAGCGCGTACTCCACCGAGTAGCGGCGTCCGGTGCGCGCGGCGTAGGCGTCGGCTGCGTCGACGACCTCGGCCACCTTGTACCGGGTGTTGATGGGCACGAGCGTGTCGCGCAGCTCGTCGTCGGGAGCGTGCAGGCTCACCGCGAGGGTGACACCCAGGCCCTCCTCGGTCAGCCGCCGGATCGCCGGCACCAGGCCCACCGTGGAGACGGTGACCGACCGCTGCGACAGGCCCAGCCCCCACGGCGCGGAGGTGAGCAGCGCGTCCAGCGTGCGGCGGACCCGGGCGTAGTTGGCCAGCGGCTCGCCCATGCCCATGAAGACGACGTTGGACAGCCGCCCCGGCCCGCCGGGGATCTCCCCCGACGCCATGGCCGCGGCGGCGGCGACCGCCTGGCCGATGATCTCGGCGGCCGACAGGTTGCGGGTCAGCCCGTTCTGGCCGGTGGCGCAGAAGGGGCAGGCCATGCCGCAGCCGGCCTGGCTGGAGATGCAGACGGTGGCCCGGTCGGGGTAGCGCATGAGCACGCTCTCGACCAGCGCGCCGTCGTGCAGCCGCCACAGCGTCTTGCGGGTGCGCCCGCCGTCGGCCGACTGGTGGCGCACGGGCGTGAGCAGGCCCGGCAGCAGCGCCCCGGACAGCGTCTCGCGCACCGCGGCGGGCAGGTCGGTCATCTGCGCCGGGTCGGTGGTGCCGCGGAAGAAGTGCCGGGCGAGCTGGTCGGCGCGGAACGCCGGCTGCCCGAGCCCGGCGACGGCGGCGCGCGCCTCCTCGCGGGTGAGGTCGGCGAGGTGGCGCGGCGGCTTGCCCCGGCGGGGGGCGTCGAGGACGAGCGGCAGGGCAGTCATGACCGGTCCATCGTCCCACCCCTCCGCCGGGCGTGGGCCGCCGCGCGGGTGAGGTCGCTCGCTCAGGGCTCCCCTGTGTCCGTCGACCCGGCGGTGGGCACCGGGGACCCGGGGACCGGCACGGGGCTCGGCACGGGGCTGGGTCCGAGGACCGGCGTGGTGGTCGCGTCGCCGCCGTCCGGGTCCGTCTGCGGGCTCTCCGTCGGCGTCGAGGGTGGCGCAGGCGACGGGCTGGAGGTCGACGGCGTCGGTGACGCCGTGGTCTCACCGTCCTCGACCGGCCCGGTCGGCGTGGGCGTGACCTCGGTGGTCGTCGGGGCCGGATCCGTCACCACGGCCGTCGGCTCGGCGGGCGGCGGCACCGGGACGGGGTCCGGCGTCGCCGACGGGACGGGGGCGACGACCGTGGGCAGCGGCGCGTCCGGGACCGTCACCGGGGAGGGCGTCGCGTGCGTCTCGACCGGGGCCAGGACGGGGTCCGTCCGCGGCGCGGACGTGGTCGGCGCGGGCACGCTGCTCGTCGGGGCCAGGGGGACGACGCCGGCGACGGCGGACGGCCGCGGCACCGGGACGGCCCGGGTCGGCGCCGCGACGGCCGGCGGCGGCGTGGACTGCACGGCCGCCGTCGGGACCGGGCCGGACGAGGCACCCGCCAGCAGGACCGCACCGGTGACGCCGCAGGCGGCGAGCACGCCCAGCGCCACGGCGACGCCGACCCGGCGCCGGGGCCGCACCCGCGGGCGGACGACGACCCGCGGCACCACGACCTCGGTCATCGCCGGGACCGCCGGCCCGCCGTCCCCGGCGCCGCTCCCCTCCGGGGCGGCCTCCCCGGCAGCGGCGCCGTCCGGGACCTCGACCACCGGCGGACCGTCGTCCGGGACCTCGTCGTCCAGGACCTCGACCACCGGCACCTCGACCACCGGCACCTCGACCACCGGCACCTCGTCGACCGAAGCCTCGTCCACCGAAGCCTCGCCCACCGGGACTCCACCGCTCGGCGCCTCGTCCTCGGGGGCGTCGTCCTCGGGGGCGTCCTCGGGGGCGTCCTCGGGGGCGTCGTCCTCGGGGGCGCCGTCCTCGTCGGCCGCCTCGGGGTCGGGCTCGTTCACCCAGCCGGGCAGCCACTCCCCCCACAGCTCGACCGGGGACCCGGTCTCCTCGGGGTCACCGGGGTCGCCGTCCTGCCGCGCCGTCATCCCACCTCGCTGTCACTCACGGTAATCCAACACTCACCCCGTGGAGTGGTCATCGTGCCCGACCGACCCGGCGCGGTGCCGGAGGCGCGGCCGGGCGGCGCAGTGCGGCCCGCTAGCGTCGGCCGGGTGTCCGAGGCCGAGCGCGCACCCGCCCCGCTCGACACGGTCGGCGTCGGCCCGTGGGAGGGGCCGTGGCCGGAGGACCCGCGCTACGACCCCGAACTGCTCGCGCACGGCGACCGGCGCAACGTCGTCGACCGGTACCGCTACTGGACCGTCGAGGCGATCGTCGCCGACCTCGACCCGCGCCGGCACGGCTTCCACGTCGCCATCGAGAACTGGCGGCACGACCTGAACATCGGGACGGTCGTGCGCACGGCCAACGCCTTCCTCGCCGCGGAGGTGCACGTCGTCGGCCGGAAGCGGTGGAACCGCCGGGGCGCGATGGTCACCGACCGGTACCTGACCGTGCGGCACCACCCCGACGCCGCCGCGCTCGGCGCCTGGGCGCGGGAGCGGGGGGTGCCGGTGCTCGCCGTCGACAACCTCCCCGGCGCCCGGCCGATCGAGACCGCCGTCCTCCCCCGGGCCTGCGTGCTGCTGTTCGGGCAGGAGGGCACCGGGCTGTCGGAGGAGGCGCAAGCGGTGGCCGACGACGTCCTGTCCATCGCCCAGTTCGGCTCCACCCGCTCGGTCAACGCGGGCGTCGCCGCGGGGATCGCCATGCACGCCTGGATCCGCCAGCACGCGCAGCTGCCGACCTGACAGCCCGGCCCGCGTACGCCACTCTCTGCGGGGTGGGCCGACTCGACGACGTGGACCTCACCCTCCGGCTGGGCAAGCGCGAGGCCAAGGAACAGCTGGCCGCCGCGCAGCAGCGCCTGGTGCACCTGCGGCTGTTCCTCGGCGGGCAGCTGGGCACCCCGCTCGGGCCGCCGGTCTGCGTGCTGTTCGAGGGGTGGGACGCCTCGGGCAAGGGCGGCGCGATCAAGCGGCTGGTCGACGAGCTGGACCCCCGGCACGTCCGGGTGGCCCAGTTCGCCGCCCCCACCCCGACCGAGAAGCGGCACCACTTCCTCTGGCGGTTCTGGCCCGTGCTGCCCGGCTGGGGCGGCATGGCCGTCCTCGACCGCACCTGGTACGGCCGGGTGCTGGTCGAGCGGGTGGAGGGGTTCGCCAGCGAGGAGGCGTGGCAGCGGGCCTACGGCGAGATCGTGGACCTCGAGACGACCCTGGCCGCCGAGGGCATGGTCCTGGTCAAGTTCTGGCTGCACGTCTCGCCCGAGGAGCAGCTGCGCCGCTTCGAGTCCCGCGCGGACGACCCCTACCGCGCGTGGAAGCTCACCGACGAGGACTGGCGCAACCGGGAGAAGCGCGCGGCCTACGAGGCCGCCGTCGAGGAGATGCTCGAGCGCACCGACCACCCGGCGGGCCGGTGGACGCTGGTCGCCGGCGACGACAAGCGGTGGGCGCGGGTGGCCGTCGTCCGCGCCGTCTGCGAGGCGATCGAGCAGGCGCTGGCCGCGCGCGGGATCGACCCCGACGAGACACCGGGGGCATGAGCGTCCTCGTCCACCTGTGCGCCCCGGCCGACTGGCGCGCGGCGCTGTCCGCCGGCTCGCTGCCGCCCGCCGGGGCGCCGTTCGTGCACCTGTCGCGCCCCGAGCAGGTGCACCTGCCGGCCGCGCGGCTGTTCCCGGGCCGCCGGGACCTGGTGCTGCTGGTCGTCGACCCCGCGCGCCTGACCGACCCGGTGGTCGAGGAGCCCGGTGTCGCCACCGACCCGGCGGGCACGCGCTTCCCGCACCTGTACGGCCCCCTCCCGACGGCGGCGGTGGTCGCGGTCGTGCCGTACCGCCCGCCGGTGCCGCCGGTCCTGCCCGCGCCGGACGACGCGCGGGGCCGGGCGCTGGCGCACGGGCTGTCGCTGCGGACCCGGCGGGCCGCCGAGGTGCGCGACGTCCCCGGCGGGGTCGCCGTCCTCGACCCGCGCTTCGCGCACTCCCGCGACGACAACCGGCTGGTGCTCGACGACCCGGTCGACGCCGCGACGGTGGCGCGGGCCGCCGGGGAGGTCGCGGCGGACGCCGGCTGGCCGGCCCGGGCGGCGCTGCTGCGCTGGCCCGGTGCCGGCGCGGTCGCCGGCGAGCTGGCCGCGGCCGGCTGGGAGGCCGGGGAGCTGCTGCTCATGGCCCGTCCCGCCACCCCGGGCCTGCCCGGCGCCGAGCGGGCGGAGGTGGTCGCGCAGGAGGAGCTGCACCCGCTGTGGGAGGCGGGGTGGCGGCGCGACCTGGCCGGGATCCCCGACCTCGACGAGGTGGTCGCCCACCTGGTGGGCCGCGAGTCCCGCAACGACTGGGTCGTCGCGGTCAGCGACGTCGTCGTGCGGGAGGGCGGCCGGGTCGTGGCGGCCGGGCAGCTGCGGGTCGACGGCGCGACCGCGGCGGTCGAGTCGGTGATGACCGAGCCCGCCGCCCGCGGGCGCGGCCATGCCGACGCCGTCCTCGCCCGGCTGCTGGAGCTGGCCGCGGGCGCCGGTTGCGACCTCGTCGTCCTCGAGGCCGACGCCGGCGACTGGCCGCGCCACTGGTACGCCCGCCGCGGCTTCACCGTGGCCGGGTCCACGTGGGAGGTGAGCGCTCCCTGGCCGGCTCAGCCGGGCGGCGCGACCCAGGACAGCAGCAGGTAGGCCACCGCCGCCGAGGGCAGCAGGCTGTCGAGCCGGTCCATGATCCCGCCGTGGCCGGGCAGCAGGTTCCCCATGTCCTTGATGCCGAGGTCGCGCTTGATCAGCGACTCGCCGAGGTCGCCCACCGTCGCGGAGACCGCGAGCGCGACGCCGACGAGCGCGCCGCCCCACCACGGGCCGTCCAGGGCGAGCACGACGATCGGCGTGGCGACGGCGACGCAGGCCACCACCGACCCGGCCATGCCCTCCCACGACTTCTTCGGGCTCACCGACGGCGCCATGGGGTGCCGGCCGAACAGCACGCCCGCGGTGTAGCCGCCGACGTCGTTGGCGACCACGGTGGCGATGAACGCGAGCACCCGCGCGACGCCGTCGTCGGGGACGAGCAGCAGGACCGCGAAGCCGGCCAGCAGCGGCACGTACAGGGTGACCAGCACGCCGGCGGCGGCGTCGCGGCGGTAGTCCTCGGGACCGTCGCCGAGCCGCCAGAGCAGCACCGAGACGACGGTGAGGAGGAAGCCGACGACGAGGCCGTCGGGGCCTCGGGTCCAGGCCAGCACCAGCATCGCGACGGCGCCGACCAGCACCGGGGCGAGCGGCGGCCGGGCGCCGCCGGCCTCGAGCGCGCGGACCAGCTCGACGATGCCGACGAGGATCGCCGCGACGACGACCAGCAGGAACGCCGGCCGGTGGACCAGCAGCGAGGCGAGGATGACCGCGCCGAGGCCCAGGCCCACGCCGACGGCGGCGACCAGGTCGCGCCCGGCCCGGCCGCCCTTCCGCTCCTCCGGTGCGGCTGCGGCGGCGTCGTCGGAAGCGGCGTCGTCGGAAGCGGTGTCGACGGAAGCGGCGTCGTCCGAAGCGGTGTCGTCGGAAGCGGTGTCGTCGGAAGCGGTGTCGCGGCCGCCCGGCGCGCCGGGGACCGGCGGGAGGGCGATCCCGGCGGCCGGGACGGCCATCTCCTGGGTGCCCGGGGTGGTGGCCCCCGGGGCCGTCGCGATCGGGCTGGTCGGCGGGGCCGCCGGCCGCAGCGGGCCGGGCGGTGGGGGCGGCGGCGAGGGACGCCGGACCACGGGGATCGGCCCGGTGTCGGCGTCCCCGGACGGGCCGGCCCCGGCGGCGTCGGGACGGGAGGTCATGGCAGGGGTGGGGGCGAGCGGCTCAGACCTCGAGCAGCTCGGCCTCCTTGTTCTTCACGGCCTCGTCGATGGCCGCGACGTGCTGGGCAGTGAGGTCGTCGAGCTCCTTCTCCGCGCGGCGCACGTCGTCCTCGCCGGCCTCGCCGTCCTTGGCGATCCGGTCGAGCTCCTCCTTGCTGCGGCGGCGCACGTTGCGGATGGCGACCTTGGCGTCCTCGCCCTTGGACCGGGCCTGCTTGACCAGGTCGCGGCGGCGCTCCTCGGTCAGCTGCGGGAAGACCACGCGGATGATCTGCCCGTCGTTGGTCGGGTTCACGCCCAGGTCGCTGTCGCGGATGGCCTTCTCGATGGCCGACAGCTGGCTGTTGTCGTAGGGCTTGATGACCGCCATGCGCGCCTCGGGCACCGTGATCGACGACATCTGCGGCACCGGGGTCGGGGCGCCGTAGTAGTCGACCAGGACCTTGTTGAACATCGAGGGCGCCGCGCGGCCGGTGCGCACCGAGCCGAGGTCCTCCCGCGCGACCGACAGGGCCTTGTCCATCCGCTCCTCGGCGTCGAGCAGGGTGTCGTCGATCACGGTCTCTCCTCCTGCGGCGGGATCGTCCCCGCCGTCGTCCTGCGGTGCGGCGTGCGCGTCTCGGCGCCCGCTCAGCTGATCAGCGTCCCGATCCTCTCACCTGCCACCGCCCGGGCGATGTTGCCGTTCTCCAGCAGGTTGAAGACCACGATCGGCATCTGGTTGTCCATGCACAGGCTGATCGCGGTGGCGTCGGCGACCTTGAGCTGGTCGGCGAGGACCGTGGCGTAGTCCAGCTCGTCGTACATGGTCGCCGCGGGGTTGGTGCGCGGGTCGTCGTCGTAGACGCCGTCGACGCCGTTCTTGGCCATGAGCAGCACCTGGCAGCCGATCTCCAGCGCGCGCTGCGCGGCGACGGTGTCGGTGGAGAAGTACGGCATGCCGGCGCCGGCGCCGAAGATGACCAGCCGGCCCTTCTCCAGGTGCCGGACGGCCTTGCGCGGGATGTAGGGCTCGGCGACCTGGCCCATGGTGATCGCCGTCTGCACCCGGGTCTCCAGGCCCACCTGCTCGCAGAACGCCTGCAGCGCCAGGCAGTTCATCACCGTGCCGAGCATGCCCATGTAGTCGGCGTGCCGGCGGTCCATGCCCGCCTGCGACAGCTCGGCGCCGCGGAAGAAGTTGCCCCCGCCGACGACGACGGCGACCTGCGTGCCGCCGTGGACGACCTCGGCCAGCTGGGTGGCGATGTCGTGGACGATGTCCGAGTCGACGCCGACGTTGCCGCCGCCGAAGGCCTCACCGGAGAGCTTGAGCAGCACCCGCTGGTAGCCGGCGCCGTCGGCCGGCTGGAAGGCGCTCGGGGCCGAGAGCGGCGGGTGGAGTGCCTCGGTCGTCTGCGTCGTGGCGGTCTCGGTCAACGGCTCTTCCCTCGCTCGACGTCGTTCTTCGTGATCCTGACAGAGTGCCCGGCGCTCGCCAGCCGGGCCCGGGCACCAGAAGGACCCCGCTGCCCCCCACGCCTCGCACCTTCGGCGCGGGCCCCTGCAGCGGGGCCGGACGGGGACAACGGGGTCCTTCTGTGCGGCTCGTCAGGCCTGGCCGACCTCGAAGCGGGCGAACCGCTGCACGGTCAGGCCGGCCTCGTCGATGACCTGCCTCACCGTGCGCTTGGGCTCGGTGATCGACGGCTGCTCGAGCAGGACGAAGTCCTTGTAGTACGCGTTGACCCGGCCCTCGACGATCTTGACGATCGCCTGCTCGGGCTTGCCCTCCTCCTTGGCCGTCTGCTCGGCGACCCGGCGCTCGGTCTCGACGGCCTCCGCGGGGACCTCCTCGCGGGACAGGAAGCGCGGGCGGGCGGCGGCGATGTGCATCGCCAGGGCCCGCGCGGCCTCCTCGTCGCCCCCCTGGTACTGGACGGCGACGCCGATGGCCGGGGGCAGGTCGGTGGCCCGCTTGTGCAGGTAGACCGCGGTCGGGCCCTCGAAGGTGGCGAAGCGGGAGAGGACGAGCTTCTCGCCGATGCGGGCGGACTCGGCCTCGATGAGCTTGGCGACCGTCTGGCCGTCGACCTCGGTCGCCATGAGCGCGTCGAGGTCGGCCGGCGACTGCTCGAGGACGATCTCGATGAGCCGCTCGGCCAGCGCGACGAAGTCGGCGTTCTTGGCGACGAAGTCGGTCTCGCAGTCGAGCTCGAGCAGTGCGCCGTGCTTGCTGACGACGATGCCGTTGGTCGTGGAGCGCTCGAGGCGCTTGCCGACGTCCTTGGCCCCCTTGATGCGCAGCAGCTCGATGGCCTTGTCGTACTCGCCGTCGGCCTCGGTCAGGGCCTTCTTGGCGTCCATCATGCCGGCGCCGGTGGCGTCGCGGAGGCGCTTGACGTCGGCAGCGGTGAAGGCGGGCATGTCACTTCCTCACGGGTCTGGAGTGGGTGGTGCGGACGTGCCACGGCGCCGCTGCCCGGCCCGGCGGGGGCTGGGCGGCGGCGCCGGCGGGGTCAGCCGTTCTGGGCGCCCTGGGTACCGGTGGAGGTGTCACCGGTGGCGGGCACGCCCGCGACGGGGGCGACCTCGTCGGCCGTGACGGCCGGCGGGGCCGCCGGGGTCTCCGGGAGCTGGGTGGCGCCGTCGGCCTGGCCGGTCAGCAGCTCGCGCTCCCAGTCCGGCAGCGGCTCGTCGCCACCGATGGCCTGCTCGCCGCCGTCCTCGCGGCCGGCGTTGGCCTGCGAGGCCGAGCGGGCCATGAGGCCGTCGGCGACGGCGTCGGCGATCACGCGGGTCAGGACGTTGATGGCGCGGATCGCGTCGTCGTTGCCCGGGATCTTGTAGTCGACCTCGTCGGGGTCGCAGTTGGTGTCGAGGATCGCGACGACCGGGATGCCCAGCTTGCGGGCCTCGCCGACGGCGATGTGCTCCTTCTTGGTGTCCACGATCCAGATGGCGCTGGGCACCTTCTGCATGTCGCGGATGCCGCCGAGGCTGCGCTCGAGCTTGGCCTTCTCGCGGGTCAGGCCCAGCTGCTCCTTCTTGGACAGGCCGGCCATGACGCCGGTCTGCTCCATGTCCTCGAGCTCCTTGAGCCGCTGGAGCCGCTTGTGGACGGTGGAGAAGTTGGTGAGCATGCCGCCCAGCCAGCGCTGGTTGACGTAGGGCATGCCGACGCGCTGCGCCTGCTCGGCGACGACCTCCTGCGCCTGGCGCTTGGTGCCGACGAACAGGATCGTGCCGCCGTGCGAGACGGTCTGCTTGACGAACTCGTAGGCCGAGTCGATGTACCCGAGCGTCTGCTGCAGGTCGATGATGTAGATGCCGTTGCGCTCGGTGAAGATGAAGCGCTTCATCTTCGGGTTCCAGCGACGGGTCTGGTGCCCGAAGTGGACGCCGCTGTCGAGCAGCTGCTTCATGCTGACGACTGCCATGGGGGCGCAGCCTCTCGTGCTCGCGCGCGGCCGCCCGGCGGCCGCGCTCCTCGGTTGACGCGGGCACCGGGTGGTGTCCCGCCCTGGCGTCCCGCGGCGCCACCGACCCGGGTGGACCGGGACCGAGGTGGGGCTGCCCCGCCGTGCTGGCGGGTGGAGGACGCGCGGAGTCGACCCGCGCAGACGGGTCGCACCGGACAGCATACGCGCCGGACGGGGCCGCCCCTCCCCCGCGTCCGGGCCGTCCACAGGTGCGCGGCCGGGGACCCGCGACCGTCCGCCGGCCGCGAGCCTCGACGGCGTGCCCGCCCGCCCGCTGCTCGCGCTCCTGCTGGTCTGCGCCGCCGTGCTCGGGCCGGCGCCCGCCGTCGCGGAGCCGGCCGCCCCGGTCGCCGCCGCCTGGACCGCACCGCTCGGCGGGCCGCCGGTCGTGACCCGGCCGTTCGCTCCCCCGCCCTCGACCTACGGTCCCGGGCACCGCGGCGCCGACCTGGCCGGTGCTCCCGGGGACGTCGTGGTGGCGGCCGGGGACGGCGTCGTCGTGTTCGCCGGGCGGGTGGCGGGCCGGCCGGTGGTCAGCGTCGACCACGCGGACGGGCTGCGGACCACCTACGAGCCGGTCGACCCCGCCGTCGCCGCCGGGCAGCGGGTCGCGCGCGGTTCCCCGCTGGGGACGCTGGCCACCGGGCACGCCGGCTGCCCGGCCGCGGCCTGCCTGCACTGGGGCCTGCGCCGCGGCGAGGCGTACCTGGACCCGCTGTCGCTGCTGCGCCCGCCGCGGGTCCGCCTGCTGCCGCCGGGCTGAGCGCGGCCCGGCCCGGGGGGCGCGGGGGGGGGGGCGGGGGGGGGGGGGGGGGGGGGGGGGGGGGGCTGGG
>NZ_JBJGZB010000036.1:0-32736 GCF_054050295.1 Geodermatophilus sp. SYSU D01045
GTGAGGCCGGCGCCCGCCCGCGCCGGCCTCACGCGACGACGGTCATCGAGGTGATGGTCACCGGGAGGTTCGGCGCGCCGCCGCCGGGGCTCGGCTCGAACGAGCCGTCGTTGCCCGCCGCGGCGACGGTGTCGAGCACCGCGAGGCCCGCCTCGTCCACGGTGCCGACCGCCGTGTAGTCCGGCGGCAGGTCGGTGTCGACGAAGCAGAGGAAGAACTGGCTGCCCGTGGAGCCGGGCGTGCCGCTGTTGGCCATGGCGATCGTGCCGCGCGGGTAGGTCGTCTCCGGCGTGACCTCCTCGGCGAACTTGTAGGTCGGGCCGCCGGAGCCGGTGCCGGTCGGGTCGCCGCACTGCAGCACGCCGAAGGTCGGCTGGTTGACCTCGCGGTGGCAGGTGCTGCCGTCGAAGAACTGCTGCGAGGCGAGGAAGGCGAAACTGGCCGCGGCACACGGGGCCTTGGCGCGGTCGAGGGTCAGGGGGACGTCGCCCTGGTCGGTGCTCATGAGCAGCTGCACCGTGCCGCTGGCCGGGGTGGAGGCCGGGTCCGGCGGGGTGCCGACGTCGGTCAGGTTCGGGTTGCCCGACGTGTCGGGCGCGTAGGTGCAGGTGACGGTGCCGTCGGCGTTGGTGACCGCGGGGGCGGCGGTCGCCTCGGTGCCCCCGGTGGCGGCGGCCGAGCTGCTGCTGGCGGCGGCCCGGGCGCTGTCGTCGTCGTCCCCGCCGAGCCCGGCGACCAGGGCCACCGCCCCGGCGACGAGCACGACGGCCATCACGGTCACCACGACGAGCAGGTTGCGACGGCGCTTGCGGGCGAGCTCGGCGCGCCGCTCGAGCTGGCGCTGCAGGCGGCGCTGGGCGGCAACCCGCCGCTGCTTGTTGGTCGGCACGGGTCGGGACACTCCTCGGACGGACGACTGTTCCGCGGGGTCCGGATCCGGCCTCGGCCGCGCTCCGCGGTCTCCCCGCTGGTCGATCCGCGAGTGTAGGTGCCGCGCCTGTGCACCCTCGGTTGCCGGACCGGAGCGGCCCCGATCCCCCGCGTAACCTGCACGGGTGCTCATCCGCTCGTTCCCGGCCGGCGCCTTCGGCACCAACTGCTACGCCGTCGCCCCCGGGCCCGGCCAGGAGTGCGTCGTCGTCGACCCGGGCATGGACGCGGTCGAGCCGCTGGCCCGGGTGCTCGCCGACGACGGCCTCAAGCCGGTCGCCGTCGTGCTCACCCACGGCCACCTCGACCACACCTTCTCCGTGCTGCCCGTCTGCGAGGGCTACGACATCCCGGCCTACCTGCACCCCGACGACTCGGGCATGCTCGCCGACCCCGCGCGCTGGCACGGCCCGGCGCTGGCGCCGCTGGTCACCGGCGTCCGGCTGCCCGACCCCACCGACGTGAAGCCGCTCGACGACGGCACCGTGCTCACGCTGGCCGGCGTGGAGCTGACCGTCCGTCACGCGCCCGGGCACACGCGGGGCTCGGTGGTCTTCTCCCTCGACCTGGGGGAGGCGCCCGGCCTGCTCGCCGGTGACGTGCTGTTCGCCGGGTCGGTCGGCCGGGTGGACCTGCCCGGCGGCTCCTGGGAGTCCATGCTCGCCTCGCTGCGCGACGTGGTGCTGCCGCTCGACGACGAGACCGTCGTGCTGCCCGGCCACGGCCCGGCGACGACGATCGGCCGCGAGCGGGCGACCAACCCGTACCTGGCCGAGGCGGCGTCGGCTCCGAAGGGGCGGGGCCTGTGAGCGGGCTCAGCGCGCCCAAGGGGACCTTCGACGTCCTGCCGCCGGACTCGGCGCGGTTCCTCGCCGTCCGCGAGACGCTCACCGCGCCGCTGCGGCGGGCCGGCTACGGCTACGTCGAGACGCCGGTGTTCGAGGAGACCGCGGTGTTCTCCCGCGGCGTGGGGGAGTCCACCGACGTCGTGACGAAGGAGATGTACACCTTCGACGACCGCGGCGGTCGCTCGCTCACGCTGCGGCCCGAGCTCACCGCCGGGCTCATGCGGGCGTTCATCGAGCACCGGCTGCACACCGGCCCGCTGCCGGTGAAGCTGTGGACCGTCGGCTCGGCGTTCCGCTACGAGCGCCCGCAGGCCGGCCGCTACCGGCACTTCACGCAGGTCGACATGGAGGCCCTCGGCGTCGACGACCCGGCCCTGGACGCCGAGGTCGTGGCGCTGGGCGTGCAGGGCTTCCGCGACCTCGGGCTCACCGACTTCGAGCTGCTGCTCACCTCGCTCGGCGACGCCACCTGCCGGCCGCAGTACCGCGAGCTGCTCGTCGCCTACCTGGAGAAGCTGGACCTCGACGAGGAGACCCGGCGCCGGGCGGAGATCAACCCGCTGCGGGTGCTCGACGACAAGCGGCCCGAGGTGCAGGCGCAGCTCGACGACGCCCCGCTGATGGTCGACCACCTGTCGGACTCCACGAGGGCGCACTACGACGCCGTCCGCCAGCACCTGACCGACCTCGGCGTCACCTGGACCGAGGCGCCCCGGCTGGTGCGCGGCCTGGACTACTACACGAAGACGACGTTCGAGTTCGTGCACCACGGGCTGGGCGCGCAGTCGGCGATCGGCGGCGGCGGCCGCTACGACGGGCTGTCCGCGGCGCTCGGCGGCCCGGACGTCAGCGGCATCGGCTACGCCGTCGGCGTCGACCGGACGCTGCTGGCGGTGCAGGCCGAGGGGCTCGACGTCGCCGCCGCCCCCGGCGTGCAGGCGTTCGTCGTGCCGCTGGGCGCCGACGCCAAGCGGCTGGCGGTCCGGCTGGTCGGGCAGCTGCGCCAGGCCGGCGTCCCCGCGGACACCGTCTACGGCGACCGCGGGCTCAAGGGCGCGATGAAGGCCGCCGACCGGTCGGGTGCCACGCACGCGGTCGTCGTCGGCGAGCGGGACCTGGCCGAGGGCGTCGGCCAGCTGAAGGACCTGCGCACGGGGGAGCAGCGCGCCGTCCCCGTGGGTGACCTGTTCGAGGCGCTGAGAGCTGCGGTTGCTACGGGAGTGGTGAGCGAGTGATGGAGACCCGACCCCTCGGACGGACCGGCGCGGAGGTCGGCGTCGTCGGCCTGGGCACGTGGCAGCTGGGTGGTGACTGGGGCGACGTCGACGAGGAGAGCGCGGGCGGGGTCCTCGACGCCGCCCTCGACGCCGGCGTGACCCTGCTCGACACCGCCGACGTCTACGGCGACGGCCGCAGCGAGGAGCGCATCCGCAAGGCGCTGGCCACCCGGTCGGAGCGGCCGTTCGTGGCCACCAAGGCCGGCCGCCGCGCCGACCCGTTCGAGGCGGCGCAGTACACGCCGGAGAACCTGCGGGCGTGGGTCGACCGGTCGCGGCGCAACCTCGGCGTCGACACCCTCGACCTGGTGCAGCTGCACTGCCCGCCGACCGCGGTCTACTCCGACCAGCGGGTGTACGACGCGCTCGACGCGATGGTCGCCGACGGCGCGATCGCGGCCTACGGCGTCTCGGTGGAGACCGTCGCCGAGGGGCTGACCGCGCTCGAGCACCCCGGCGTCGCCACCGTCCAGGTGATCCTCAACGTCTTCCGCCGCAAGCCGCTGGAGGAGCTGCTGCCCGCGGCGGCCGCGCGCGGCGTCGGCATCCTCGCGCGGGTGCCGCTGGCCAGCGGCCTGCTGTCCGGGAAGTACGACGAGTCGACGACGTTCGGCGCCGACGACCACCGCAACTACAACCGCCGCGGCGAGGCCTTCGACGTGGGCGAGACCTTCTCCGGCGTGCCCTACGAGGTCGGCGTGGCCGCCGCGCGGGAGTTCACCGCGATCTGCGGCGACCGGGTCCCGGCCCAGGTGGCGCTGCGCTGGGTGGTCCAGCAGCCCGGCGTCACCTGCGTCATCCCCGGCGCCCGCTCGGTGGAGCAGGTCCGGTCGAACGTCGCCGCTGCCGATCTCGCGCCGCTGACCGACGCCGAGCTCGCCGACCTCGAGCGGCTCTACGACGAGCGCATCCGGCAGCACGTCCACGACCGCTGGTGATCCCCCACACCCCCTGAGAGAGAGACCCCTGTGCTCCGCACCCACGACGCCGGCACGCTGCGCGCGTCCGACGCCGGTTCCACCGTCACCCTCGCCGGCTGGGTGGCCCGCCGGCGCGACCACGGCGGCGTCGTCTTCGTCGACCTGCGCGACGCCTCGGGTTACGTCCAGGTCGTCGTCCGCGAGGAGGAGGCGCACCACCTCCGCGCCGAGTTCTGCGTGCTGGTGAGCGGCGAGGTCCGGCAGCGGCCGGCGGGCAACGAGAACCCCGAGCTGCCCACCGGCGAGGTCGAGGTGGCCGCCGCCGAGCTGCGGGTGCTGTCGCCGGCGGCGCCGCTGCCGTTCCCGATCGAGACCGACCAGGCCGCCAGCGACGACGTCCGCTACAAGTACCGCTACCTCGACCTGCGCCGGCAGGGCCCGGCCCGGATCCTGCGGCTGCGCAGCGAGGTCAACCGGATCGCCCGCGGCGTCATGGCCGGCCACGGCTTCGTCGAGGTGGAGACGCCGGACCTCACCCGCTCGACCCCCGAGGGCGCGCGGGACTTCCTCGTGCCGGTGCGGCTGCAGCCGGGCAAGTGGTACGCGCTGCCGCAGTCCCCGCAGCTGTTCAAGCAGCTGCTGATGATCGGCGGGCTGGAGCGCTACTACCAGATCGCCCGCTGCTTCCGGGACGAGGACTTCCGCGCCGACCGGCAGCCGGAGTTCACCCAGCTCGACTTCGAGATGAGCTTCGTCGAGCGCGACGACGTCCTGGCCGTCGTCGAGGACGTCGTCCGGGCGCTGTGGCGGGAGCTGGCCTCCTACGACGTGCCCGAGATCCCGCGGATGACCTACCGCGAGGCGATGGACCGGTTCGGGTCGGACAAGCCCGACCTGCGCTTCGGCATCGAGCTCACCGAGCTGACCGAGTTCTTCGCCGAGACGCCGTTCCGGGTGTTCCAGGCGCCCTACGTGGGCGCGGTGGTCATGCCCGGCGGCGGGTCGCAGCCGCGGCGGGCGTTCGACGGCTGGCAGGACTGGGCCCGCTCGCGCGGCTACCGCGGGCTGGCCTACGTGACCGTCGCCGAGGACGGCACCCTCGGCGGGCCGGTGGCCAAGAACATCTCCGACACCGAGCGCGAGGGGCTCGTGGCCGCCGTGGGCGCGGACCCGGGCGACTGCGTGTTCTTCGCCGCGGGCCCGCGCCGGTCCTCCCAGGAGCTCCTCGGCGCCGCGCGCAACGAGATCGCCCGGCGGCTGGAGCTCGTCGAGCCCGGCTCCTGGTCGTTCCTGTTCGTCGTCGACTTCCCCATGTTCGAGGAGACCGAGGACGGCGACTGGACGTTCATGCACCACCCGTTCACCTCGCCCACGCCGGAGTGGCGCGACCGGTTCGCCGAGGACAAGGCGAACGCGCTGTCCGACGCCTACGACCTGGTCGTCAACGGCAACGAGCTGGCCAGCGGCTCGGTCCGGATCGCGGACCCCGAGCTGCAGGAGCGGGTGTTCGAGACCCTCGGCATGTCCCGCGAGGAGGCCCGCGAGCGGTTCGGGTTCTTCCTCGAGGCCTTCGCCTACGGCCCGCCGCCGCACGCCGGCGCCGCGCTGGGCTGGGATCGGCTGACCGCGCTGCTGGCCGGGGTCGAGTCGATCCGCGAGGTCATCGCCTTCCCGAAGACCGGCGCCGGCTACGACCCGCTGACCGGCGCGCCGACGCCGATCACCGACGCGCAGCGCAAGGAGGCGGGCATCGACGCCGTCGCCGAGGAGCCGGCGCTGCCCGGCGAGCCCGGCGCCCCGGGGCCGAGCGACCCGACGAGGTGACCGCCCGGCCGGGCCGGCTGCTCAGCCGGCCCGGTCGGCCACCTCGGGCGGCCAGACGACGCGGAAGCGCTCGAACACGACCTCGAGCGCGTCGTCCCAGACCTGCCCGCGGGCTGCCTGCGTGCGGGTGAAGTAGCGCAGGTGACCCGCGAGCCAGCTCGCGCGGGTGCGGTCGTCCTCGCCCTCGTCCCACGCGAAGGCGTCGTCGACGCTGTCGAGCCGGCCGACGCGCAGCTCGGTGCTGCGCAGGACCGCGCGCGGGCGGCCCTCGCCGTCGCAGGCGATCCAGTGCCCGCCGATGCGGGGCAGCGGCTCGCCCTCGTGCGCGAAGTCGGCGACCAGGCCCGCGGTGGCCCGCTTGGTGCCGGCGAGCACCAGCCCGATCAGCTCGTCGGCCAGCGCGCGGCTGTCGCCGAAGCGCTCGACGGGCGGCTCGTCCTCGGGCGGGCCGCCGCCGGGGCGGCTCGCCGTGTACGCCGCCCACATCGCGGCGGCCTCCTCGCGGCGCGGCGCGCCCGGTGCGTCGTCGGTGCTCACCGGCCCATCCTCGACGCGCCGGGCGCCTGCGCGGGAGACTGCGCGCACGGACGGAGGTGTGCGATGCGGGTGCTGGTCGCCGCGATGCCCTTCGCCGGCCACGCCGCACCCATGGCCGCGCTGGCCGCGGAGCTGACCGCCCGCGGCCACGAGGTGCTCGCCCACACCGGCCGGAGGTACGCGGCGCGGTTCACCGCCGCCGGGGCGACCTGGGTGCCGTGGGAGCGGGCGCCGGACTTCGACGACACCGACCTGCGCGCGACGTTCCCGCAGGTGGGCGACGGCCGTGGCATGCGGGCGGTGGCCACCAACCTGGAGCACGTGTTCCTGCGCACCGGCCCGGGCCAGGCCCACGACATCGAGGCCGTCGGGCCGGTGGACCTGCTGGTCAGCGACCAGCTGGCGCTGGGCTGCAGCCTGGTCGCCGAGCGCACCGGGACCCCGTGGGCGTCGGTGTCGCTGGTCCCGCTGTCGATGCCGTCGCGGGACCTGCCGCCCTTCGGCACCGGCCTGCTGCCGGGGCGCGGCCGGCTCGGGCGGGCCCGGGACGCCGCGCTGCGGGCGCTGGTGGCGCGCACCCTGGTCCGCCGCATGGACGCCGTCCTCACCGAGGTGCGCGCCGAGGCCGGCCTGCCGCCGGCACGGTCCGCGGCGCTGGAGGCCTTCGCCTCACCACAGCTGGTGCTCGCCCACGGCGTCCCCGAACTCGAACACCCGCGCGGCGACCTGCCCCGTCAGGTGCACTTCGTCGGGCAGCTCGCGCCGCCGCCCGCCGGCCGCGAGCCGCCGCCGTGGTGGCCGGAGCTGCTCGCCGACGGCCGCCCGGTCGTGCACGTCACCCAGGGCACCTACGACGTCGACCCGCGCGACCTGCTGCTCCCGGCCCTGCGCGGGCTGGCCTGCGCTCCCGTCGTGGTCGCGGCCGCCACCGGGTCGGGGGCGCTGCCGGCGGACGCCGTGCCGCCGAACGGGCGGCAGGCGGAGTTCCTCCCGTACGACGTGCTGCTGCCGCGGACGGCGGTGGTGGTCACCAACGGCGGGTGGGGCGGCGTGCTGGCGGCGCTGGGGGCCGGGGTGCCGCTGGTGGTGGCCGGCGGCACGCTCGACAAGCCGGAGATCGCCCGCCGGGTGGCCGCCTCCGGCGCCGGCGTCGACCTGCGGACCGGCCGGCCGACGCCGCGGCGGGTGGCGGAGGCGGTCGCGGAGGTGCTCGCCGACCCCGGCTTCCGGTCCCGCGCGGGCGTGGTGGCGGCCTCGCTGGCCCGGCACGGCGGCGCCGCGGCCGCCGCGGACCTGCTGGAACGGCTGGTCACCGAGGGCGGTCCGGTGGAGCGTGCGGACGCCGACCCGTGGGGTGTCGGGGGAGCGGTCGCGGGAGGCCGGTCCTAGGGTGCGGCGCATGCCGCTGCGCGCCCGCACCCTGCTCGGTCCCGGCCCCTCCAACCCCTACCCGGAGGCGACGGTCGCGCTCGGGCAGCCGCTGCTCGGCCACCTCGACCCGGCGTTCCTCGCCGTCCTCGACGAGACCTCCGACCGGCTGCGCACCGTGTTCGGCACGGCCAACCGGCGCACGCTGCCGCTGTCGGCCACGGGGTCGGCGGGGATGGAGGCGGCGTTCGTCAACACCGTGGGGCCGGGCGACGTCGTCGTCGTGGCGGTCAACGGGCTGTTCGGCGAGCGGATGGTCGACGTCGCGTCGCGGTGCGGCGCCGAGGTGGTGCGGGTCGACCACGAGTGGGGCTGTCCCGTGGACGCCGCCCGGGTCCTCGAGGCGCACCCCGCACCGAAGCTGATCGCCGCCGTCCACGCGGAGACCTCGACCGGCGTGCTGTCGGACCTGGAGCCGCTGGCGGCCGGCAAGGGCGACGCGCTGCTGCTCGCCGACTGCGTGACCTCGCTGGGCGGCATCCCGGTGCGGCTGGACGACTGGGGCGTCGACCTCGCCTACTCCGGCTCGCAGAAGTGCCTCGGCGTGGCCCCCGGCCTGGCCCCGTTCACGATCGACGAGCGGGCCTGGGAGCGGCGGGTGGAGAAGCCGCGCAGCTGGTACCTCGACCTCGGCATGCTCGGCGGCTACGCGGGGGAGGCGGCCGGGTCCGGTGGCCGCACCTACCACCACACCGCGCCGACCGGGATGGTCGTGTCGCTGCACGCCGGGCTCGGCCGGATCCTCGAGGAGGGCCTGGACGCGGTGCACGCCCGGCACGCCGAGGCCGGCCGGCTGCTGCACGAGGGCCTGCAGGAGATGGGCCTGGAGCTGTTCGCCGCCGAGGGGCACCGGCTGCCGGAGCTCACCACCGTGCGGGTGCCCGACGGCGTCGACTCCGCGGCCGTGCGCAAGGAGCTGCTCGAGCGCTACGACCTGGAGATCGGCGGCGGGGTCGGCGCGTACGCGGCCACGGTCTGGCGGATCGGGCTCATGGGCCACAACGCCCGCCCCGACACGGTCGCCCTCGTGCTGGCCGCGCTGCGCGAGGTGCTGGGCCGCTGAGCGCTGCGGTCAGCCCGCCGGGAGTCGCCCGGCGGCTCCCGGTCTGGGCGCTCGTGCCGTTCGCCGCGCCGGCCTGGTGCGCGGGCTTCCTGCCCTGGCTGCTGCACGGGATGGGGCGCGGGGCGCCGATCGTGCTGCCGCTGCGGGCCGGGCTGCTCACGTCGCTGGTGCTCGGCGCCGCGGTCGGCGGGCTGCTGGCCGGCGCGCTGGCGCTGCTCGTGCCGGCGGGGCGGCGCCGGGCCGCGCTGGTCGCGACCGGGTGCGGCGCCGTCCTGGGGATCGCGGTCACCCTGGTGCAGTCGGTGGCGGCCCCGGACGCCGGCGCGGGCTTCGACTCCGACCCGCGCGTGCTGACCGGGCTCGCCGTGCTGACCGCCGGCCTCGGCGTGCTGGCGTGGGGCGCCGGGTCCCTCGTCCTCGCCGGTCCCGCCGGGGCGGGCGTGGTGCTCGGGCTGGCGGCCGGCCTGCTGCCGGGGTGGCTCTCGCTGCTGCTGCCGTCGTCGGCGTACGGGTCCGGCCTCCGCACCGCGCTGGTGTGGCTGCAGGCCGTCCTGCTGGCGGCAGCGCTGGTGGTGGTCGGCGTCCGGCCGGTGGCGCGGCTGGTCGTGTGGCCGGTGGTCGTGCTGGGCGCCTGGCTGGTCGGCCCGGCGCTGACCGCGGTGGCGTGGCTGGAACCCCTGCTGCGGCCCGGCGCCGGCCTGCCGCGGACCCTCGGCGATGCGCTGTCGGGGGCGTGGCAGGTCTTCGGCCTGGCGGCGTCCCCCACGGGCCGGGACTGGGGACCGTGGGTGGCCGCGCTCGTGGGCGCGGTGTTCGTGGCGGTGCTGCTGGACGGCCGCCGCCGCGCGCTGGCGGGATCCGCTCCTGCGAGTTGATCACCGGGGCGTTGCCGCTGACACGCGCAGACACGCCGACGCGGGTGGCGACGAGGCGATGATCGACAGCGGGCGCGGCGTGTCCACAGGCGCCACGGCGTCCACAACCGGCCGCTCCGGCCCGGCGGGGGCCCGGACCGGCCGCACTGTCCCGGCATGGACGACGTCGAGCTGCCGCTGGTCCACACGTGGACGGAGGCCCGCGCGGCCGGGGCCCGACGGCGGCAGGTGGCCGCTGACGGGCGGCGGCTGACCCGCGGCCTGCACCTCTCGGCCGCCGCGGAGACGGGTCTGGCCGCCCGCTGCCGCGCGTGGACGCTGCTCGGCGCTCACACTGACCCTTCACCTGAGGTCGAGGTCGTGTTGCGTCCGCGGCCGGTGCTCCCGCAGCGGCGCGGGCTCGCGGTGCACGTCCGGGAGCTGCGCAGCGAGGACGTGACCGAGGTCGCGGGTCTGCAGGTGACCTCCGGGGCGCAGACGTTCCTCGACCTGGCGCCACGGCTCCCGCCGGCCGAACTGGTCGCGGTGGGCGACGCGCTGCTCCGCGCAGGGCGCCTCGACGCGGTGGCGCTCGAGCGGCGCCTCGGCCGGGCCGGCCGGACCCGGGGCGTCGTCCGCGCGCGGGAGTGCGCGCCGCTGCTGTCCCGGCACGCGGTGTCCCGCCCGGAGAGCCTGCTGCGCTACTGGCTGACGACGAGCGACTTGCCGGCCCCGCAGGCGCAGGTGCCGGTCGTCGACCGCCGGGGCCGGGTGGTCGCGCACGCCGACCTCGGGTACGCCGAACACCGGCTGGCGATCGAGTACGAGGGGCGACAGCACGCCGAGGCGGAGCAGTTCGGGCGCGACGTCGACCGGTACTCGCTGACGGCCGCGGGCGGGTGGCTCGTACTCCGCTTCGCGGCGCGGCACCTGACCGGCCCCGCCGTCGTGGTCGAGCGGACGCTGCGGGCGCTGCTCAGCCGGGGGTGGCGCCCGGGGAGTTGATCATCGGGTCGTTGCCGCCGACACGCGCGGACACGCCGACGTGAGTGGCGACGAGCCGGTGATCAACCCGGCGTCGACCCGTCGAGGTGGGCGAGCTGCTCGGGCGTCAGCTCCAGGTCGGCCGCGGCGGCGGAGTCCTGGATGGACGCCGGCCGCGACGCGCCGGGGATGGGCACGACGACGTCGGCCTGGGCGAGGTGCCAGGCCAGCGTCACCCGGTACACCGACACGCCCAGCTCGGACGCCACCTCCGCGAACGCCGGCGCGGTGGCCGACAGCGACCCGGCCGCGGTGACGCCGCCGAACGGGCTCCACGGCAGGAACGCCAGCCCGTGCGCCGCGCAGTGCTCGACCTCGCCGGCCGAGAAGCGCCACCCCGGCGAGAACTGGTTCTGCACCGCCGCCAGCGCCGGGCCGACGATCGAGCGGGCGACGTCGATCTGCGCGACGTCGGCGTTGGAGATGCCGACCATCTGCACCAGGCCGTCGTCGGCGAGCTGCCGCAGCGCGCCCATCGACTCCTCCCACGGCGTGTCCGGGTCGGGCCGGTGGTACTGGTACAGGCCGATCGCGTCCACGCCCAGGCGCCGCAGCGAGGCCTCGCACGCCTTCCGCAGGTACGCCGGCGAGCCGTCGAGTTCCCAGTCGGTGCCCCGCCGGGTGTGCCCGCCCTTGGTGGCCACCAGCACGTCGCCCGCGCCCGGCCCGTAGGACGCCAGCGCCTCGGCCACGAGCGTCTCGTTGTGCCCGAACTCGGCCTCGTCGCGGGCGTAGGCGTCGGCGGTGTCGACCAGGGTCACGCCGGCGTCCAGGGCCGCGTGGACGACGGCGACCGCCTCCTCGCGGGTGGGTCGGTCGGTCTTGGTCGACAGGGGCATGGCCCCCAGGCCGATCGCGCTGACGGTGCGGTCTCCGATGCGTCGCTGGTGCACGGGGCTGTCGTGCCCCGCGGGTAGCGTCGCTACCCGTGACGTCCTTGTTCGACGAGCCGGCGGAGGTCACCGGCGACGCCGTCGACCCGGGTGCGCCGCTGGCGGTGCGCATGCGTCCGCGCTCCCTCGACGAGGTCGTCGGCCAGACCCACCTGCTCGGCCCGCGGGCGCCGCTGCGCCGCCTGGTCGAGGCCGACGAGCCGATGTCGCTGGTCCTCTACGGCCCACCCGGCACCGGCAAGACGACGCTGGCGCACGTCATCTCGCTGGCCACCAAGCGGCAGTTCGTGCAGCTGTCCGCGCTCGACGCCGGCGTCAAGGAGGTCCGCGCGGTCATCACCGCGGCCAGGCGCGAGCTCACCTACGCCGGCCGGCGCACCGTGCTGTTCATCGACGAGGTGCACCGGTTCTCCAAGACCCAGCAGGACTCGCTGCTGTCGGCCGTCGAGGACCGCATCGTCAGCCTGATCGCCGCCACCACCGAGAACCCGTTCTTCTCCGTCGTCAGCCCGCTGCTGTCGCGCAGCCTGGTGCTCGCGCTGCAACCGCTGTCCGACGACGACGTCCGCGCGCTGCTGCACCGGGCGCTGACCAGCGACCGCGGGCTCGGCGGGGCGCTCACGCTGAGCCGGGAGGCCGAGGAGCACCTCGTCCGCGTCGCCGGCGGCGACGGGCGCAAGGCGCTGACCGCGCTGGAGTCCGGGGCGGGTGCCGCGCGGGCCGCGGGCTCAGGCGAGATCGACCTCGCCACCCTGGAGACCGCCGTCGCGCAGGCCGCGGTGCGCTACGACCGCCAGGGCGACATGCACTACGACGTCGCCAGCGCGCTGATCAAGTCGATCCGCGGCAGCGACGTCGACGCCGCGCTGCACTACCTCGCCCGGATGGTGGTGGCGGGGGAGGACCCGCGGTTCATCGCCCGCCGGCTGGTCATCTCCGCCAGCGAGGACATCGGCATGGCCGACCCGACGGCGCTGCAGACCGCGGTCGCCGCCGCGCAGGCGGTGCAGCTCATCGGCATGCCCGAGGGGCACTTCCCGCTGGCGCACGCCGTCGTCCACCTGGCCACGGCGCCGAAGTCGAACGCGGTGACGGTGGCGATCGGCGAGTCGGTGGCCGACGTCCGCGCCGGCCTCGGCGGGCCGGTGCCGGCCGGCCTGCGCGACGCCCACTACGCCGGGGCCAAGAAGCTGGGCCACGGCTCGACCTACGTCTACCCGCACGACGCGCCCGACGGGATCGTGCCGCAGCAGTACCCGCCCGACGGGCTGGTCGGCCGCGACTACTACCGGCCCACCCCCCGCGGCGTGGAGGCCGGCATCGGCGCCCGCCTGGGCAAGCTCCGGGCGATCGTCCGACGGCACCCGCGGGAGAGCCGGGGCGCCGAGCGGACCGGCCGGGGCGCCTGACGGGCCGGTGTCGTCCGGCGCACCGGAGGAGCGCCGGGGGCCGCGACTACTGTGGCCACGCCGGTCGTTGCCGACCACGCCGGCCGCCGACGGAGAAGAGGAGACGCCGCGTGTCCGCAGGAGAGTGGGCCGGACTGATCGCCGCCCTGGCGCTGGTGCTGCTGGTGCTGCTGCTGGCCGTCCCGCTGCTGAAGCTGGGACGCACCCTGGACGAGGCCACGCTGACCATCCGGCAGACCCGGGAGGACAGCCGGCCGATCCTCACCCAGGCGCAGACGACGATCGCCCAGGTCAACAGCAACCTCGAGCGGGTCGACGACATCACCGGCAACGCGGCGAACGTGTCGAGCAACGTCGCGGCGCTGACCAGCGTCGTCGCCGCCACCGTGGGCAGCCCGCTGATCAAGGTGGCCGCGTTCAGCTACGGCGTCCGCAGCGCCACCAGGAAGCGCCGCGAGGGCCAGGCGATCGCCGAGGCCGCCGCCCGCGACAAGGCCGAGCGCCGCGCGCGCCGCGCCGCCCGGCGGGCCGCCTGATGCGTCGGCTGTTCTGGCTGGCGATGGGCATCACCATCGGCGCGCTCGTCGTCCGCAAGCTGTCCCGGGCCGCGGAGAAGCTCACCCCGCAGGGCATCGCGGGCGCGCTGGTCGAGGGCCTGCGTGACCTCGCCGACGCGATCGGCGAGTTCGGCGCGGACGTGCGCGCCGCGGCCGCGGTGCGCGAGGAGGAGCTGCGCTCGGGCACCGGCCTGGACGCACCCCTGCCCGAGCGCGACCAGACCCCGCTCCAGCTCCCCGGACGGCGCGGCGCGCACGCCGCCGACCGCTGAGCACCCACCCCGCGGGGACCGCTCCCGCATCGAGGACCGAGTAGGACATGCAGACCGCCGAGATCCGCCGCCGCTTCCTGCAGCACTTCGAGCAGCGCGGGCACACCGTCGTCCCCAGCGCCTCGCTGGTGTCGCCGGACCCCTCCCTGCTGTTCACCGTCGCCGGCATGGTGCCGTTCATCCCGTACCTGACCGGCCGCGAGCCCGCGCCGTTCCCGCGGGCCACCAGTGTGCAGAAGTGCGTGCGCACCCTCGACATCGAGGAGGTGGGCAAGACCACCCGCCACGGCACGTTCTTCCAGATGAACGGCAACTTCTCCTTCGGGGACTACTTCAAGGAGGGGGCCATCCAGCACGCCTGGGACCTGGTCACCGGGCGGGTGGAGGACGGCGGGCTGGGCTTCGACCCCGACCGCATCTGGGTCACCGTCTACCTCGACGACGACGAGGCCGCCGACGCCTGGCACCGCATCGCCGGCCTGCCGAGGGACCGCATCCAGCGGCTGGGCAAGAAGGACAACTACTGGCACACCGGCGCCGACGGCCCCGGCGGGCCGTGCTCGGAGATCTACTTCGACCGCGGCCCGGAGTTCGGCCCCGACGGCGGCCCGCTGGTCGACACGGCCGGCGACCGGTTCCTGGAGATCTGGAACCTCGTCTTCATGCAGTACGAGCTCACCGACGTCCGGAGCAAGGAGGACTTCCGGATCGTCGGCGAGCTGCCGAAGAAGAACATCGACACCGGCATGGGCCTGGAGCGGGTGGCCTTCCTGCTGCAGGGCGTCGACAACCTGTACGAGATCGACGAGGTGGCGCCGGTGCTGCGCCGCGCCGCCGACCTCGCCGGGGTCACCTACGGCAAGGACCACGACGCCGACGTCCGGCTGCGCGTGGTCGCCGACCACGTCCGCAGCGGTCTGATGCTCATCGGCGACGGCGTCACCCCCGGCAACGAGGGCCGCGGCTACATCCTGCGCCGGCTGCTGCGCCGCGCCGTCCGCTCGATGCGGCTGCTCGGCGTCGACGCCGCCACGCTGCCCGAGCTGCTGCCGGTCTCCCGCGACGCGATGGGCGCGAGCTACCCCGAGCTGGTCACCGACTTCGACCGGATCAGCTCCGTGGCCTACGCCGAGGAGGAGGCGTTCCGGCGCACCCTCACCTCGGGCACCGCGCTGTTCGACACCGCCGTGGCGCAGGCCAAGGCGGCCGGGACGCCGTCGCTGTCGGGCGAGCAGGCGTTCTCCCTGCACGACACCTACGGCTTCCCGATCGACGTCACCCTCGAGATGGCTGCCGAGCAGGGCGTGACCGTCGACGAGGACGGCTTCCGCGCGCTCATGCAGCAGCAGCGCGACCGGGCCCGCGCCGACGCCCGCGCCAAGCGCACCGGCTCGGTCGACGTCCTGGCCTACCGCCGGCTGCTGGCCGACCACGGCCCCACCGACTGGCGCGCCTACTCGACCCTGCGCACCGACTCCCGCGTGCTCGGCCTGGTCGCCGACCTCGCCGCGGAGGAGGGGGCCCCGGCCGCGCCGGCCGGGCCGGGCGAGGTCACCCGCGTGGTCCTGGACCGGACGCCGTTCTACGCCGAGTCCGGCGGCCAGGTCGCCGACGCCGGCACCCTCACCTGGGACGGCGGCCGCGCCGAGGTGCTCGACGTGCAGCGGCCGGTCAAGGGCCTGGTCGTGCACCAGGTCCGGGTGCTCGAGGGCGAGCTGGCCGAGGGCGCGGAGCTCACCGCCGAGGTGGACCGCGAGTGGCGGCTGTCGGCCTGCCAGGCGCACTCGGGCACCCACGTGGTGCACGCCGCGCTGCGCCAGGTGCTCGGCCCGCAGGCACTCCAGTCGGGCTCCTACAACCGCCCCGGCTACCTGCGGCTGGACTTCGCCTGGCAGGGCGCGCTCACCCTGCAGCAGCGGCACGACATCGAGGACGTCGCCAACGCGGCCGTGCGCGCCGACCACCGGGTCACCGCGACCTACATGACGCTGCCCGAGGCCCAGGCCATCGGCGCGCTCGCGCTGTTCGGCGAGACCTACGGCGAGCAGGTGCGCGTCGTCGAGATCGGCGGCCCGTGGTCGCGCGAGCTCTGCGGTGGCACGCACGTCGCCGGCTCCGCGCAGATCGGCACGCTCGCGCTGACCGGCGAGTCGTCGGTCGGCTCGGGCTCGCGGCGCGTGGAGGCCGTCGTCGGCCTCGAGGGCTTCCGCTACCTGGCCCGCGAGCGCGACCTGGTGCGCCAGCTCGGCGAGCTGCTCAAGTCGCCCACCGACGGGCTGGTCGACCGGGTCGGCGGCATCCTGTCCCGGCTGCGCGACGTCGAGCGGGAGGTCGCCGACCTGCGCGCCCAGCAGACCCAGGCCGCGGCCGGTCAGCTGGCCGCGGGCGCCACGGACGTCGGCGGGGTCGCCGTCGTCACCGCGGCGCCGGCCGGCCTCTCCGGCGGTGACCTGCGCACCCTCGCCCTCGACGTCCGCGGGCGGCTCGGCGAGCGCCCCGGGGTCGTCTTGCTGGCCTCGGAGTCGGGGGGCAAGGTGGCTCTGGTCGCAGCACTGAACCCCGCCGCCCAGCAGCGCGGGCTGTCCGCCAGCGACGTGCTGCGTGCCGCGGCCGCCCCCGTCGGGGGCCGCGGTGGCGGCAAGCCCGACGTCGCCCAGGGCGGCGGCACGGACCCGGGCGGCATCCCCGCCGCCCTGCAGGCCGG
Source organism: Geodermatophilus sp. SYSU D01045 (assembly GCF_054050295.1). NCBI lineage: Bacteria > Bacillati > Actinomycetota > Actinomycetes > Geodermatophilales > Geodermatophilaceae > Geodermatophilus > Geodermatophilus sp. SYSU D01045. Next base: position 16,561 of record NZ_JBJGZB010000036.1, read on the forward strand.
CGAAGAGGCGGTCGCGACCGCCGCAGGGAGGTGAGCGGAGTGCCCGAGCAGCGCCCCGACGAGACCGGTCCGGTGGGGGAGCGGCGCGTGCAGGGCCGCCCGGCGGTGCCGCCGTCGCGTCCCCGGCAGGCCCCGCCGCAGGAGCCGGTGCACCACCGCACCGAGCAGATCGACCTGCGCGCCGGCTTCCCGCCGGTGCGCAACGAGACCACCGAGATCGACCTGTCGCAGGGGCTGCCCGCCGGGCTGCCGCTGCCGCCGCGCCGCACCCGCCAGGGCCGCCGGCTCGGGCTCGACGTCGGCACGGTGCGGATCGGCGTCGCGCTGTCGGACCCCACCGGCACCCTGGCCAGCCCGCTGGAGACCGTGGAGCGCCGCCGCGACGGCGGGGACCTCGACCGGATCGTCGCCCTCGTCGAGGAACACGAGGTGACAGAGGTGATCGTGGGGGAGCCGAGGCACCTGTCGGGTGCGTCGGGCGCCTCCGCGCGGGAGGCGCGTGCCTACTCTCGGTCACTCGCCGGGCGCATCGGCAGCGTGCCCGTGCACCTCGTCGACGAGAGGCTCTCCACCGTGACCGCAGCCAGTTCCCTGCGGGCGAACGGGCTCGACAGCCGCGCCCAGCGCCCCGTGATCGACCAGGCCGCCGCCGTGGTCATCCTCCAGGCGTACCTCGACGCCCAGCGGGGGCGCTCGTGACCGGTCCGGTCCCGCCGCACGGGCGGGGCCTCTCCGGCGTGCCCGACGTCCCGGCGCCTCCCGCGGGCGCCTGGCCGGCCGGTCCGGCGACGACGCGGCTGCCCCTCGGTCCCGGCCCGGCCTCGCCCGGCACCCCCACCCGCGCGGGCCTGCTGGACCACGGCGTCCGGCCGGTGACCGCCGGCCGGCACGCCGCTCCGGATGACGCCGGCGCGCCCGAGGACGACCGCACCGGCCCGCTGCCCGGCGACAGCCAGCCCGTGCCGCCGCTGCCCGGCGTCCCGCCGCGGCCGTCCGGCCCGTGGTCGAAGCTCGCCCGCCACACCGGGACCGCCGACCCCGACGACGCGCCCACCGTGGCCGCGGCCGCCGTCGGCCCGCACGACGAGCCCGCCGACGACGAGGACCCCACCGGCGGCCTCGAGGTCCTCGGCGCCGGCAGCGCCGACCCCGGACCCGGCCGCCGGCGCCGGCGCCGCTCCCGCGACGACGCCGAGGAGCACGGTTCCGCCGCCGTCTTCGGCGAGGAGCCCGACGACGGGCACCACGACCTGCACGACGCCGCCGACGACGACCACGGCGCCGCGGCCGCGCCCCGCCGGCGCTCCGGCCGCCGCCGCAGCCCGCTGGCCAACGTCCTCGCGCTGCTGGTCCTCGGCGCGCTCGTCGCCGGCATCGTGTTCGGCGGCAGGGCGCTGATCGGCCTGGTCAACCCCGAGGCCGAGGACTACACCGGCGCGGGCACCGGCAGCGTCGAGGTGCGCGTCGGCGAGGGCGACACCCTCAGCGACATCGCCGGCACCCTCGTCGAGGCCGACGTCATCGCCTCCTCCGAGCCGTTCGTCGAGGCCGCCGAGGCGAACGCGGCGGCGACGGGCATCCAGCCCGGCGTCTACGAGCTGCGGTCGCAGATGAGCGGCCAGGCCGCCCTCGACCTGCTGCTCGACCCGGCCGCCCGCCAGGTCTCGCGGGTCACCGTGCCCGAGGGCTCCACGCTCGCGGGCACGCTGCAGCGGATCTCGGAGACCACCGGCCTGCCGGTGGAGGAGCTGCAGGCCGCCGCGGCCGACCCGGCCGCGCTGGGCCTGCCGGCGTACGCGAACGGGCAGCTCGAGGGCTTCCTGTTCCCCGCGACCTACGACGTCGAGCCCGACGACACCGCCGTCGACGTGCTGCGCGCGATGGTCACCCGGTTCACCGACATGGCCACCGACGTGCAGCTGGAGCAGCGGGCCGCCGCGGCCGGGCGCTCGGTGTACGACGTCGTGGTCGTCGCGTCGATGATCGAGCGGGAGACCAAGGTCGACGACGAGCGGGTGAACGTGGCGCAGGTCGTCTACAACCGCCTGACCGACGGCATCCCGCTCGGGATCGACGCGACGCTGGCCTACGGGCTCGGCAAGAACGGCAACGACCTGACCGTCAGCGACCTGCAGACCGACAGCCCGTACAACACGCGGACCCGGGCCGGCCTCCCGCCGACGCCGATCGCGGCGCCGGGCGAGGCGAGCCTGGAGGCGGCGCTGGCGCCGACGACCGGGGACCTCCTGTACTACGTGCTGGAGTCCGCGGACGGGCGGCACTTCTTCACCGCCAGCTACGACGAGTTCCTGGCGGCCCGCCAGCGGTGCGCCGACGCCGGCCTCGGGTGTGGTGGCTGACCGGCCCGTGCCCGCACCGGCCCCGCCCGGCCGGGCGGCCGTCCTCGGCCGCCCGGTCGGGCACTCGCTCTCCCCGCTGCTGCACCGCGCCGCGTACGCCGCGCTCGGCCTGACCGGCTGGACCTACGACGCCCTCGACGTGGGCGCCGAGGACCTGCCCGACCTGGTCGCCGGCCTCGGCCCGGAGTGGCGCGGGTTCTCGGTGACCATGCCGTGCAAGCAGGCGGCGGTCGCCGTCGCCGACGCCGTCGAGCCGCTGCCCCGGCTGCTGGGTGCGGCGAACACCCTCGTGCACACCGGCGCCGGGTGGAGGGCGGAGAACACCGACGTCCACGGCGTCGGGATGGCGTTGCAGACCGCCGGCGTCGAGCGGGTCGCGCACGCGGCGATCGTCGGCGCGGGCGGGACGGCCGCGGCCGCCGCCGTCGCGTTGGCCGAGCTCGGCGCCGAGTCGGTGGACGTGCTGGTCCGCGACCCCTCCCGCGCCGCCGACGTCACCCGGGTGCTCGGGGTGCTCGGCGTCGAGGCCGTGGTCCGGCGGCTGGAGCCCGGCCCGGTCGAGGCGCCGGTCGTCGTCAGCACCGTGCCGATCGGCGCGCACCGCGACCTCGCCGGCCTCGGTTGGCGCGCCGGGCAGACCGTGCTGGACGTGCTGTACGCCCCCTGGCCCACGCCGGTGGCCGCCGCGGCCGACCGGGCCGGCGCCACGGTGGTGAGCGGCATCGAGGTGCTGTTCTGGCAGGCCACGGTGCAGGTGGAGCTGATGACCGGGGTGCCCGCGCCGCTGGGGCCCATGCGCGCCGCGCTGGACGCCCGCTGACCCCGCCGGTCCCGTCCGGGCCGCTCTCGTCGGACGGACCGCTGGGCCGAGGACCCCGGCTGGCAGAATCGGCCGCATGTTGCGCTGGCTGACCGCCGGTGAGTCGCACGGCCAGCAGCTCACCGCCATCCTCGAGGGCCTGCCCGCCGGCGTGCAGGTGCAGACCTCCGACCTCGACGTCGACCTGGCCCGCCGCCGGCTCGGCCACGGCCGCGGCGCGCGGATGTCCTTCGAGCAGGACGCCGTCACCCTGACCGGCGGCGTCCGGCACGGCGTGACCATGGGCGGGCCCATCGCCGTCCAGGTGGGCAACACCGAGTGGCCCAAGTGGACGACGGTCATGGCGTCCGACCCGGTCGACCCCGAGGTGCTCGCCGGGCAGGCCCGCAACGCGCCGCTCACCCGGCCGCGCCCCGGCCACGCCGACCTCGCCGGCATGCAGAAGTACGGCTTCGACGACGCCCGCCCGGTGCTCGAGCGGGCCAGCGCCCGCGAGACCGCCGCCCGCGTCGCGCTCGGCGCCGTCGCCCGGGCGTTCCTGCGCCAGGTGCTCGACGTCGAGGTGGTCAGCCACGTCGTCGCCATCGGGCCGGTCACCGTGCCCGACGGCATCGTCCCCGGCCCGCAGGACAACCCGCGCATCGACGACGACCCGGTCCGCTGCGCCGACCCGGCCACGAGCGCCGTCATGGTCGCCGAGGTCGACGACGCCCGGAAGAACGGCGACACACTCGGCGGCGTCATCGAGGTCGTCGTGCACGGCCTGCCGCCGGGCCTGGGCAGCCACGTGCACTGGGACCGGCGCCTGGACTCCCGGCTGGCCGGCGCGCTCATGGGCGTGCAGTCGGTGAAGGCGGTCGAGGTGGGCGACGGCCTGGAGACCGCGCGCCGCCGCGGCTCGGTCGCCCACGACGAGATCGTCAGCGAGGACGGCCGGATGCGGCGGGTCACCGACCGCGCCGGCGGCATCGAGGGCGGCATGACCAACGGCGAGGTGCTGCGCGTCCGCGCCGCCATGAAGCCGATCTCCACCGTGCCGCGGGCGCTGGCCACCGTCGACGTCGCCACCGGTGACGCCGCCGTCGCGATCAACCAGCGCAGCGACGCCATCGCCGTCCCCCGCGGGGCGGTCGTCATGGAGGCGATGGTGGCGCTGGTGCTCGCCGACGCCGTCCTGGAGAAGTTCGGCGGCGACTCGGTGACCGAGACCCGCCGCAACGTGCAGGGCTACCTCGACGCGCTCCCGTTCCGGTGACGGGTCCGCTCCTCGTCCTGGTCGGGCCGCCGGCGTCGGGCAAGACCACCGTCGGGACGGAGGTGGCGACCGCGCTGGGCCTGCCGTTCCGGGACACCGACGCCGACGTCGAGGCCACCACCGGCACCAGCGTCGCCGACCTGTTCGTCACGCACGGCGAGCAGCACTTCCGCGACCTCGAGGAGCAGGCGGTCGCCCGGGCGCTGGCCGAGCACGACGGCGTCCTCGCGCTCGGTGGCGGCGCGGTGCTCAGCGCGGCCACCCGGGCGCTGCTGGTCGCGCACGGCCGGGCGGGCGGCACCGTCGTCCACCTCGACGTCGACCTGCCCTCGGCGGCCAGGCGGGCCGGGCTGTCCCGGGACCGCCCGCTGCTGGCCGTCAACCCCCGGGCGATGCTGCGGACCCTGCTCGAGCAGCGCGCCCCCCTCTACGCGGAGGTCGCCACCGTGGTCGTGCCCACCGGGGGCCGCACCCCCGAGGACGTGGTCGCCGACGTGCTCGCCGCGCTGCCTGCGGGGGCCGGGCGATGAGGCGCGTGACGGTCGCGGGGGAGAAGCCCTACGACGTCGTCATCGGCGCCGGGGCGCAGGTCGAGCTCGGGCTGCTGCTCGCCGGGACGCCGAAGGCCGCCGTCGTGCACAGCCCGCCGCTGGCCGCGCTCGCCGGCGCCGCCGTCGAGACGCTGCAGACCGCCGGCGTGGCCGCCGAGGCCGTCGTCGTCCCCGACGGCGAGGCCGCCAAGACCGCCGCGGTCGCCGCGGCCGCCTGGGAGGAGTTCGGCCGGCTCGGGCTGACCCGCTCGGACGCCGTCGTCGGGGTCGGCGGGGGAGCGGTCACCGACCTCGCCGGGTTCCTCGCCGCCACCTGGACCCGCGGCGTCCGCGTCGTGCACCTGCCCACCAGCGTGCTCGGCATGGTCGACGCCGCGGTGGGCGGCAAGACCGGCATCAACACCGGCGCCGGCAAGAACCTGGTCGGGGCGTTCCACCCGCCGGCCGGGGTGCTCGCCGACACCGACGTGCTCGCCGGGCTGCCGGAGGCGGAGTTCCGCGCCGGGATGGCCGAGGTGGTCAAGTGCGGCTTCATCGCCGACGGCGCCATCCTCGACCTGCTCGCCGCCGACCCGACCGGCCGCCGCGACACGGAGGAGCTCGTCGAGCGGGCGGTGCGGGTCAAGGCCGACGCCGTCGGGCAGGACCTGTTCGACACCGGCGTCCGCGAGTTCCTCAACTACGGGCACACCCTCGGCCACGCGATCGAGCGGGTCGAGGACTTCCGCTGGCGGCACGGCGAGGCGGTCGCCGTCGGGCTGGTCTTCGCCGCCGAGCTCGGCGTCCGGGCCGGGACGCTGACCCGCGCCGAGGCCGACCGGCACCGCGAGCTGGTGGCGGCGATGGGCCTGCCGACCGCCTACCGGGGCGACTGGGCGGCGCTGCAGGCGGTGATGCGCGTGGACAAGAAGGCCCGCGGCGCGACGCTGCGGTTCGTCGTCCTCGACGGCATCGGGAACCCGACGATCCTGACCGACCCCGAGCAGGCGTGGCTGGACGCGGCGTGGGCCGCGGTATCGGAGGCACAGTGACGATCCAGGTCCTCAACGGGGCCAACCTCGGCCGGCTCGGCACCCGCGAGCCCCAGGTGTACGGCACGACGACGTACGCCGAGCTCGTGGCGATGGTCGAGGAGGCCGCCGCCGGGCTCGGGCTCGCCGTGCGGGTGCGCCAGACCGACTCCGAGGCCGAGCTGCTCGGCTGGGTCCACGAGGCGACCGACGCCGGCGACCCGGTCGTCATCAACCCCGGCGGCTGGTCGCACACCTCGGTGGTGCTGCACGACGCGCTGGCCGCGGTGACCGCGCCGGTCGTGGAGGTGCACGTCTCGAACATCCACCGGCGCGAGGAGTTCCGGCACCACTCCTACGTCTCCCGCGTCGCCGACGGCGTCATCGCCGGGCTCGGCGTCCAGGGCTACGAGCTGGCGCTGCGGTACCTGGCGGCGAAGGGGGTCTCGTGAGCAGGGCGGCCGAACGGCGGGAGCGGCTGCGGGCGACCGCGGCGGAGCGGGGGCTGGACGCCGTCCTGGTGACCACCCTGCTCAACGTCCGCTACCTGACCGGGTTCACCGGCTCCAACGGCGCGCTGCTGCTGCGCACCGACGGGGCCGACCTGTTCGGCACCGACGGCCGGTACACCACCCAGGCCGGCACCCAGGTGCCCGACGTCGAGCTGCTGGTCGACCGCAGCACGGTCCCCGCGCTGGCGCAGGAGGCGGTCCGCCGGGGTGCGGGCCGGATCGGCTACGAGAGCCACCACGTCACCGTCGACGGGCTGGCCCAGCTCGAGCGGGTGCTCGCCGACGCCGCGGCCGGCGGGACGGTGCCCGGGCTGGTGTCGGTCCGCCGCGCGGTCGAGGAGCTGCGCGCGGTCAAGGACGACGACGAGATCGAGGCGCTGCGCCGCGCCTGCGCGGTCGCCGACCAGGCGCTGGCCGAGCTGGCCGCCGAGGGCGCGCTGCGGCCCGGGCGCACGGAGCTGGAGGTCGGCCGGGAGCTCGACGCCCGCATGCTGGCGCTCGGCGCCGAGGCGCCGTCGTTCGAGACGATCGTGGCCACCGGCGCGAACTCCGCGATCCCGCACCACCGGCCCGACCGCACGGTCCTGGCCGGCGGCGACCTCCTCAAGCTCGACTTCGGCGCGACCGTCGACGGCTACCACTCCGACATGACCCGCACGCTGGTGCTCGGGCACGCCGCCGACTGGCAGCGGGAGGTCTACGCGCTGGTGGCCGAGGCGCAGGCGGCCGGGCGGGCGGCGCTGGCCGTCGGGGCCGACGTCGTCGCCGTCGACGCGGCCTCGCGGGACGTCATCGCCGCGGCCGGGCACGCCGAGCACTTCACCCACGGCCTCGGGCACGGGGTGGGCCTGGAGATCCACGAGGCGCCGGGCATCGGCCCGCTGGGCGCGGGTAGTCTGGCCGCCGGCATGGCCGTCACCGTGGAGCCGGGGGTCTACCTCCCCGGCCACGGCGGTGTCCGGATCGAGGACACGCTCGTCGTCACGGCGGACGCGCCCGAGTTGTTGACCCTCACGAGCAAGGAACTGCTGGTCCTCTAGATGGCTACCACCAACGACCTCAAGAACGGCATGGTCCTCAACCTCGACGGCCAGCTGTGGTCCGTCACCGAGTTCCAGCACGTCAAGCCCGGCAAGGGCGGCGCGTTCGTGCGGACGACGCTGAAGAACGTGCTCTCGGGCAAGGTCGTCGACCGGACCTTCAACGCCGGCACCAAGGTCGAGACGGCCACCGTGGACAAGCGGAACATGACCTACCTGTACCGCGAGGGCAACGACTTCGTCTTCATGGACGGGGACACCTTCGAGCAGATCTACGTCCCGTCCGAGACCGTCGGCGGCGGCGCGGACTACCTGCTCGACAACACCGAGGTCGTCGTCGCGGTGCACGAGGGCACGCCGCTCTACGTCGAGCTGCCGGTGACCATGGAGCTCGTCGTCCAGCACACGGACCCGGGCCTGCAGGGCGACCGCTCCACCGGCGGCACCAAGCCCGCCACCCTCGAGACCGGCGCGCAGATCAACGTGCCGCTGTTCGTCAACACCGGCGACAAGCTCAAGGTCGACACCCGCGACGGCCGGTACCTCGGCCGCGCCAACTGACACACCGGCTCCGAGCCATGGCTGCCCGCACCAAGGCGCGCAAGCGCGCCGTCGACGTCCTCTACGAGGCGGACCTGCGGGGCACCGACCCGGTGGAGCTGCTCCGTGAGCGGATCGCCGACCCGTCGCCGCCCGTCCCCGACCACGCCGTCCGGCTGGTCGAGGGCGTGGCGGCGCACCAGGCGCGCATCGACGAGCTGATCGGGGCCCACGCCCGCGGCTGGTCGCTCGAGCGGCTGCCCGACGTCGACCGCGCGATCCTGCGGATGGCGGTGTTCGAGCTGCTCTGGGCCGACGACGTGCCCGACGCCGTCGTCATCGACGAGGCCGTGGAGCTGGCCCGGACGCTGTCGACCGACGACTCGCCCGCCTACGTCAACGGCGTCCTCGGCGCCATCCTCGACGCCGAGGTCCCCACCGGCTGAGCCGGCCGGCCGGTCGCCCCGGCGGTGGGCCGGGGTCGCCGCCGGCGGTCGGACCTCAGCCGCGGGTGACCGTGAACGCCACCCGGCCGTCCGCGACCTCCGTGCAGGTCAGCTGCAGCCCGCCCACCGGGGTCGTCCGCCCCACCGTGCAGGAGACGTCCCGGTCCTCGACCCGGAGGGTCGCCCGGTCGCCGTCGGTCCCGGTGAGCCCGATCGTCGTCCCGAGCACGTGGGCCCGGGCGCCGCTCCCTCCCAGCGTCACCGAGCAGGAGTCCCCGGAGCACGACACCAGGCTCACGGACCCGGAGCCATCCCCCACGGCGGCGCTGACGCCGATCGAGCTCAGCCACCCGGACAGCGGACCGGCAGGACCAGCGGAGCTGCTCCAGGAGAACGAGCCGCACACCAGGAGCAGCGCCGAGAGCAGGACGGGGAACCGACTCTCCACGGGTACCTCCGGACGGTCGTGGGGTGGTCGTCGGGACGCCGCCGGCGGGCGACGCACCCCTCGTCGCGCCATCCCAGCACGTCGCGGCGGCGCAGGGTGCGGTCCCCGGACCGGTCCCGTGGTCCCTGACCGCACCTCGGTGGTGCCGACCGGCTGCGTCCGTGGTGCCCGCCCGCTGGTGCGGGACGGCCGGGGACGACACGGTGCCCGGGACCGGGGCGAGTCCGCACCGGCGGACCGGACTACTCCACGAACCGCACGCGGAACGAGACGGGCCACAGCTTGCCGGTGAGCAGGTACTCGTCGTCGCCCAGGGCGGCGATGCCGTTGAGGACCGCGTTGGCGTCCGCGCGCTGCTCCTGGTCGAGCAGGCCGGCGGCGTCGACCAGCGCGGTCACCCGCCCGCTCACCGGGTCGATGCGGACGAGGGCGTCGGACTGCCACACGTTCGCCCAGACCTGTCCGTCGACGCACTCCAGCTCGTTGAGCTGGGTCACCGGCTCGTCGTCGAAGGTGACGGCGACCGAGCCGGTCTCGGCGAAGGTGACGGGGTCGTGGAAGCGCAGCTGGTCCGTGCCGTCGCTGCGCACGAGGCGGGTCCCGTCGAAGCACAGCCCCCAGCCCTCGCCCTCCAGCGGCACCTCCTGCCGGAGGGTGAGCGTGGCCCGGTCCCACTCGAGCACCACACCGTCTTGCCAGGTCAGCTGCCAGATGCGGTCGTCCACCACCGTGATGCCCTCGCCGAACAGCCGGCCGGGGAGCGGCGCGGACCGCCGCACCTCGCCGGTCGCGGGGTCGACCTCGCGCAGCTGGGACCGGCCCGCGAGCCCGGTGCCCTCGTAGAGGGCGCCGTCGTGCACCTCGAACCCCTGGGTGAAGGCCGACGGGTCGTGCGGCACCTCGGCCAGCACCTCCGGCCGCAGCACCGGCACCGGCTGGTCCGGATCAGTGTCCGCGGCGTTCCGGGCCCGCGCCGACTCCCCGTAGACGGAGACCTCCGTGCTGTCGCGTGACGCGCAGGCGGACAGGAGTGCGACGGCGAGGACGACGGAGCCGAGTGCTCGACGGCGGGCGCCACGGTTCATCAAACGGTCACAATCCGTTCGGGACGGTCGATCGGGTCACCGGGTCACCGGGTCGCCGGGGCACGCCGATCGACCGGCGCCTCCCACCCGGCGACCCGGGACGAACCGGGGCCGCAGACACTACGACCCGACCGGTGGGTCCGACAGTGATGACACCTGCTGATCCGTGCCGGTTCTCCGCTCTAGGTGTCGCATCGAGCGGGCACCGTGGTGGACGGACCCGGGGCCGGGATCCGGCTGAGCCGAGATAGGTGGTGGCCACCGATGTCGCCCTCCACGGCGGGGCCCGAGACTCTCGCGTGCCGATCCCGGACCGCGGCCGGGCTCGGCAGTCCACGGGGCGATCGGGGAGGTCCGGCGGCGACGCCGCAGTCCTGATCCCGGCAGGCCTCATCCCCAGTACCGCATCCTGAGGAGATCCCATGTTCGAGGACCAGACCGTCGAGCTGCTGCCCGAGCGCACCACCATGCAGTTCTTCGCGGCACAGAACTTCAACACCGCCGTCGCCGCGGCCGTGAACGCCGGCAACGTCAACGTGGGCGGCAACCAGGCGAACATCGCGGCTGCCCTCTCGCTCGCGGGCAGCAACGTCTTCATCGGTGACTGACGCCTGAGCCACCTGCCGATGGAGTGATGCGAGGCCCGGCTGCGTGCCCGGCCGGGGAGGGGCGGTCGTTCGCGGCCGCCCCTCTTCCCGTTGTCGGCGCTCGGTGTACGGAGGCCGGCGTCTCCTCCACGGGAGGACCCACATGGCCCTCGCAGCGATCCGTGCCCTCGCAGCGATCCGTGCGCCTCCGCGCTCGGTGCCGTGGTCGCCACCTACGTGTACCGCCTTCGCGGATCGGTGGTGGCGACGACCGGCGTCAATGGCGGGACCGGAGCAGATAGGTGCCGGACGCTGATGCCGCCGGTCCGGCGGCGGCCCGAGACTTCCACGCGCCGACTCCGGACCGCGGCTGGACTCGGCAGTCCACGGGGCGAGCAGGAGGGTCCGACGGCACCGCTGCGGTCCTGCTCCTGGCGGACTCCAACCAGTATCGATCCTGAAGGAGACACCATGTCCGAGGACCTGAAGCTCTTCGCCGACGAGCAGGTCGAGCTGCTGCCCGAGCGCACCACCATGCAGTTCTTCGCGCAGAACGGCAACACCGCGACCGCGGTGGCCGCCAACGTGCTGAACTTGAACGTCGGTGGCAACCAGCTCAACGCCGCCGTCGCCGCGGCTGCAGCGGGCAGCAACGTCTTCATCGGCTGACGCCTGAGCCTCTTGCCGATGGGGTGATGCGAGGCCCGGCTGTGTGCCGGGCCGGGGAGGGGCGGTCGTTCGCGGCCGCCCCTCCTCGCGTTGTCCCTCGCCGCGTGCAGGACGCCGCACCGGACCTCCCCACGAGGCGTCTACGTGGTGGCTGGACCGACGCCCGGGACAGCGGATCCGTACCGTCGTCCGCCGTACGGGCATGACCCAGCGGGGGCGCGTGGTCCCGGGTGCGGGGGTCAGTGGAGGGACCGAAGCAGATAGGTGCCGGACGCTGATGCCTCGGTCCGGCGGCGGCCCGAGACTTCCGCGTGCCGATCCCGGACCGCGGCCGGGCTCGGCAGACCACGGGGCGATCAGGAGGGTCCGGCGGCACCGCTGCGGTCCTGTTCCTGGCGGACTCCATCCAGTACCGATCCTGAAGGAGACACCATGTCCACGGACCTCGAGCTCTTCGCCGACGAGCAGGTCGAGCTGCTGCCCGAGCGCACCACGATGCAGGCCGGGTTCTTCCAGAACGGCAACCTCTCCATCGCCGTCGCGGTGAACGCGGGCAACATCAACTTCGGCGGCACCCAGATCAATTCGGCCGTCGCCGCGGCGCTCGCCGGGAGCAACGTCCGCTTCGGCGGCTGACAGCGCCACGGGCCCGGCGGTTGCTGACGCACCCGCCGCGTCCAGGGGAGGGGCGGCCGGTCACCGGCCGCCCCTCCCCGTGTCCGGATCGGCCGACGAGGGACGGAGAGGGAAGCGTGACGCAGACCGAGGTCCTCGACCGCCCGGCAACGGGTGGGATCCCGCTGCCACGGCTGGCCCCGGGCACCGAGCTGCTGGGCGAGTACCAGGACTCCGCCTACGAGGACCCCCGGTTCATCATCCGCCGGGTCGACGGGCAGGTCATGCAGGTCCCTCGCCTGCTCTACCGGCTCGCCGGCTCCCTCGACGGCCGGGACACCGAGCAGGTCGCGGCCGACCTGAGCGCCGAGCTCGGCCGTGAGCTGACCGCCGACCAGGTGACCTTCCTGGTCGAGGAGCGGCTCCGGCCCGCCGGGATCATCGCTGCCGACCACGTCGACGAGCACGTCGCCGGGGCCGGGGACGCGAGCCCGCAGGCGCCGGTCCGCGCCGACCCGCTGCTGGGCCTCCGCTACCGCGCCGGTGTCATCCCGGCCGCCGTCAGCTGGCGCATCGCCGGGTTCTTCCGGCCGCTGTTCACCCGGCCGGCCTGGGTGGCGCTCGTCACCGCGTTCCTCGCCGTCGACGTCTGGATCGTCGCCCAGGGCGACGTGCTCGGCCGGATGGAGTCCGCCGTCGTCGACGTGGCCCGGCAGCCCGGGCTGGTGCTCGCCCTCCTCGGCCTCACCGTGGTCTTCACCGCCTTCCACGAGTCCGGCCACGTGACCGCCTGCCGCTACGGCGGCGCCCGTCCCGGCGAGGTCGGCGTCGGGCTCTACATCGTCTGGCCGGCGTTCTACAGCAAGGTCACCGACAGCTACCGCCTCGACCGGGTCGGGCGGCTGCGGACCGACCTGGGCGGCGTCTACTTCAACTGCATCGCCATGCTGGCGCTGGGCCTGTGCTACCTCGGGACGGGCGAGCCGTGGCTGCTCATCGCGCTGGTCACGATGCACACGCAGACCGCCTGGCAGTTCCTCCCCAACCTGCGGATGGACGGCTACTACATCCTCGCCGACCTGGTGGGGGTCCCCGAGCTGTTCGGCTTCGTGAAGCCGGCGCTGCTGAGCCTGCTCCCGGGCCGCCCGTCCCACCCGCTCCTGCGCAGGCTCAGGCCACGGGCGCGCCGGGTGGTCGTGCTGTGGGTCGCACTGATCGTCCCCACGCTGCTCGCCTGGCTGGTCGCCGTCCTCGTCGCCCTGCCGCACCTGCTGCCCGTCGCCTGGCAGGCGTCATTGGAGTACGTCCGGCACCTCGACGCCGGAGCCCGGAGCGGGGACGTCCTGGCCACCACGCTGGGCGTCTTCCAGCTCCTGCTCCTGGCCCTGCCGTGGCTCGGCCTGGGGCTCATCCTGTGGTCACTGGCCTCCCTGGTCGCCCGGCGTCCCGTCGCCCTGGTCGCCGGCCGTCCCGCCGTCCGCTGGGCCGGGCGGGTCGGGTCGGCCCACCGGGCAGCCGTCCGCCGGGTCGGTGCGGTGGTCGGGCTGGCAGGCCTCGGCGCCCTCCTGCTCGTGCGGGTGGCCTCCGTCGCCTGGTCGCACCCGGCCACCGCGGCGGAGCTCCGGCTGGTGGACGGCGCGTGGGCCGCCCTGCACGGCGTGGACGGTGCCGCAGTGGGCTCCGGCGACCGGCTGCTGCGCCTGCAGGTGGCCGGCTACGCCTGGCTGACCGGTGCCTTCGAGCGGCACGACACGATCCTGGCGGGAGGCCGGGAACTCGCGGTCGTGGCGTCCGCGGTCCTGGTGGTGGCGCTCCTCGTGCTCGTCCGGACCCGGCGCGTGCGCCCGGTCGCGGTGGCCCTGCCCCTGCTGGCGGTGCTCGTGATGGGGCCGGCGGTCACCGTGCTCGCCACGGTCGGCAGCGGTCTGGTCGGGGCCGCGTGGGCCGCCGTGGGCGCGCTCGTGCTGAGCCGGGCACGGCGCCCCGTCGCAGGAGCGCTCGGGATCGCCGCCGTCGCGGTGGGCGTGGCGACCGAGCCCCTGGTCGCCGTCCCGCTGGCCGTGGGCATCGGGACCCACCTCGGAGCCGGATCGGGCCGGCGCGCGCGGCACGCGGGCGGACCCCGGCACGCCCGCCCGGACACGGTGGAGGGCGACACCCGACCGTGGCTGGCAGCGCTCGTCGTCCTCCCGGTCGCCGCTGTGGTGGCCACCGTGCCGAGCGGTCCGGCCGACCTCCCCCTCGGGTCCTCCGAGCGCGCCGTGCTGCTGCTCCTCGCGGCGCTCGCCGTCGGCACCGGGTTCCTCCTCCGCGGCCTCCGCCTGCCGGCGGCAGCTGCCGGTGCGGCCACCGTGCCGGCCGTGGTGCCCTGGCACGGGGCCGGCACGGCGCTCCCGGTGGTGCTGGTCGCCGTGGTGCTTCTCGGCTTCCTGTTCGCCGTTGCGTGGACCGGTGGCCCGGCGGCGGCCCGACCGCACCCGCTGCTCCGGGGCACCTTCCTCGTGGCCGCCCTGGTCGTCGTGATCACCGGAGCGCTCTTCCTGCCGGTGTCCGCGCGGACCCCGCCGCACCAGCAGCTCGCCGCCTGGATCGCCGAGCAGGCCTCCTCGCGCGGCACCGTGGCGGTGCCGGCCGGGCTGTGGGGGGACCTCCTCCGGGACGGGGTCCCGCCCGATCGGCTGGTCCGGGTCGGGTCGCCGGCGGCCGCGGAGGCGGACTGGGAGGTCACGGTCGGCGGCTCCACCGCCGGTACACCGCCGGCTGCCGCCTTCGGCGGGGGGCCCGCTGTCCTCATGGTCAGTCCAGGCACGGGGACCGGGGGAGCGGCCCCCGGTCGGGCGAACTGATTGTGAGGGACGCGTCGCGCAGGGGCACGACCCGGGCCACGGGAGAGCCCGGACGTCGAATTCGGGACGAACCCGTGACTAAAGTCGCCGCGCGGGATCCGTACCAGTAGCTCGGGGGAGCGGCAGTGGCGAGGGAGCTCATGCCGGGAGCGGTGGAACGACGGACGGGCCACGGGATGCCGTGGTCCGTCCCTGATCGCGCTCGTCCCGTCTGATGGGGGCGACGCGCTGGCCCCTCACGGGCCGGGAAGCCGAGCTCCGGACCATGATCGCTGCACTCACCGCGAGGCCGGAGCGCAGCCTGGTGATCACAGGTCCCCCGGGGGTGGGGCGGTCCCGACTGGCTCGGGAGGCCCTGACCGCCGCCGCGCAGCGGGGCCACCCGACCGCGTGGGCCGTGGCCACCGGTGCCGCGGCGCTCGTGCCGCTCGGCGCGTTGGCCCACCTCCTGCCCGCGGTGGACGACGGCGCAACCGGACTGGCCCTGCTGCAACGGGCGACCGCGGCCATCGCCGGGGACGGGACCGGTCCGACCCCGGTCCTCGGCGTCGACGACGCCCACCTGCTCGACCAGATGTCGGTGACCCTCCTGCACCAGCTCGCCGCGAGCGGTGCGGTCATGCTGGTCCTGACCGTGCGCACAGGTGCGACGGAGCCGGATCCGGCCGCCCCGCTGTGGAAGGACGGGCTGGCCGACCGGATCCACCTGGAGCCGTTGCGCCGCGCCGAGCTCGTCCGGCTGATCGGCCAGGTGCTCGGCGGGGACGTGGACGCCCGGACGGGTGAGCGACTCTGGCACCTGAGTCAAGGCAACCCGTTGTTCCTCCGGGAGCTGCTGGAGGACGGCGTCTGGAGCGGTCGGCTGACGAGGTGCGAGGGGGCGTGGCGGTGGCAGGACGCCATGCTTCCGTCCCAGCGGCTGTGTGAGATCGTGCTGGCCCAGCTGGGGCAGCTGGATGCCGCGGAATGGCGGGTGTTGGAGGTCCTCGCCACGGTCGAACCGCTGTCGGCCCGGGAGGTCGAGGCGCTGAGCAGCCGGGAGGCCGTCGCCCGGCTCGAACGCCTCGGCGTCGTCGTCGACGACGCCGAGGGGACGCCGGGTCTCGTCCGTACGGCACACCCGCTGTACACGGAGGTCGTCCGGAGCCGTACACCCGAGGCGGTGCTCCGATCCATCCGTCGTGAGCTCCTCGCCGGCTCCGGGGACGACCGGTCCCCGGCACACGTCGCAGCCCGGTGCCTGGCACTGCTCGACGGAGGGGAGCCGGTGCCGGACGCCGGGCAGCTCACCGGGGGGGGGGCGCGGGGGGGGGGGGCGGGTGGGGGGCGCTCGGCCGCCGGGGGGGGGGGGGGGGGGGGGGGGGGGGGGGGGGGGGGGGGGGGGGGGGGTCG
>NZ_JBJGZB010000037.1:0-30314 GCF_054050295.1 Geodermatophilus sp. SYSU D01045
CCCCCCCCGCCCGCCCCCGCCCCCCCGGCCCCCCCCCGCCCCCCCCCCCCCCGCCCCCCGCCCCCCCCCCCCCCCCCCCCCCCCCCCCCCCCCCCCCGTTTCGCCGACGTCGTCGTCCTGCCGGCCGACACCGCGGCCACCTGCCGCGCTGGGCCCACCCGCCCGCTCCTCGCGGAGGCCCCCACTCGTCCCGGGCAGCGCCTAACGGCGGGGGCGCCCCGCACCGGGGAGCTCGAGGACCACCTCGGTGCCCGGCCGGCCGGGGCCCGGCGGCTCCTCGGGCGTCCGCATGACCAGCGACCCGCCGAGCTCGCTGGTCACCAGCGTCCGCACGATCTGCAGGCCCAGGCCATCGCTCCGCGCCGGGTCGAACCCCTCCGGCAGCCCCTGGCCGTCGTCGCGGACGCGCACCACCAGGTCGTCGCCGTCGCGCTCGGCCACCAGCTCGATCGAGCCGGGCTGGCCGTCGGCCGGGAAGGCGTGCTCGGCGGCGTTGTGCAGCAGCTCGGTGACCGCCATGACCAGCGGCGTCGCGGTGGCGGCGGGCAGCTCACCGAAGGCGCCCACCCGGCGGGTGCGCGCCGCCGGGCCGATCGAGGTCAGGTCGCCGAGCATCGGCAGCACCTGGTCGAGCACGTCGTCGACGTCGACCACGTCCTCCCGGCTGCCGGCCAGCGTCTCGTGGACGACGGCGATCGAGGCCACCCGCCGCACCGACTCCTCCAGCGCCGCCCGCGCGGCCGGCTCGGTCATCCGCCGGGCCTGCAGCCGCAGCAGCGCGGCGACGGTCTGCAGGTTGTTCTTCACGCGGTGGTGGATCTCGCGGATCGTCGCGTCCTTGGTCAGCAGCGCCCGGTCGCGGTCGCGCAGGTCGGTGACGTCCCGGACCAGCACCAGCGCGCCCTCCTCGGCACCCGGCGCCTGCAGCGGCAGCGCGCGCACCAGCAGCGTCGCCGACCGCCCCTCGACGTCGGTCGGGTCGGGGAACCGCCCGGCCACCGCGGCGGCGATCGCGGCCGCGACCGCCTCCCCCGCCACCCGGTCCGACGACGCCGCCCGCGTCACCCTGGCCAGGTCCGTGCCGAACAGGTCGCCGGTCACCCCGAGCCGCCGGTAGGCCGACAGGGCGTTGGGGCTGGCGTAGACGGCGCGGCCCGCCGCGTCCAGGCGCACCAGCCCGTCCCCCACCCGCGGGCTCATCTCGGCGTCGAGCAGCTTCTCCGGCGGGAAGGTGCCGGCCGAGACCATGAGGCAGAGGTCCGCGGCGATGTCGAGGTACGTCAGCTCCAGCGTCGACGGCGACCGCGTCACCGCGAGGTTGGTGTCCTTGGCCAGCACCGCGACGACGACGCCGTCGTGCCGCACCGGGATGACCTCGCGCCGCCGCGGGCTGGAGCCCGACCAGTCCGGCTCCCCCTCCGTCACCGGCCGGCCCTCGCGGTGCGCCAGCCGGAACGGGTCGGCGTCGGGCCCGTCGACCTCGCTGCCGACCAGGTCCTCGGGCTGGCTGGTCGGCGCGGTGAGCGGGCGCACCTGGGCCACGCACCACCACGCGCCGGTGCGCAGCGGCACCCACAGGGTGAGGTCGGCGAAGGCCAGGTCGGCCAGCAGCTGCCAGTCGGCCACCAGGCGGCGGGCGTGCTCGACCTGCGACGGAGCGGTCGCCGCGCCGCGGTGCAGGCGCTCGGAGAGGGTGCTCATCGTCACCGAGGGTAGGTCGGGCGCCCACCTAAGCTGGGCACCCGTGGCCGCACCGTCCCTCGTCCCCCCGCCCGTGACCGTCGACGACGCCGTCCCCGCCGACTTCCCGGCCATCGCGGCGCTGACCGTCGGCGTCTACCGGGACGAGCGGCTGGCCTCCGACGACTACCTGCCGCAGCTGGCCGACGTCGCGGGCCGGGCCTCCCGGTCGCAGCTGGTGGTCGCCCGCGACGGGGACCGGGTCGTCGGCGCGGTGGCGCTGGTGCTCGACGGCGACTTCGGCGAGATCACCGAGTCGCCGGAGGAGGCGGCGTTCCGGATGCTCGTCGTCGACCCGGGGGCGCGCGGCCGCGGCGTCGGGGAGCTGCTCGTGACCGAGTGCCTGGAGCGGGCCCGCGCGGCCGGCAAGCGGCGGATGCTGCTGTCGACCGACCCGGTGATGGCCGCCGCGCACCGGCTCTACGCTCGGCTCGGTTTCACCCGGCTGCCCGAGCGCGACTGGTCCCCGCGCCCCGGCATCGACCTGCTGGTCTACGCCCGCGACCTCTGACCGGCTCCGCTCAGCGCCGCGCGCGGGCCGGGCCGCTGCGGGACCGCGAGGGACGGCGGGGCGCGGGCGCGGCCGCCTCCGGCCGGGGCACCTCCACGCCGGCCGCGGCGGTGAGGGCGTCCAGGTCGTCGAGGATGTCGCGGAGCAGCACGTCGACGTCGGGGAGCAGTTCGGCGCAGGAGACCAGGCCCCAGTCGAGGCGGTCGAGGTAGCTCTGCACCGTGATGTTGAGGCCCTGCCCCTCGACGATCGTGGAGACCGGGAAGTAGTGCTCCAGGCGCGCGCCCGCGGCGTAGAGCGGCGTGCGCGGACCGGGCACGTTGGAGATGACGAGGTTGCCCGGGCTGAGCCGGGAGCCCAGCCGCAGCCGGGCGCTGAGCCGCATCGCCCGCGCGAAGACCGCCGGCGGCGGGAACTCCGCGAAGTCGGTGAGCCGCTCGGCGGGCAGCGCGGAGAAGATCTCCTTGCTGCTGCTCATCGCCTCGTGCACGCGGTGGACCCGCCGGACGGGGTCGGGCTCGTCGGTCGGCAGGACGGCCGAGAGCATCGACACCCGGTTGGTCCAGCGGTCGGTCTCCTCCCCCGTCCGCACCGAGACGGGCACCAGCGCCACCAGCGGGTCCGACGGCAGCGCCCCGCGCCGGTCCAGCCAGGTGCGCAGGCCGCCGGCGCACGCGGCCATGACGACGTCGTTGACGGTGGCGCCCAGCGCGGACTTGACCTGCTTGACGACGTCGAGCGACGTCGAGCGGATGGCGAGCTTGCGGTGCGGGGTGATCGGCCCGTTGAACGGCGTGCGCGGCGGCCGGACGCTGGGCACCGGCGGCGGCCGGTCCGGCTCCTCGGGGCGGTGCCGGCCGAGGTTGAGCACGGTGCCCAGCGGCCCGCGCAGGCTGCGCCGGACGTCGTTCGCCGCGCGGACCAGCACCGGGTTCCGCGTGGCCCGGCCGATCTCGCGGGCGCTCCACGCGGCGAGCAGGACTCCGCGCGCGGGCTTGCGGGCGAGGCCGAGCGCGCCCCGCGCGAGCATCTCGAGGTCGCCGGGCGGCCGTTCCGGCGTCCACGGCTCGGCCTCGGGCGGCGTCCGGTTGCCCTCGGGGGTGTCGTCGAGCATGAGCGTCATCAGCTCCACGCCCGACGCCCCGTCGATGGTGGCGTGGTGGACGATCGTCAGGACGGCGAAGCGGCGGTCGGCCAGGCCCTCGATGACGTACGACAGCCACAGCGGCTTGCGCCGGTCCAGCGGCCGGGAGACCAGGCGCGCGGCCAGCGCGGCGAGCTGGTCGTCGCTGCCGGGCGGCGGGACGGCCGTGTGCCGGACGTGGAAGTCCAGGTCGAACGCCGGGTCGGCGACCCAGTAGGGGTGGTCCAGGCCCAGGGGCACCTCGACCAGGCGCCGGCGCAGCGGCTCGAGCAGGTGCAGCCGCTGCTCCAGCTGCGCGCGCCACGCGTCGTAGGGCCGGTAGGCGGGGTCGTCCGGGCGGGAGTAGATGGACAGGCTCGAGACGTGCCCGAACTGCGCGGACGTCTCGAGGTGGAGGAACGTCGCGTCCAGACCCGACAGCTGCTTCACGTCCGCTGGCCTCCTCGGGGGACGACGGGGCGCCGCGCCCCGGCCGTCTGCACGAGTGTGTCAGGGGTCACACTCTCCTGCAGCGGACCGTCGAGGAGAACGAGGACCCGACATGCACACGACGGCGCACACCTCCCGCACACCGGCCGGCGAGGCACCCCCGTGGATCGGGGCCTCCCCGGTCGCGGCACTGCTCGCCGCGCAGCGGCCCTGGCGCGAGGCGGCCGCACTGGTCCGCTCCCCCGTCTGGCGCGGGCACGGCGTCCCGCACGGCGGCGGCCTGCCGGTCCTGCTCGTGCCGGGCTTCCTGGCCGGGGACCCGTCGCTGTCGGTGCTGGAGCGCTGGCTGGGCGCCCGGGGCTACCGGACGTGCACCTCGCAGATCCGCGTCAACGTCGACTGCACCCGCCTGGCGGTCGAGCGCCTGGAGCGCCGCCTGGTGGAGTTCACCGACCGGACGGGCCGGCCCGCCGCGGTCGTCGGCCAGAGCCGGGGCGGGCTGTTCGCCAAGCTCGTGGCGATGCGCCGGCCGGACCGGGTCGCCGGGATCGTCACGCTCGGCAGCCCGAACGTCGACCACATGGCGATCAACCCGCTGGTGGCCGCGCAGGTGCGGCTGGTCGCCGCGCTGGGCACCGCGGGCCTGCCGGGGCTCTTCCGCGACGACTGCCTGGACGGCGGGTGCGCCGGGGAGCTGGCCGAGGACCTGGCCCGCCCCTTCCCCGCGCAGGTCCCGTACCTGTCGGTCTACTCCCGCAGCGACTGGGTCGTCGACTGGCACGCGTGCCTCGACCCGGACGCCGAGAACGTCGAGGTCGACTCCAGCCACGTCGGCATGAGCGTGCACCCGGGGGTCTACCGCCTGCTCGGGGACCGCCTGGCGGACCTGGCCCGCCGCGCGACCTGAGCCGCCGGGGCGGTGGTCAGGCGTCGGCGACGGTGGCGATGAGGTCGCCCTCCTGCAGCACCTCGCCCTCGACGACGTGCAGCTCCTGCACGACGCCGGCGCGCTCGGTGAGCACGGGGATCTCCATCTTCATCGACTCGAGGATCACCAGGGTGTCCCCCGCGGACACCTCGCTGCCCGGGCTCACCAGCACCTTCCAGACGCTGGAGACCATCTCGGCGTGGATCTCCTCGACTGCCACGCGGCACCTCCTCGCTGAGCGGAGCCCCCATCCAAGCACGGGCCCCGGAGCCCGGCCGTCGCTCAGGACCCCGGGGCGAGGTCCCCCTCGGCCAGCCGGTGCAGCACCGCGCAGACCTCGTCGCCGTCGTGCGGCACCCCGGTCTCGGGCAGGCCGGACAGCGCGGCGGCGGCGGCCCGCGCGGCGGTCGCGGTGTCGGGCGCCCCGGCGCTCACGGTGGCCAGCAGGGCGTCGTACCAGCCGTCGAGCCGGTCGCCCGGGTCGTAGCCGCTGACCGCGACCACCTCGGTCCGCCCGGTGGTGCCGCGCAGCCGGCCCGCCGAGGGCAGGGCGCCGGTCACCCGGCCGGCCCTCCCGGGCGGCAGCGTCGAGCGCAGCTGGACGGCGACCGCGGCCCGCGGCGGGTGCTCGTCGAGCGCGCGGCGCCGCGGCGCGCGACGGCCCACCGCCGCGGCCAGCGCGAGGTCGACCGCGTCCACCTGGTGCGCCCGCTCCAGCACGGCCATGTCGAGGGAGAAGCCGGCCGCGACCTCCCCCAGCTCGCCGTCCTCGGCGACGCCGACGGTGACCAGCCCGCGCCAGCCGACCTCGGCCAGCCGCTTGGCGCCGGGCGGCACGTCCCCGGCGGGATCGGGCGTCCAGGACACCCGCGCGATGCCGGCCGCCCGGTCGCGGGCCACCGCCGTCGGGAACCGCAGGCCGTCCTCGGTGACGACGGCGAGCAGGCCGTGCTCGCTGGCCGGCTCCACGCCGTCGCCGCCGAGCCGCTCGAGCACCTCGGCGGGCGGGCCGACCCAGGTGAGCCCCGCGGCGGCGACCTCCCCGGCCAGCGCGGCGTTGCCGGCCAGCGCGGGCGGCACGGGCAGGACGGCGCGGGCCCCGCTGCGGCGGGCGGCCTCCACGATCCGGTCGACGGCGAGGTAGGACTCCGCCGCGGGCGCCGGCCCGAGCAGCACCGCGTCGTCGGCCAGCCGCACGTGCCGGGCCGAGCGCTCGGCCTCGGAGTAGACGGCCACCGACTTCACGTCGAGCCGGGAGCAGGCCGCGATGACCGCGCACGCCGCGGGCCCCCGCCCCGCCACGAGCACGCTCTCGATCCCGTGCTGGGCCACGCTCCCCGGTCCTCCCGTCACCGCGCCGGGCCGTCCGCCCGGTCTCCCTGCCATCGTGCCCCGCGCCGCCGACACCCACGCCACCGGGCGGGGACCTCCTCACCCGCTGTGGGACCCTGGGTGGGAACAGGGACCACGACGACGAGAGGAGGGCAGCGATGTCCAAGCGTGGACGCAAGCGGCGCTCCCGCAAGGGGAACAAGGCCAACCACGGCAAGCGCCCCAACGCCTGACGAACGGCCCGACGGGCCGGACACGACGACGCCCCGCACCCGGAGGACCGGGGGCGGGGCGTCGTCGTGGAGCCGGGGGCCTCAGGCGTCCTCGGACCAGTCGGTCCGGACCACCTCGGTGCTGACCTTCTCCACGCTGATCTGCGTGCCGTCCTCCTCGAAGGAGACGGTGGTCAGCTGCATCTTGATCCGCTCGCGCAGGCCCGACGGCGTCGGGTCACCGCCGCAGCGGCGGCGGACCAGCGCCTTGAACTCCTGCTCGATGCCGAACTGCCGCAGACACGGGGAACAGTCCTCGAGGTGCTCGGCGATGACGGCGCGGCGGGCGTCGTCGGTCTCGCGGTCGAGGAACTCGAAGACGTGCGACAGGACGTCGTCGCACGAGGAGATCTCGACCGGACGCTCCTGCTCGGTGCTCACGACCGCCCCTCCTCACCGGCTCCGGCGCGGACGAACCCGCGCTCACGGGCGTAGTCAGCCAGCAGCTTCTGCAGGCCCCGCCGGCCACGGTGCAGCCGGGACATCACCGTGCCGATGGGCGTGCCCATGATCTCGGCGATCTCCTTGTAGGCGAAGCCCTCGACGTCGGCGAGGTACACCGCCAGCCGGAAGTCCTCGGGCAGCTGCTGCAGGGCCTCCTTGATGTCGGAGTCCGGCAGGTGGTCCAGCGCCTCGATCTCCGCCGAGCGCAGTCCACTGGAGCTGTGCTCCTCGGCCGCGTACAGCTGCCAGTCCTGCACCTGGTCGGTCGGGTACTGCTGCGGCTGACGCTGCTTCTTGCGGTAGCTGTTGATGTAGGTGTTGGTCAGGATCCGGTACAGCCAGGCCTTGAGGTTCGTGCCCTCGGCGAACTGGTGGAACGCGGAGTAGGCCTTGACGAACGTCTCCTGGACCAGGTCCTCGGCGTCGGCGGGGTTGCGGGTCATCCGCAGCGCCGCCGGGTAGAGCTGGTCGAGGTAGGGCAGCGCGTCCCGCTCGAAGCGGGCGTCGCGCTCCGCGCGGGTCTCGGCGATCTCGGTGCGGCTGCCCCCCTCGCGGGCCTCGGGCACCTCCACCGGAGCTCCGGCCACCTGCTCGCGCGGGGTCTCGACCGGCTCGACGGCGGGGTTCCCGCCCGGGGTCTCCTCAGGCACCGACCGTCCTCTCTGCGGCGCCCGGAGGCGGGCTGCCACGTCGGTCGATCCTAGTCGCGCGGCGTCGGGCCGGCCCGGGGGCCGCCGGTGCGGGGCCCGGGTGCGGGCGCTGGAGACGGTGCTGCTCACGGTCCCTGCAACGGTGGCCGCCGGTGGGCTCATTCCCCGGCCGCGGGAAGTCGGCGGCGGTCCGCGCGAGCGTCGGATACGGTGCCCGGCCGTGGCGGCGACCCCCGCGGTGCGGGCCCTGGAGAAGGCCGGGGTGGCGCACACCCTGCACCCGTACGACCCCGAGCACCCGAGCGACCAGGGGCACGGCGAGGCGGCGGTGGCCGCGCTCGGCGCCGATCCGCGCCAGGTGTTCAAGACGCTGGTCGCCCGCGTCGACGGCACGCTGACCGTCGCCGTCGTCCCGGTGAGCGGCACCCTCGACCTCAAGGCGCTGGCCGCCGCGGCCGGCGGGCGCAGGGCCGCGATGGCCGACCCGGCCGACGCCGAGCGCACCACCGGCTACGTGCTCGGCGGGATCAGCCCGCTCGGTCAGCGCAGGGCGTTGCCCACCGTGGTCGACGACTCGGCGCTGGGCTTCGCGACGGTGATGGTCAGCGCCGGCCGGCGCGGGCTGCAGGTGGAGCTGCCGCCGGCCGACCTGGTCCGCCTGACCCGCGCCCGCACCGCCCCCATCGCGAAAGGACCCCTCGCCCCCCACCCGCAAGCTCGCGGCGGGCCCCCGCGAGGGGCCGACTACGAGTCGGGGACTCCGTAAGGGGTCAGAAGCTGGTCGACCGGCGCGGCGTCGTCGGTGAGCACCTGCGCGTCGCCGGCGAGGGCGGCCACCTCCTCGGCCGAGGCCACCTGCCACGCCGAGTCCTGCGCCAGCAGCGCCTGCGCCAGCGCGGACTCGTCCAGCGGCCGGTGCGACGCGACCGCGACGACGTTGCCGCCGTCCTCGGCGGCGAGCACCGGCGCGCGGGCCAGCAGCAGCACGTGCGGCCACACCGCGCGCATGGTGGCCAGCTCCGCGCGGACGAAGCCCAGCGGCGGGTGGTCGATGAGGTTGGCGACGTACACGCCGTCGTCGGCCAGCGCCCGGTCGACCAGCTCCAGCGCCTCCACGGTCGTCAGCTGCCAGGGCACCGACAGGCCGCCGAAGGCGTCGCCGACGACGACGTCGCGGGTGCCGGCGGGCTCGGCGGCCAGCCCCACGCGGGCGTCGCCGACCCGCACCTGCAGCTGCCCGGAGGTCTCCAGGCCGAGCTGCTCGCGGTCGATCGCGACGACGCCCGGGTCCACCTCGAGCACCAGGCTCTCGGTGCCGGGGCGGACCTCCGCGAGGTAGCGGGGCACGGTCGCGCCGCCGCCGCCCAGGTGCAGCGCCGACAGCGGCTCCCCCGCGGGGGCCAGGACGTCGGTGACCGCGGCGATCGCCCGGACGTACTGGAACTCCAGGTGGGTGGGGTCGGCGAGGTCGACGTAGCTGTGCCGCAGCGTGTCCAGCACCAGCACCCGGCCGGTCTCCCGCCCGGGGTCGGCCACCACGCGGGCGCAGTGGTAGGCGGTCTCCTCCTCGCACGGCGTCGGCGCGACCGCCGCCAGCAGCGACCCGGTGACGGCGAGCAGCAGCAGCGCCGTCGGCACCCGCCCCGCCCCGCCCGGCGACCGGCGCCGCAGCAGCAGGAACACGGCGATGCCGGCGACGACGGTCACGAGCCCGGTGCCGACGAGGATGCCGCTGCTCGGGAAGACCGCGATGAGCACGAAGCCGGTGGCGAAGGTGGCCGCGATGCCGCCGAGCGTGCCGATGCCCGACAGCTTCCCGACGACCGACCCGGTCTCGGCCAGGCTGGCCAGCTGCAGCTTCACCACCATCGGCGGCACCGCCGACAGCAGCGTCGCCGGCACCACGATGGCGACGGCGGCCAGCAGCAGCACGGCGCCGGCATCGGGGCCGGTGAGGAACGACCCGGTGAACCGGACCAGCGGCAGGACGGCGATCACCAGCGCCCCGCCGGCGACCAGCAGCGGCGCGATCAGCCCGCGCGGGTCGCGGCGGTCGGCGGTGGCGCCCCCGGCCCAGGCGCCGACCGCGATCGCGGCCAGCGCGAAGCCGATGACCGCGGTGTTGGTCTGCAGCGTGATGCCGACGTAGGGGGCGATCAGCCGCAGCCCGACGATCTCCAGCACCAGCACCGCGCCGGAGGCGAGGAAGGTGACCCCGGCGGCGACCCAGCCGGGCAGCACGGGCCCGGCAGGCGCCTCGGCGGGCGGGTCGGCGGGGACGACGGCGGGCGCGCGCTCGCTCAGCGGACGGCTCCTCAGAAGAGCGCGGGCTGGTCGGCCGGGGCGCTGGTGCCCTCGACGCGGGCGACCAGCTCGGCGCCGTTGTTGCGGACGTTGTTCACCGCGGCGCTCACCGGGCGCAGCTCCAGGCCCTCGACCACCGACGGCGGGGTCGGCTCCGCCAGCGCCTCGACGTCGTCGCGGGCGGGGTCGAGCCAGTCGGCCCACCGCTCGCGCGGCAGCACCAGCGGCATCCGGTCGTGGATCTCGGTGAGCGCGCCGACGGCGGGGGCGGTGACGACGGTGCAGGTGTAGAGCCGGTCCTCGCCCTTGCCCCACACCTCGTAGAGGCCGGCCATGGCCAGCACCGACCCGTCGGCCGGGGTGATGAAGAACGGCTGCTTGCCCGGCGAGTCGAGCCTCTTCTGCCACTCGTACCAGCCGTCGGCCGGGACCAGGCAGCGGCGGGAGCGGGCAGCCGAGCGGAAGGCCGGCTTCTCGGTGAGCGACTCGACGCGGGCGTTGAGCATCCGGTTGCCCACCGAGACGTCCTTGGCCCAGGAGGGCACCAGGCCCCAGCGGACCGAGCGCAGCTCCCGGTGCCCGGCGCCGGTGGGGCTGCCCTCCGGGTCGCGCTCGCGCTTGGTCCGGACCACGTAGACGTCCTTGGTCGGCGCGACGTTGAAGTCGGCCCGCAGCGGCTCCTGCCCCTCGGCGGGGACGGCCTCGAACTCGACGACGAGGTCCTCGGGACGGCGGGTGGCGGCGTATCGACCGCACATGGCTGGTCCTCCCGGCTGTCGGGCCGGCCCGGGACGGGCCCGCGGGACCGACTCTAGGCGGGACCGGGGACAGCGCGAGTGCCCTGCTGGGGGTCGGGTAGGGCCGGGGTGGAGACACCGGCGAGCAGAGACGAGGATCACGCGCGTGACCGCGACCCAGAACCCACCGCAGGAGCAGCCGAAGACCGCGAGCGAGTCCGCCGAGCGGCGCTACGCGACGGTCGACCCCTTCACCGGGGAGACCGAGAAGGAGTTCGACTTCACGCCCACCGAGGCCATCGACGGGATCATCGCGACCGCGCACGCCGCGTACCAGGAGTGGCGGCAGCGGCCGGTCGAGGAGCGCGCCGCCGTCGTGCGCCGCGCCGCCGAGCTGATGGACGAGCGCCGCGACGAGCTGGCCGCGCTCGCCACGAAGGAGATGGGCAAGCGCAGCGAGGAGGCCGCCGGCGAGCTGTTCCTCTGCTCGATGATCCTCAACTACTACGCCGACAACGGCCCGGGCTTCCTGCAGCCCACCCCGATCCAGCCGCTGCTGGGCAAGGGCGAGGCCGTCGTCGAGACGCACCCGGTGGGCGCGCTGCTGGCCATCGAGCCCTGGAACTACCCCTACTACCAGGTGGTCCGCGTGGCCGGCCCGAACCTCGTGCTGGGGAACACCGTGATCCTCAAGCACGCCGAGATCGTCCCGCAGTGCGCGCTGGCCATCGAGCAGCTGTTCACCGACGCCGGTGCGCCCGAGGGCGTCTTCACCAACACCTTCCTGCGCATCGCCGACGTCGAGCAGGTCATCGCCGACCCCCGCATCGCGGGCGTGACGCTGACCGGCAGCGAGCGCGCCGGCAGCGCGGTGGGCGCCCTGGCCGGCAAGCACCTGAAGAAGTCCGTGCTCGAACTCGGCGGCAGCGACCCGTTCATCGTCCTGGACGCCGAGAACGTCGGCGCCACGGTCAAGGCGGCGACCACCGGCCGGATGCAGAACAGCGGCCAGGCGTGCATCGCTGCCAAGCGGCTGATCGTCACCGAGGACGCCTACGAGCCGTTCGTCGCCGGCCTGCAGCAGGCGTTCTCCACCTTCGCCCCCGGCGACCCGGCGGACGCGGGCACCACGCTGGCGCCGCTGTCGTCGGAGCAGGCCGCGAAGGACCTGCACGCCCAGATCCAGGACGCCGTCGACAAGGGCGCCACCGTGCTCGCCGGGGGCGGCCGCCCCGACCACCCGGGCGCGTTCGTGGAGCCGACCCTGCTGACCGACGTGACGCCCGAGATGCGCGCGTACCACGAGGAGCTCTTCGGCCCCGCCGCCGTCGTCTACAGGGTGAAGGACGCCGACGAGGCCGTCGCCCTCGCCAACGACAGCGTCTACGGGCTCGGTGCGACCGTGATGAGCAGCGACCTCGACCGCGCGCGGGCGGTGGCCGAGCGGATCGAGGCCGGGATGGTCTGGATCAACCAGCCCACCGGCTCCTCCCCCGAGCTGCCCTTCGGCGGGATCAAGCGCTCCGGCTACGGCCGCGAGCTCTCCGAGCTGGCGGTGTTCGAGTTCGCCAACCGGCGGCTCCTGCGCACGGTGCCGGCCAAGAAGGCCGAGAAGCCGCAGGCCGGCTAGGGCGGGCTCCGCAGTGCGGCGTCGTCCGGACCGGGCAGGATGGTCCCCCGTGAGCCAGGTCTGGACGACGCCGCACCGCCCGACCCCCGTGGACGCCGTCGTCCCGCTGCCCGGCTCCAAGTCGATCACCGCGCGGGCGCTCGTCCTGGCCGCGCTCGCCGACGGCCCGAGCCGCGTCGTGCGCCCGCTGCGGGCCCGCGACACCGACCTCATGGCCGCGGGCCTGCGCGCGCTCGGCGTCGGCATCGCCGAGGACGGCGCCGACTGGCTGGTCACCCCCGGGGAGCTGCGCGGCCCGGCGGAGGTCGACGCCGGGCTGGCCGGCACCGTGCTGCGCTTCCTGCCGCCGGTGGCCGCCCTCGCCGACGGCCCGGTCCGGCTCGACGGCGACCCGCGGCTGCGCGAGCGCCCCAACGCCGGCCTCATCGCGGCGCTGCGCGACCTCGGCGTGCAGGTCGACGACGGCGGCCGCGGCCGGGCGCCGTTCACCGTGCTCGGCACCGGCGCGGTCCGCGGCGGCGCGGTGACCGTCGACGCGAGCGAGTCCTCGCAGATCGTCTCCGGGCTGCTGCTGGCCGCCGCCCGGTTCGCCGGCGGGATCGACCTCGCCCTGGCCGGCGGGGTGCCGTCGATGCCGCACGTGGAGATGACCGTCGCCGCACTGCGCGAGCACGGCGTCGACGTCGTCGCCACCGACCGCGGGTGGCGGGTCTCCCCCGGGCGGCCGGCCGCGCTCGACCGCGTCGTCGAGCCCGACCTGTCCAACGCCGCGCCGTTCCTCGCCGCCGCGCTGGTCACCGGCGGGCGGGTCACCGTGCCCGACTGGCCGGCGGTCACCACCCAGCCCGGCGCGCAGCTGGACCGACTGCTGGGCGCGATGGGCGCCGAGGTCGAGCGGACGCCGGACGGCCTGCGGGTCACCGGCACCGGCCGCGTCGCCCCGCTGGTCGCCGACCTCGGCGACGTCGGCGAGCTGACCCCCGTGCTCGCCGCGCTCTGCGCGCTGGCCGACGGGCCCTCGCGGCTGACCGGCATCGCCCACCTGCGCGGCCACGAGACCGACCGCCTCCAGGCCCTCGACGAGGTGCTCACCGCCGTCGGCGCCCGCGTCCGGCAGCTGCCCGACGGCCTGGAGGTGGAGCCGGGCCCGCTGCGGCCGGCGCTGCTGGACTCCTACGCCGACCACCGCATGGTGCACGCCGCCGCCGTCCTCGGCCTCGCGGTCGAGGGCGTGCGGGTGTCCGGGGCCGAGGCGGTCACCAAGACGCTGCCGGACTTCCGCGAGCGCTGGGCGGGCATGCTCTCCACGACCGCGGGGGTGGCCTCCTGAGCCGCCGCCACGACAGCCGCTCGGACGAGGACGACGTCCGGGTCCGGCCCAACCGGCGCGGGTCCCGCCCGCGCACCCGCACCCGGCCGGCGCACTCCGACGCCGTCCCGGGCCTGGTGATCGCGGTCGACCGCGGCCGGATGACCGTCCGGGTCCCCGGTCCGGACGGCGCCCCGCTCGAGGTGACCGCGATGCGCGCCCGGGAGCTGGGGCGGCACGGCGTCGTCGTCGGGGACCGGGTGCGGCTGGTCGGCGACACCAGCGGCCGGCCCGACACCCTCGCCCGGATCGTCGTCATCGAGGACCGGACGACGTCGCTGCGGCGCACCGCCGACGACACCGACCCCACCGAGCGGGTCGTGGTGGCCAACGCCGAGCAGCTCGTCGTCGTCACCTCGGTGACCGACCCCGACCCGGCGCTGGGGTTCCTCGACCGCTGCCTGGTGGCCGCCTACGCCGGCGGGCTGGAGCCGCTGTTCTGCCTGACCAAGACCGACCTGGCCAGCCCGCAGGCGCTGCTGGACCGCTACGCGGGGCTGGACGTCGGCGCGGTGCCGGTGTCCCGGGAGACGCCGCTGGACCCGCTGCTCGAGCGGCTGGAGGGGCGCACCAGCGTGTTCGTGGGGCAGTCGGGCGTGGGCAAGTCGACGCTGGTGAACCGGCTGGTGCCCGAGGCGGACCGGGCCATCGGCGAGGTGACGAAGGTCGGGAAGGGGCGGCACACGTCGTCGTCGGCGGTGCTGTTCGACCTGCCCGGCGGCGGCACGATCGTCGACACACCCGGCATCCGCTCGCTGGGGCTGGCGCACGTCACCGCCGACGACGTCGTCGCGGCCTTCGACGACCTCGCCGAGGCCGCCGTCGACTGTCCGCCGGGCTGCGGGCACTCCGCCGACGACCCGGACTGCGCGCTGGACGCCTGGGCCGCCGACGGTCCGCCCGGCCGCGCCGAGCGGCTGGCCAGCGTGCGGCGGCTGCTCGACGCCGTGGGCCAGCTCGGCCCGGGCTACTGACGGGAGGAGCCCCGTGGAACAGCAGGTCCACTTCCTCACGCTGGCCACCGCCGACCTCGACGCCGCCCGGCGGTTCTACGTCGAGGGCCTGGGCTGGACGCCGCTGCTCGACGTGCCCGGCGAGATCGTGTTCTTCCAGGTCGCGCCGGGCACCGTGCTGGCCTTCTTCGAGACGGCGAAGTTCGCCCAGGACCTCGGTACCGGGCCCGCCCGGCCGGAGGTGTCCGGGCTGACGCTGGCGCACAACGTCGGCGACCGCGACGCCGTCGCCGCGCTGTGCGAGCAGATGGCCGCCGCCGGGGGCACGGTGCTCACCCCGCCCGGGGAGGGCGCCTTCGGCGGCGTCTTCCACGCGCTGGTGCGCGACCCCAACGGCGTCGTCTGGGAGATCGGGCACAACCCCGGCTGGTCGGTCGACGCCGACGGGACCGTGCGGCTCGGCTAGCCGAACAGCCCGTCGTCCATCGGCTCGTCGACCGCCTCGATCCGCACGTCGAGGTCGACGCCCAGCGAGCCGGGGTCGTCGATCCACACGCAGGTGCCGGTCTGCTCGTCGAGCCGGACCCGGTACGCCTCCGGGTAGCGGTCCAGCACCTCGACCACGCCGGCCCGGACGTCGAGGTCCCGCGACCGGAGCAGCGAGCAGCAGTCGCACCGCGGCTCGTACCGCGGCGTCGGACGGACGACCGCCTCCCAGGCCGGCCGTCCGCCGTGCTCGACCCGGGTGACGGAGTCGACCTCCAGGCCGGGCACGCCCGGCTCCCCGGTGTCCGGGTCCCGGCCGTCGGCGAGCTCGACCGGGTCGAGCAGCGCCACCCAGTCGTAGCTCTGGTACATCGGCGCGTCGTAGGAGGGCCCCTCCGGCCGGACCGCCACCAGCCCGTCGTCCCGCAGGACCGGCCCGGGACCGTCCGCCGGCCAGGGGTGGACGACCTCCCGCCCGCCGTCCGGACCGAGGAGCACCGACCGCTGCCGCGGCTCGTGGACGACCTGCAGCAGCTCGCCGTCGAGGGTCTCGACGCGGAGCCGATCGGGCCGGCGCAGCCACGCACGCAGGGGCTGGGTCCGCCACGGGTGATCGGGCCGGCGCACGGTGAACCGCAGCGTCGTCCACCGCCACGGCGAGGAGCGGGCGAGCGCGCGGAAGGCGTCGGCGTCGGGCACGCCCGGAGTGTGACCCCGCACCCGGGCCCCGTCCTGGGAGAAGTCGTGCTCTGCCCCGCCCGTGGGGGCAGAGCACGAGCACAGGCAGGTGGACTAGACGTCCACCCAGCCGCCGGTCCGCCAGTACAGCCCGGCCTCGCGGGACAGCAGCCCCTCGTCGACCAGGTAGCGGCGCAGCGCCGCGGTGTCGGGGTGCCAGACCGCCAGCAGCGCGTTGACCTCGCGCTCGGGATAGCGGACGCCGACGTCGAACACCCGGACCACGTGCTCGAGCACCAGGCGCCGCTTGCTCCGCTGCGCCGGGATGGTGGTCAGCCGGCCGTCGCGGATGAACGCGGCGAGCACCGCGGACTCGGCCGGGTCGTCCGACAGCGGCTCCGGCGCGGGCGCCGCCTCGGCCGCGGCGCGCGCGGCGGCGCCGAACCGGTCGGTCAGCAGTTCGAGGACGTGCCCGTCCCGGCGGACCAGCCCGGCGCGGGCGAGCCGGCGGGCGGCGAGCGCGACGTCCTTGAGCGACAGCCCCGAGGCCGCGGCGACGTCCTCGATCGTCCCGGCGCCGAGCGCCAGGGCCGCCACCACCCTCAGCCGGGTGGGGTCGGCCAGGAGCCCCACGATCGTCGCCGCTTCCATCCCCTCGACGGTATCCGTGCATCGGAGCACGTGGGCGGGGGTAGCGGCACCGGCATGGTGAGCCCGATCGACCTCCAGAAGGCCCTCAAGGGCATCGACTACCCGGCGAGCAAGGAGCAGATCCTCGAGCACGCCAAGGGTGCCGACAAGGAGGTCCTCGACGCGCTGCAGGAGATCGACGACCGGGAGTACGAGGGGCCCAGCGGCATCAGTGCCGCCGTCTTCGACTGACCGCCCGCTAGGTTCGGTGCCCATGACACCGGGCCGGGACTTCACGGGGGACATGCACCTGGCGCACGTGCTGGCCGACCAGGCGGACTCCATCAGCATGGAGCGGTTCCGGGCCCTCGACCTCGCCGTCGAGACCAAGCCGGACCTGACGCCGGTCACCGACGCCGACCGCGCCGTCGAGGAGCAGCTGCGGACCACCCTCGCCCGGGCCCGCACGCGGGACGCCGTGCTCGGCGAGGAGTTCGGCGTCACCGGGCACGGGCCGCGGCGCTGGGTGCTCGACCCGATCGACGGGACGAAGAACTTCGTCCGCGGCGTGCCGGTGTGGGCGACCCTCATCGCGCTGTTCGACGGCGACGAGGCGGTCGTCGGCCTGGTATCGGCGCCGGCGCTCAACCGCCGCTGGTGGGCGGCCAAGGACGTCGGTGCCTGGACCGGGCGGCGGCTGGAGTCGGCCACCCGGTGCCACGTCTCCGGCATCTCCGACCTCGGCGACGCGAGCCTGTCCTACTCCAGCCTGTCCGGCTGGGAGGAGCGCGGCCTGCTCGACGGGTTCCTCGACCTCACGCGGTCGGTGTGGCGCACCCGCGCCTACGGCGACTTCTGGAGCTACGTCCTGCTGGCCGAGGGCGCGGTCGACGTCGCGTGCGAGCCCGAGGTGTCGCTGTGGGACCTCGCCGCGCTCGACGTCATCGTGCGCGAGGCCGGCGGGCGGTTCTCCGACCTCACCGGCGCCGACGGCCCGGCCGGCGGCAGCGCGCTGGCCACCAACGGCGCGCTGCACGACGCCGCGCTGGCCCACCTGAAGCTGCCCGGCCCCGCGGCCTGAACGCGACGGCGGCCCCTCCCCGACGCCGGGGAGGGGCCGCCGTCGTGTCCGGGGCTACGCCGTGGGGCGCGGGCCGCCGCCGGTGCCGCGGCCACCGGTGAACCGGCGGCGGGCGTCGTCGATCCGGGCCTTGGTCTTGGGGTCCCTCGCCAGCTGCTGGGCCTTGGCCGACACCTGCTTGAGGGTCTGCTGACCCTTCGGGCTGCGGGCGAACTGGGCCACCTTGTCGAACACCGACGCCATCTCGCGTGCCTCCTCTCGCCGGGGCCCGTCCTGGGCCCCTCGTCGGGGTCAACGGTGCCCGGGGCGGCACCGTTCCATGCGGCCGGTCAGGCCCGCCGCGGCGCGACCGGCAGGCCGGTGCCGCGCCCGGCCAGGACCGCCGCCCCGACCGCGGACGCGCTGCGCAGCGGCAGGTACGTCACCGGCCGGCCCAGCAGGCCCGCGAGGGTCTCCCGCACCAGCGGCGAGCGTCCCCCGCCCCCGGTCAGGACGACGGGACCGTCGGGCACCTCCCCGAGCAGCCCGGCCGCCGCGGCGACGGCGGACAGCACCCCCTCGACGGCGGCCCGGGCGAGGTCGGCGCGGGTGGTGCCGGCGCCCAGGCCGGACCAGCCGGCGCGGTCGCCGGGCCCGGCCACCCCGCCGCGCTCGCCGGTGAGGAACGGCCGGAACACCGCTCCCCCGGCCCCCGGCGGCGACGTCGCGGCCAGGTCGAACAGTGCAGCGGACGGGACGCCGAGCACGCCGGCCGCCCAGGTCCACGCCGAGCCGCCGTTCTGCAGCGCGGCCATCGCGTACCAGCCGCGCTCGGCGTCCGCATAGCCGTGCACCGGCGGGTCGTCGGCCGGGGCCGGCGTCCAGCCGGGCCGCAGCACCTGCGCGCCGGTGCCGAGGTTCACCTGCAGGCCGGAGGTCGTGCCGGCCGCGAGCAGCGCCAGCGGGGTGTCCCCGCCGCCCACCACGACTGGGACCTCCGCCCCGCCGAGCACCGCCGTCCCGGCCACCTCCGCCGAGGTCCGCACCGCCGGGAGCAGGCCGGGCGGTACCCCCGCCGCGGCCCGCGCGGCGGCGGACCAGCCGTCGGCGACGACGTCCCACAGCAGCGTGGCCGAGGCGTCGCTGCGGTCGGTGACCCGCGGGTCGGTGCCGGGCAGCAGGGTGGCGCGGAGGGCGTCCTTGGGCAGCAGGACGGCCGCGGCGCGGTCGACGAGGCCGGGCCGGTGCGCCGCCAGCCAGGCCAGCACCGGGCCGGTCATCCCCGGCACCAGCGGGTTGGCCAGCGCGGCGCGGTCGGGCACCGGCAGTGCTCGCCAGCGGGCGACCTCCGCGGCGGCCCGCCGGTCCGGCCACAGCACCGCGGGCGCGAGCGCGGCGCCGGCGTCGTCGACGAGCACCGTGCCGTGCATCTGGCCGGACAGCCCCAGCCCGGCCACCGGCCGGCCGCCCAGCGCGGGCAGCAGCCGGGCCAGGGCGTCGTCGAACGCCGCCCGCCAGGTGCCGACGGCGCACTCGGCCCAGCCCTCCCGCGGGCTCTCCACGGGGTAGCCGGCCTCGGTCTCCGCGACGGTGCCGCCGTCCTCGCCCAGCGCGACGAGCTTGAGCCCGCTGGTGCCCAGGTCGGCACCGAGCAGGACGGCGCTCACCGGGGGCCGTGCGCGAACCCGCCGGAGCGGCCGTTCCGGTCGGCCAGCAGCCCGGCCAGCGTGCTCAGCGCGATCTCGGCCGGCGCGCGGGAGCCGATGTCCAGCCCGATCGGCCGGTGCACCCGGGCCACCTCCTCCGGCGGGACGCCGAGCGCGGCCAGTGCCGCCACGTGCGGGCCCTCGTGCCGCGGGTTGCCCATGACGCCCATCCAGCGGACCCGGCGGGCCAGCGCGTCCCGCAGCACCTCGCCGAGCTCGGGGCGGTGGTGGTCGGTGACCACGACGTCGGCCCGGTCGAGGTCGAGGGCGTCCTCGAGGTCGGCCAGCGTGCGGGCGCCGTCCCCGCCGGCCGGGTCGACCAGCGCGGCGCGGAAGCCGAGCTCGGCGCCCCAGCGCAGCAGCACCTCGGCCACCGGGGAGGCGAACACCGCGACCAGCACCCGGTCGGTCGCCTCGGCAGCCGGCGCCCCGTGCGCGACGCCGCAGGCCGGGTCGCTCACGCGGCGCGCTCCGGGCTGTCGCCGTAGGCGTAGCCGGCGTCGGCGTACCGGCCACCGACGGCGACCCCGGGCGGGGCGATCTCGCCGAGCCGCGCCAGGTCCTCCGCCGACAGCTCGACGGCGAGCGCGCCGGCGTTCTCCTCCAGGTAGGACCGCCGCTTGGTGCCGGGGATCGGGACGACGTCGGGACCCTGCGCCAGCACCCAGGCCAGCGCCAGCTGCCCGGGCGTGCAGCCCTTCTCCCCCGCCATCGCGCGGACGGCGTCGACCAGGCGCAGGTTCGCCGTGAACGCCTCGCCGGTGAACCGCGGGTGGATGCGCCGCCAGTCGTCCTCGGCGAAGTCGTCGGGGCTGGTGATCGCGCCGGTGAGGAAGCCGCGGCCGAGCGGGCTGAACGGCACGATCCCGATGCCGTGCTCGCGCGCGACGCCCAGCACGGTGTCTCCGCCCGCCCCACCACCCTTGCCGACCTCGAGGTCGCGCGTCCACAGCGACCACTCGCTCTGCAGCGCCGCGATCGGGTGCACGGCCACCGCCCGGCGGATCGACGCCGCGGACGCCTCCGACAGCCCGAGGTGGCGGACCTTGCCCTGCTGCACCAGCTCGGCCATCGCCCCGACGGTGTCCTCGATCGGCACCCGCGGGTCCACCCGGTGCTGGTAGTACAGGTCGATCACGTCGACGCCGAGCCGGCGCAGGCTGGCCTCGGCGCAGGCGCGCACGTTCTCCGGCCGGCCGTCGACGTCCATGCCGCCGCGGTCGTTGCGCCGCAGCGAGAACTTCGTCGCCAGCTGCACCTCGTCCCGCCGGTCCCGGATCGCCTCGCCGACGAGCTCCTCGTTGTGCCCGTCGCCGTAGACGTCGGAGGTGTCGAGGAAGGTGACGCCGAGGTCGAGCGCGCGGTGGACCGTCGCGATCGACTCGTCGCGGTCGGCGGCGCCGTACATCTGGCTCATGCCCATGCAGCCCAGGCCGAGGGCGGAGACGGCCAGGCCGTCCCGGCCGAGCGTGCGGGTACCGGCGGGAGCAGTCATGCCCCGCATCCTCGTCCCGCCGCGAGCGGCCCCGCCACCGGCCGTTTCCGGGTCGGTCGCCCGGGTAGCCGCCCGGGCGACCGACCCCGGGAGGACCCCATGAGCGCGCGCCCCGCCCGCCGCACGGCCCGACTGCTCGGCCTGGCCAGCCTCGGCCTCGGCACCTCGATGCTGGCCTCGCCCGCGGCCGTCGCCCGCTTCGCCGGCGTCGACGACTCCCCCGTGGCGCTGCCCGTGGTCACCGCGGTCGGGGCCCGGGAGCTCGCCCACGCCGCCGGGCTGCTCGCCGGCCGCCCCGGCTGGGCGTGGACCCGCGTCGCCGGCGACGCCGTCGACCTGGCCGTCATGGGCGTCGCCCTGCAGAACCGGCGCGGGGAGCGCGAGCGCCGGCTGCGCACCGTCGTCGTCGGCGCCTCGGTGCTGGCGGCGCTGGACCTGCTCACCGCCCTGCGCTCCCGGAGGCGGACGCCGGCCCCCTCCCCCACCCCGGTGACCCGGCCGACGACGGGGCTGGTGGCGCCGATGGTCGACGTCCGGCCGGCGCTGGCCGGGCAGCCCCGTCGCCCGGTCGCCCCGACCCCGGACGCCGGGTAGGGCTCAGCCGCGCGCCAGGCCGTCGACGCGGGCGACCTCCTCGGCCGACAGCGCGAAGCCGCCGACCTCGAGGTTGGCCCGGATCCGCTCCGGGGTGGCCGACTTCGGGATCACCACGACACCGTGCTCGACGTGCCAGCGCAGCACGACCTGCGCCGGCGTGACGCCGTGCGCGTCGGCGACCTCGCGCAGCACCGGGTCGCCGAGGTCGGTGTTCTTGAACGGGCTGTACCCCTCGAGGACGACGCCGCGCTCCCGGTGCCCGTCCTCCACCGCCGGGTCGTACAGCGCCGGTGCCCAGCTGACCTGGTTGACCTGCGGCGTCACGCCGGTCGCCCGGGTGAGCCGGTCCACCGCGTCGAGGGAGTAGTTGCTGACCCCGACCGCCCGGGCCCGCCCGTCCTCGCGCGCGGCGACGAACCGCTCCCACAGGCCCTCGTCGGAGCCGCCGGGCGGCCAGTGCACCAGCCACAGGTCGACGGCGTCGAGACCGAGTGCGCCCAGCGACGCCGACAGCGTGCGGTCGGCCCGGCCCGCCTCGCGCGGCGGCAGCTTGGTGGTCACGAAGACCTCGTCCCGGTCGACGCCGGAGTCGCGCAGCGCCCGGCCGACCTCGGCCTCGTTGCGGTACATCGTCGCGGTGTCCAGGTGCCGGTAGCCGGCGTCCAGGGCGGTGCGCACGGCGTCGTAGCAGGTGCTGCCGGTCATCTGCCAGGTGCCGAATCCGAGCAGCGGCATGTTGCCGCCGCCGGTCAGCGGCGCGGACGGGAGGGGCGCGGTCATGCCGCAGCCCTGCCCGGACCGGCCGACGACGACACGCGCCTCAGCGGACGGACGCGGTCAGGAACCCGTCGACGACGGCCGCCAGCTCGGGCGCGGCGAACACGTCGTAGTGGGTGCGCCCGGGCAGGACCGCCAGCCGCGAGGCCGGCCGCCCCGACCCGTCCCACCCGGCGTCACGCAGCCCGCCGCCGAGCAGCGCGAAGAACTCCGCCGCGTGCGCGGGCGGGATGCCGTCGGCGTCGCCGTAGGCCAGCAGCACCGGCGCGGACAGCCCGCGGACGTCGTCGGACCAGTCGTAGGGCGTGCGCAGCAGGTCACCGGTCTTGTCCATGAGCGCCGGGAACGCGTCCACGTCGGGCGCGACGGCGGCGTAGGCGGCGTACACCGGCGTCTGCCGCATGCCCTCGAACCCGGCGCCGGACACCGAGGCCATGCCGTCGAGCACGTCGGGGAACCAGCCGTCCCGCCGGCACGGCGCGGAGACGACGACCAGCCGGCGCACCACCTCCGGGTGCCGGATCGCCGTCCGCAGGGCCACCCCGCCGCCGAGGGAGTAGCCGAGGACGTCGGCCGGGCCGAGGTCCAGGTGCCGGACCAGCGCGGCGACGTCGTCGGCGAGGGCGTCCCAGGTGAGGCGCCGCGCGACGTCGGCGGTGCGCCCGTGCCCCTGCAGCTCGACGGCGACCACCCGCCGGTGCGCGGCCAGCCGGTCGAGGACGTCGCCGAACACCTCCACCACGCCGAAGCCGCCGTGGACGACGACCAGCGGGGTGCCGCCCTCCCCCAGGCTCCGCCAGTACATGCGCACGCCCCCGGTCACCGGCGCGTACCCCTCGTCGACCCGCAGCTCCGTCGTCGTCATGCGGGGAGGACCGCCGCGGAGCCGGGAAGTCATCGGGGTGGTGGGATGGGCGGCAGACGGTGCCCGTCCCGGGGCGCCCGGCGAGGAGGTCCGCGTGCAGTACGCCGAGTCCGTCGTCGACCTGATCGGCGGCACCCCGCTGGTCCGGCTGTCGAGGGTCACCGCCGACCTCGGCCCGGACGCGCCGCTGGTGCTGGCCAAGGTCGAGTACCTCAACCCCGGCGGGTCGGTGAAGGACCGGATCGCCGTGCGCATGGTCGACGCCGCCGAGGCCAGCGGGGAGCTGAAGCCGGGCGGGACGATCGTCGAGCCGACCAGCGGCAACACCGGCATCGGCCTGGCACTGGTCGCCCAGCAGCGCGGCTACGACTGCATCTTCGTGTGCCCGGACAAGGTCAGCCAGGACAAGATCAACGTGCTGCGGGCCTACGGCGCCGAGGTCGTCGTCTGCCCCACCGCCGTCGACCCGTCCGACCCGCGGTCGTACTACTCCGTCTCCGACCGGCTGGCCCGCGAGACCCCCGGCGGCTGGAAGCCCGACCAGTACGCCAACCCGGCCAACCCGCGGTCGCACTACGAGACGACCGGCCCGGAGATCTGGGAGCAGACCGAGGGGAAGGTCACCTGCTTCGTCACCGGGGTCGGCACCGGCGGCACGATCAGCGGCATCGGCCGCTACCTCAAGGAGGTCGGCGACGGCCGGGTGCAGGTGGTCGGCGTCGACCCCGAGGGGTCGGTGTACTCCGGCGGCACCGGCCGCCCCTACCTGGTCGAGGGCGTCGGCGAGGACTTCTGGCCCGACGCCTACGACCGCTCGATCGCCGACCGGATCGTCCCGGTCTCCGACGCCGACTCCTTCCGGATGACCCGGCGGCTGGCCCGCGAGGAGGGGCTGCTGGTCGGCGGTTCCTGCGGGATGGCCGTCGCCGGCGCGCTGCGCGCGGCGGCGGACCTCGGCCCCGACGACGTCGTGGTGGTGCTCCTGCCCGACGGCGGCCGCGGCTACCTGAACAAGATCTTCAACGACCGGTGGATGGCCGACTACGGCTTCCTCGACGTCGCCACCGGCGAGACGGTGGGCGAGCTGCTCGCCGCCAAGGACGGCGCGACGCCGGTGCTGGTGCACACCCACCCCAACGAGACGGTGCGCGACGCCATCGACATCCTGCGCGAGTACGGCGTCAGCCAGATGCCGGTCGTGCGGGCGGAGCCGCCGGTGACCGCCGGCGAGGTCGTCGGCTCGGTGGACGAGAAGGTGCTGCTCGACGCGCTGTTCGCCGGCCGCGCCTCGCTGTCGGACCGGGTGGAGCGGCACATGTCCGCGCCGC
The DNA here is from genome assembly GCF_054050295.1 of Geodermatophilus sp. SYSU D01045. Classification (NCBI taxonomy): domain Bacteria; kingdom Bacillati; phylum Actinomycetota; class Actinomycetes; order Geodermatophilales; family Geodermatophilaceae; genus Geodermatophilus; species Geodermatophilus sp. SYSU D01045. The sequence goes on from NZ_JBJGZB010000037.1 coordinate 24,066, forward strand.
TGCCGATCATCGGCTCCGGCGAGCCGGTCAGCGCCGCGGTGGCCGAGTTCGGCGAGGCCGACGCGCTGGTGGTGCACGTCGACGGCAAGCCCGCGGGCGTGGTCACCCGGCAGGACGTGCTCGGCCACCTGGCGGGGGTGACCCGGTGACCGGGTTCCCCGGCTTCGACACCCGCGCGATCCACGCCGGGCAGGACCCCGACCCGACCACCGGCGCCGTCGTCGTCCCGCTGCACCTGGCCACCACCTTCAAGCAGGACGGCGTCGGCGGGCTGCGCAACGGCTACGAGTACGCCCGCAGCGCCAACCCGACCCGCGACGCCCTGCAGCAGCTGCTGGCCTCCCTCGAGGAGGGCACCGCGGGCCTGGCGTTCGCCTCCGGCCTGGCCGCCGAGGACACCCTGCTGCGCACCGTGTGCGAGCCCGGCAGCCACGTGGTCCTCGGCGGCGACGCCTACGGCGGCACGTTCCGGCTCATCTCGAAGGTGGTCTCGCGCTGGGGCGTCGAGCACACCCCCGTCGACCTCAACGACCCCGACGCGCTGCGCGCCGCCATCCGGCCCGGCGCCACCCGCGTCATCTGGTGCGAGACGCCGACCAACCCGCTGCTCAACGTCGCCGACATCGCGCTCACCGCGGAGGTCGCGCACGGGGCCGGCGCGCTGCTCGTCGTCGACAACACCTTCGCCAGCCCCTACCTGCAGCGGCCGCTGACCCTGGGCGCCGACGTCGTCGTGCACTCCACGACGAAGTACCTCGGCGGGCACTCCGACGTCGTCGGCGGGGCGCTCGTCGTCCGCGACGCCGACCTCGCCGAGCAGCTCGCCTACCACCAGAACGCGATGGGCGGGGTGTCCGGCCCGCTGTCGGACTGGCTGGTGCTGCGCGGGATCAAGACCCTCGGCGTGCGGATGGAGCGGCACCAGGCCAACGCCGCCCGGATCGCCGGGTACCTGTCGGAGCATCCGGCGGTGTCCCGCGTGCTCTACCCCGGCCTGCCCGACCACCCCGGCCACGACATCGCGGTCAAGCAGATGTCCGGCGCCGGCGGGATGCTGTCGTTCCGGCTCGCCGGCGGCGAGGAGGCGGCGCTGCGGGTGTGCGAGCGGGCGCGGCTGTTCACGCTGGCCGAGTCCCTCGGCGGGGTCGAGTCGCTGATCGAGCACCCGCACCGGATGACGCACGCCAGCGCCGCGGGCTCCCCGCTGGAGGTGCCGGGCGACCTGGTGCGCCTGTCGGTGGGCATCGAGGACGTCGACGACCTGCTCGCCGACTTGGAGCAGGCGCTGGGGTGAGCGCCGGCCCGGCGATCAGCGCGGAGCGGTGAGCAGAAGGACCCCGTCCTCCTCACCCCTCGCAAGCTCGGGGCGAGCCTCTGGACAGGGCCGGTCAACGCGGAAGAGTCAGGATCTTCGGGCCGTCCTCGGTGACCGCGACCGTGTGCTCCACGTGCGCGGCCCGGCTGCCGTCGGCGCTGCGCAGCGTCCAGCCGTCGGCGTCCACCCGGTAGTCGTCGCTGCCGCCGGCGAGGAACCACGGCTCGATCGCGATCACCAGCCCGGCGCGCAGCGGCACGCCGCGGCCGGCGCGGCCCTCGTTGGGCACGTGCGGCGCCTCGTGCATGGTGCGGCCGACACCGTGCCCGCCCTGGTCGGTGTTGATGCCGCAGCCGCCGGCCCGGCCCACCGCCCCGATCGCCGCCGAGACGTCGCCCACCCGGTTGCCGACCACCGCGGCCGCGATCCCGGCCGCCAGCGCCCGCTCGGCGGTGGCCACCAGCGCGAGGTCCTCAGGGCGCGCGGTCCCGACCGGGAAGGTGGTGGCCGAGTCGCCGACCCAGCCGTCCAGGGTGGCGCCGGCGTCGACGCTGAGCAGGTCGCCGTCCTCCAGCTCCCGGGTCGTCGGGATGCCGTGCAGCGCGACGTCGTTGACCGACAGGCAGACCACCCCGGGGAACGGCGGCGTGGTCGCGTGCGGGGCGTAGCCGAGGAACGGCGAGGTGGCGCCGGCGTCGGCGAGGACGTCGCGGGCCACCTGGTCCAGCTGGGTCAGCCGGACGCCGGGGGCGGCCGCGGCGCGGACGGCGGCCAGCACGTCGGCCACCACCGCCCCGGCGGCCCGCATGGCCTCCAGCTCGCCCGGCGTGCGCAGCTCGATCATCTCGTCCTCCCGGGATCGGTGTCCCGGCAGTACCGGGATTCATATCCCGGTATTACTATCACGCCATGGTGCGACCGCCGTTGAGCCCCGAGGAGCGCGAGCGCGGCCGCCGGCTGGGCGCCCTGCTGCGGGCCGCGCGCGGCGACCGCTCCCCCGCCGAGGTCTCCGCCGCGTCCGGGGTGAGCCTCGAGGCGCTGCGGAAGATCGAGTCCGGGCGGGTGCCCACCCCGGCGTTCTTCACCGTCGCCGCGCTGGCCCGCGCGCTCGACGTCCCGCTCGACCGCCTGGCCGCCGACCTCGCCGCCCCGGCGACCGGCGCCGTCCTGTCCGCCTGAGGGCGCTCAGTCGGCCAGCGACAGGGCCCCGGTCGGGCACTGCTGCACGGCGTCCCGCGCGGCGTCCCCGTCGTCCGGCGTCTCCTGCAGCACCCGCACCGCGCCGTCGTCGTCGACCTCGAAGGCGTCCGGGGCGAGCAGCTCGCACTGCCCCGACCCCACGCACAGCTCGCGGTCGGCGGTGACCCGCATCAGCGGGTCCCGCCCAGCCGGGCCGGCAGCCGCTTGAGGCCGTTGACGAACGAGGACGCGAGCCGGTCGGGCGGGCCGGTCACCTCGAGGTCGGGCAGCTGGTCGAAGACGGCCCGGAAGGTCACCTGCAGCTCGCGGCGGGCCAGGTGCGCGCCGAGGCAGAAGTGCGGCCCCTTCGAGCCGAACCCGACGTGCGGGTTGGGGTCGCGGCCGACGTCGAACCGCTGCGGGTCGGTGAAGACCTCGGGATCGCGGTTGGCCGCCGCGTAGAACAGCAGGAACTTCTCCCCGGCGGTGAAGCGGTGACCGCCGACCTCGCCGTCCTGCGTGGCGGTGCGGCGCATCCAGGTGACCGGGCTGACCCAGCGCACCACCTCCTCGACGGCGGTGCGGTCCAGCGACGGGTCGGCGGCCCACCGCGCCCGCTCCTCCGGCCACTCCGACAGCGCCAGCAGGCCCTGGGAGATGGCGTTGCGGGTGGTCTCGTTGCCGGCCACCAGCAGCAGGATGAAGAACGAGGCGATCTCCTGGTGGGACAGCCGCTCGCCGTCGACCTCGGTGGTGACCAGCGCGGTGGTGAGGTCGTCGCGGGGCTCGGCGACCCGCTCGGCGGCCAGCCGCTCCATGAGCGCGGCCATCTCCATGCCCGCGGTGAGAAAGGCGGTCAGCGGGTCGTCGTTCTCGATGAGCTCCGGGTCGCCGCCGGACAGGATGACGTTCGAGTTGGCCAGCACGGCTGGCCGGTCGGCCTCGGGGACGCCCATCATGTCGCAGATGACCCGCAGCGGGACGGGGGCGGCGATGTCGGCGACGACGTCGATGACGCCGCCGTTGGCCGCGGCCGTCGCCCGGGCGCGCGCCAGGACGTCGTCGACGACCGCGCGCACCGAGTCCAGGGTCCGCTCGAGCATCCGCGGGGTGAACGTCTTCGAGACGATCCGGCGGATCTTGGCGTGCCGCGGGTCGTCCATGCTGATCAGCGAGCCGTAGAACTCGTGCAGGTCGGCCGGGACGTCCTGCATCGACACCGCGCCCTGGCCCGAGCAGAACACCGCCGGCTGCGAGCTGATCGCCTCGAGGTCGGCGTAGCGGGTGACGGCGTGGTAGCCGGGGCCGGCCGGGATGCCGGGGAGGTCGGGCTCGGCGAAGAACGCGAAGGGCCGCTCCCGGCGCAGCCGGTCCAGGGCCGCGTGCCGCTCGGCCGGCGGGCGGGTCCACCAGTCCCGGTCGGACAGGTCGACGTCGGCCAGGTCGATGTCAGCCAGGTCGATGTCAGCCGGGTCGATGTCAGCCGGGTCGATGTCGGACAGGTCGATGCCGGCCGGGTCGACGTCGGCGGGGCCGGCGACCCCGGTACCGGCTTCGGTCTGCGGGATCGGGGCCTCGACGCTCACGGACGACCTCCTCGTCGAACGGTCAGCAGTGACCGTCAACCTAGAGAGGACGGCGTGTGAGGGGCAACACACCCGCGTCCGCGGCCGCCCGGCCGCTCGCGGGTCAGGCGTCGCCGCGGTCGACCAGGTCGCCGTACTCGGGGTGGCGCTCGATCCAGCCGCGGACGAACGAGCAACGCGGCACCACCGTCTCCCCGCGCGACCGGACGTCGTCCAGGGCCGCCCGGACGAGCTTCCCGCCCAGCCCGGACCCCTCGGCGCCGGGGTCGATCTCGGTGTGGGTGAAGACCACCTGCGCACCCCGGCGGGAGTAGGCGGCCAGCCCCAGCAGGCGGTCGCCGTCGCGGATCTCGTAACGCTCGGACTCAGGGGCGTCCTGCACGGTCGGCTCCATGCCGTTCCGCAACCGGGCCGGCGTCCGCCCTGTTCCCGCCGCCCGGGCCGGGACGCGACGAGGGCCCCGGAGCGTCTGCTCCGGGGCCCTCGTGCCGTGGTAGCGGGGACAGGATTCGAACCTGCGACCTCTGGGTTATGAGCCCAGCGAGCTACCGAGCTGCTCCACCCCGCGTCGGTAGCACCCACTGTACACGCCTCCTCGACGCCGCTGCCGGGGGTGTGGGCAGCGCCACCCGGGTAGGACCGCAGGTGCCGGGTGAGCAGCCGCCCGGCAGCGCTCCGGCCCGGAGGCAGCCCGATGACAGCGAGCACGAGCAACCAGGACGTCGTCGAGATCCTGACCACCGACCACCACGAGGTCCTCGACCTCGTCGGCCGCATCCCCACCGCCGATCCCGCCGAGCGGCGCGACATGGCCGACACCGTCATCGCCGAGCTGATGCGGCACTCGGTCGCCGAGGAGATGTTCGTCTACCCGGCCATGCGCGAGCACCTGCCCGACGGCGAGGCCGCGGTGCAGGACGACATCCAGGAGCACCAGCAGCTGGTGGAGGTGATGAAGGAGCTCGAGGACGTCGACTCCGCCGACCCCCGGTTCGTGGAGACCCTCGGCCGCCTCGAGCAGCTGCTGCGCCACCACGTCACCGACGAGGAGACCGAGCAGTTCCCCCAGCTGCGCGCCCGGCTGAGCCCGGACCAGCTCGTGGAGATGGGCCGGAAGGTGGAGGCGGCGAAGAAGGCCGCGCCCACCCGTCCGCACCCGTCGGCACCGCACAGCGCGCTGTTCCACAAGACGGTGGGACCGGGCGTCGGGATGGTGGACCGGCTCCGCGACGCGCTGACCGGCCGGTCGGACAACACCTGAGGCACCTGGCCCCGGTCCTCCGGCCGGAGGGCCGGGGCCCTGGTGCGGCGCCGGGGACCTTGTCCGGCGTCGGGCGCGGGAGGACGCTCGACCGCGCGGCGATGCCGCAGGGGCACCGCCGCCGGTCCGAGAGGGGGGCGGCATGTACGCCCGATCCACCACCATCCGCGCCAACCCCGGCTCGCTCGACGACGCCATCGCGTACGTACGCGACGAGGTCTGGCCGGCCCTGCAGGACATGGACGGCTGCGTCGGCCTGTCGATGATGTGCGACCGGGAGTCCGGCCGGTGCATCGCGACGTCGGCCTGGCAGGACCAGGACTCGATGCGGGCCAGCGCCGAGCGCGTCCACCCCATGCGCCGGCACCTGATGGAGCGCTTCGGGACGGGTGAGGACCTCGAGGTGCAGGAGTGGGAGATCGCCGCCCTGCACCGCGAGCACACCGCCGGGGACGGCGCCTGCGCACGGATCACCTGGACCCGCGCCGACCCGGCCAGGGTCGACCAGGTCCTGGAGATGTACCGCACCACCCTGATGCCGCGGATCCAGGAGCTGCCCGGCTTCTGCAGCGTCAGCCTGCTCCTCGACCGGGGCAGCGGCCGCGCCGTCGGCACGGTCGTGTTCGAGGACCGCGCGCACCTCGAGGGGACCCGGGACCAGGCCCGCAGGATCCGCGAGGGCGCCGTCGACACCATGGGCATCGACGTCCTCGACGTCGCCGAGATGGACCTCGTGGTCGCCCATCTCCGGGTGCCCGAGACCGTCTGACCCCGGGCACCCCCGAGGCAGGAACGGGGGCCGGGGGGGGGGGGGGGGGGGGGGGGGGGGGGGGGGGGGGGGGGGGGGGGGGGGGGGGGGGGGGGGGGGGGGGCGGGCGGGGGGTGGGGGGGGGGGTGCGGGGGGTTGT
>NZ_JBJGZB010000038.1:0-30063 GCF_054050295.1 Geodermatophilus sp. SYSU D01045
GAGCCGCCCGCCGGTCGCGGCGGGCGGCTCAGCGCGCCGCGGGGGTGTGCGCCGCGGCCGCGGGCGCGGTGGCGAGGACGTGCTCCCACACGGCCCTCACGACCACACGGCCCTCACGACCACACGGCCCTCACGACCACACGGCCCTCACGACCACACGGCCCTCACGACCACACGGCCCTCACGACCACACGGCCCTCACGACCACACGGCCCTCACGACCGCACGGCCCTCACGACGGCTCCCCCGGGAGAGCCGGGTGCCCCTGCCGGCGGCCCGGCCGGACGGCGATCCGCGCGCGCCCGCCGGCGGGCGGGGAGGGGACCGCGGTGCAGCCGAGGGCCACGGCGGTGCGGGCCACGCGCTGCAGCGCCTCTCCCGTCCGCAGCCACGCGGCGGCGTCGTCGGTGCGCCAGTCGAGGACGAGGACCGGCGGCCGCCTCCCGACCGACACGACTGGCGCCCCCTCCGCGGCGGCCGCGGCCGCGAGGCGCGCGACCACGCCGGCGGGGACGTCGTCCCCGCCGGGCTCCCCGGCCGGCGCGACCGGCGGGAGGGCGGCGAGGTCGGGGTCCGGCAGGCCGGGCACGGGGTGCAGGACGGCCACCGGGCCGCCGGGCCCCGAGGGCAGGCGGTCGGCGGTGGCGGCCCAGCCCGCGGCCGCCAGCGCCGCGCGGAGGTCGAGCACCAGGCCGCCGGCGGCGAGCAGGGAGGCCGGCGCGGCGGTCCCGCACGGCCCCTCGACCTCGAGCCGGTCGGGGTGCAGGACCACGCAGGCGGACCGTCCCGGCAGGCCCGCCCGGCCGCGGACGACGGCGGTCGCCACGTCCTCGAGCACGGCCATCAGCGGGGTCAGCCGCGGTCCGGTGTCCTCCGGCGGCCTCACCGGCGCGGTCGGGGGCCTCACGGTCTCCACCTCCCGGTCGCGTCCCCGGCTACCGGCCGGCCGCGGCGGAGGTCGTGCGGACGCCGAGGTCACGGCCCCACGCCCGGGCCCGCTCCTCCTCGCCCTCGACGAGCGGCCCCGTGGTGCCGACGACGGAGAAGTGCTCGGCCGGCGCGACGACGCGGGCGCCCAGCCGGCCGAGGAGCTTCTCCTCGGTGCGGGACGCATGGTCCATCTTCGCGATCACCGGGTGGCCGCTGCCGCGGGTGTCGAACGCGGCGGCGGACACCCCGCCGGGCGCGCGTACGGACTCCAGCCACTCGTGCAGGCCGGTGCCGGGATCGGGCACCGCGGCGCCGTACTGGTCCGCCGCGCTGCGCCGGGTGGAGGGCCGCGGCATGCCGAAGGCGTGGTTGGGGCCGCCGACGACGAGCAGGGTGACGTCGGCGCCGATCTCGGCCGGCGCGTCGGCCGCGGCGACGACGTCGGCCGGCAGCGACTCCGACAGGCCGGCGGCGACCGCGCGGGCGATCGCGGCGGCGTCGCCGAACAGGGACTCGTAGACCACCAGTGCACGGCTCACGGGGACGTCCTCCCTCGGGTTCCGGTCGCTTCTGCCGATGCTGCGCGGCGCCGCCGTCCGGCGGTCACGGGCGGAGGGCCCCGGCGGGCGGGCCGGAGGTCGCTGCCGAGGAGGGCCGCTCAGCGGCGGCGGCCCCACAGGAACCAGGCGGCGGGACCCACCCAGTTGACGGCGATGACCGCCGCCCACACGGCCCGGCGGCCGTTGACCTGGTCGGGACGGCGGCGCGCCAGGTCGGTCCACGCGGCGACCGCCAGGGACACCTGCACCGCGCCGAGGCCCAGGAGCACGCCCCGCTCCCGCGGTGTCAGCTCCGCCCAGCGGCGTGCCCGGTCCCGGCTCGCGGACGTCGTGCTCGCGGACGTCATGGCGGCCTCCTCGGCACCGGTGCGGGTCCCGTCCCGTCGAGCCTCCGGGGCCGGCCGGCCGGGCGCGAGGGGCGGTGCGTCCCTGCCGGGCGGGACGTTCGGCACTCCGGGCGCCGGTCGCCGCCGCGCCAGACCGGACGCCCCGACGGGGTGGTGGAGGTGATCGGCCGCTCAGGAGGCCGGGGCGCCCTCCCCGGCGTCCCCGTGCAGGGCGCCGAAGACGTCGAGCAGCCGCTCGCGGGCCGCGTCGGGCAGCGTCGGCACCGGCAGCGCCCGCAGCGCGGCGGCCGTGCCGCGGACCTGCTCGAGGTAGACGACGCACGGGTCGCACAGCTCCAGGTGCGCGTGGACCGCGCGGTCGACCGGCTCGGGCAGCGCGCCCTCGAGGTGCTCGGTGACCAGCTCGACGAACTCCTGGCAGGCGACCTCCAGGACGTCGTCGACGGAGGGGCGGGGCGCCGGCAGCTCAGCCACGGTCCTCTCCTTCCCCCGGGGCACCGCGGTACACGTCCTCGAGCCGGGCGCGCAGCCGCGCGCGGCCCCGGTGCAGCAGGATCCGCTGGTTGCCGGCGCTGATCCCCAGCCGCTCGCAGACCTCTTCCGACGTCAGGCCGTGGACGTCGCGCAGCTCGACCACGGTGCGCTGCCGCTCGGGCAGCTCGGCCAGCGCCGTGCGCAGCTCCCGGCGGACCTCGCCGGCCTCCACGGCCTCCTCCGGCGGGGGGTGCCAGGGGCGCGGCGCGCCGGCGTCGGTCCAGTGCCGGGGCCACCGGTCCGCGCTGCCGCGGAAGCGGGCCGGGTCGACGGTGGGGCCGGCGTCCGGGCCGTCCCCGTCGGGGAAGACGGAGGACCACGGCAGCACGCGGACCTCCCGGGCGCCCCGGGAGCGGGCCTGGTTCTCGAGGATCCGGAACACCCAGGTGCGCAGCGAGGACCGGCCCTCGAACCGGTCCAGCTGCCGGATCACGGCCAGCCACGTGTCCTGCACGACCTCCTCGGCGGAGGCGCGTGTCGACACGTGCAGCAGGGCCACGCGCAGCAGCGCGCCCGACCAGGCGTCCACCAGGTCCCCGAAGGCACCGCGGTCCCCGGCGCGCAGGCGCTCGAGCAGCTCGGCCTGGGCCTCGCTCCCGCCCTCCCGGACGGCGGCGGCGACCGCCGAGGAGCCCGACTCCTGTGGCATGGACCTGCTCCTCGCGCCGCGACGACCGGGGACGGGGAACCGCTGCGGCCATCCTGCGGAGCCGGGACCGGGGACGTCAGGGGAGGAGGTCCCGCCGGGACGCTCACCTCCGGGCCCGCTCGGCCTGGTCGATCGCCCACGCCGCGTTGACCAGGCCGATGTGGCTGAACGCCTGCGGCACGTTCCCGAGCAGCTCGCCGGTGGCCGGGTCGACCTCCTCGGCCAGCAGGCCCAGGTCGCTGACGAAGCCGGCCGCCCGCTCGAACACCGCACGGGCCCGCTCCACCTGCCCGGCCAGCGCGAGCGCCTCGGCCAGCCAGAAGGTGCACAGCAGGAAGGTGCCCTCCTCGCCGGCCAGCCCGTCGACCCCCTCCTGGGTGCGGTAGCGGTAGACCAGGCCCCGCTCGTCGGTGAGCCGTTCGGCGATCGCGTCGATCGTCGCCATCATCCGCGGGTCGTCGGCGGGCAGGAAGCCGACGATCGGCAGCACCAGGTTCGAGGCGTCCAGCGCGGTGGACCCGAAGGACTGGGTGAAGGCGCCGGCCTCCTCGTTCCACCCCTGCTGCAGCACGGTGTCGCGGATCTCCTCGCACGTCTTCGCCCACTCGTCGACCCGGTCCTCGCAGCCGAGCCGGGGGGCCAGCTCGATGGCCCGGTGCAGCGCCACCCAGCACATGACCTTCGAGTACAGGAAGTGCCGCGGCTCGCCGCGGACCTCCCAGATGCCCTGGTCGGGGTCCCGCCAGCGGACCGCGGCGGTGTCGGCGCAGGAGGCGAGGAACCAGCGGGTCTCCTCGTCGAGGCCGGCCAGCTGGTCGCGCAGCCGCGCGGCCGCGCCGAGCAGCTCGCCGTAGACGTCGACCTGGCGCTGGTCCCACGCGCCGTTGCCGACCCGCACCGGGCGGCTGTCCCGCCACCCGCGCAGGTGGTCCAGCGTCCGCTCGCTGAGGTCGTGCTCCCCGGCGACGCCGAACATGATCTGCAGCGACACGTCCGGGCCGATGCCCCCGGCGCCGGCGGTGGTCATGAAGGCGAAGAAGTCCTCGGCCTCGTCGGGGCAGGCCGCCACCCACAGCGCCTCCATCGTGAAGCTGGCGTCGCGCACCCACGAGTAGCGGTAGTCCCAGTTCCGCTCGCCGCCCACGCCCTCGGGCAGCGACGTCGTCGCGGCGGCGACGACCGCGCCGCTGGGCTGGTACGACAGCCCCTGCAGCACCCGCCCGGAGAGGTGGACCAGGTCCGCCCAGGGGCCGTCGTAGGACTGGTGCAGGGCGCACCAGGACTCCCAGGCCTCCAGCGTGCGGTCGAGCAGCCCGGCCAGCTCCGGCTGGGACCACACGTGCGCGGGCACGGGGTCGCCGAGGGTGCTGCGCTGCAGCGCGAGGTGGACGACGTCGCCGGCGCGCAGCCGCAGCCGCGCCGTGGCCCGGCCCTCGTCGAGCTCCGCCGGCGCCGGCAGGGTCAGCACCAGCCAGTCCGCGCCGCCGCGTGCGGCGACCCCGCCGTCGAGGTGGGACAGCAGCGGCACGATGAGCCCGTACTCCGGCCGCGGCCGGTAGTCGACGAGCACCTCCACCTCGCCTGCGGTGCAGGCCAGCCGGCGCACCAGCACGTGCGGGGCGTCGACGCCGATGCGGTGCCCGCCGTTGTCCGGCCCGAGCCCGAGCGCGTCGGTGAGCACGAGCTCGCCGTCCGCGGTGCGGAACGTCGTCTCCAGCGCCAGCGAGCGGCCGGCGTACCGGCGGGTGGCCGTGAACTCGCCGTCCGGGTGCACCGACCAGTGGCCGGCGTCGTCGTCGAGCAGGTGGGCGAACACCGCCGGGCCGTCGAAGCGCGGGAAGCACAGCCACTCCACGGTGCCGGCGCGGTCGACCAGCGCGCAGGAGTGCCGGTCGGAGAGGAAGGCGAGGTCGGCGATGGGGGTGGAGCTCATGGCGGTCTCCCGGGGTCGAGCGGTCGTGCCTGTGCAGTCGCGCCGCCGCCGGTGCCGTTACGCGTAACGCCCGGCCGGGGCGTGGGGACGGGGACGGCGAGAGCGAGGAGGTCCGATGTCCGAGTCCGGTGTGTCCGAGGTGCTCGAGGTGGACGTCGTCGTCGTCGGTGGTGGCCCGGCGGGGGAGGTGGCGGCGGGCCGCTGCGCCGACCGCGGCCTGGAGACCGCCCTGGTCGAGAGCGAGCTGGTCGGCGGTGAGTGCTCCTACTGGGGGTGCATCCCCAGCAAGACGCTGCTGCGCCCGGGGGACGTGCGGGCCGCGGCGGCGCGGGTGCCGGGCGCCGGCGCCGTGCTCGACGTCCCGGTCGACGCCGCCGCGGCGTTCGCCCGCCGGGACCACATGACCGCGTCGTGGGACGACCGCGGCCAGCAGGAGTGGCTCGCCGACCACGGCATCCGCCTGCTGCGCGGGACCGGCCGGCTCGCCGGGCCACGGTGCGTGCAGGTGGCGGGCGGGCCGGTCGTGACCGCCCGGCGGGCGGTCGTGCTCGCGACCGGGTCGGTGCCGGTGCTGCCCCCGGTGCCCGGGCTGGCCGACGTGCGGCCCTGGGACAACCGGTCGGCGACGTCGGCGAAGGAGGTGCCCCGGCGGCTGCTCGTCCTCGGCGGCGGCGCCGTCGGGCTGGAGATGGCGCAGGCGTTCCGGCGGCTGGGCGCGGCCGAGGTGACCGTCGTCGAGGGGATGGACCGCCTGCTGCCGCGGGAGGAGCCCTTCGCCGGGGAGCAGGTGCGGGACGCCCTCGAGCGGGAGGAGGTCGCCGTGCGGCTGGGCACCCTGCTGACCGGCATCCGCCGCGAGGGGTCCGACGGGCCGGTGCGGGCCGCCCTGCACACCGGCGACGAGGTGACCGCCGACGAGGTGCTGGTCGCCGTGGGCCGGCGGCCCCGCACCGGCGACGTCGGGCTGGAGACCGTGGGGCTGACGCCGGGACGGCCGCTTGCGGTGGACGACCGGCTGCGCGCCGTCGGCGTCGCGGGGGAGTGGCTGTACGCGGTCGGCGACTGCACCGGGCTGGCTCCGTTCACGCACATGGGCAAGTACCAGGCGCGGGTCGCCGCGGACGTGGTCACCGGCCGGGACGCCCGGGACCGCGCCAGCCGCGACGCCGTCCCCCGGGTCACCTTCACCGACCCGCAGGTGTGCGCGGTCGGGCTCACCGCGGCCCAGGCGCGGGAGCGCGGCCTCGCCGTCCGCGTGGTCGACGTGGGCACCGGCGAGGTGCCCGGGTCCTACGTCTCCGGCGAGGGGCTCGGCGGGACGACGCGGCTGGTCGTGGACGAGGCGGCCGGCGTCCTCGCCGGCGTGACCATCACCGGCAGCGGTGTGCAGGAGCTCCTGCACTCGGCGACGGTCGCGGTCGCCGCCCGGGTGCCGCTGGCCGACCTCGCGCACGCCGTCCCCTCCTTCCCGACCGTCGCCGAGGTGTGGCTGCACGCCCTCGAGGCGGCGGGGTTCTGACGGGGGACCGCCGTGCCCGAGGTCTCGTTCACGAACCTGCTGGTGGTCGCGGCGGTCGCCGCGGCGGTGCCGCTGGCGCTGGGCTGGGCGCCGCGGCTGCGCGTCCCGTCGGTGGTCCTGGAGATCGTCGCCGGGGTGGTGCTCGGTCCCTCGGTGCTGGGCTGGGTCGAGGTGGACCTGCCGGTTCAGGTGCTGGCCCTGGTCGGGCTGGCCTTCCTGCTGCTGCTCGCGGGCCTGGAGATCGACCTGCGCGGGCTGCGCGGGCGGTCCCTGGGGACGGCGGGGCTGGGCTACGCGGTCAGCCTCGGGCTGGCCGCGCTCGTGGGGCTGGGCGCCGACGCGCTGGGCTGGACCGCGAGCCCGCTGTTCCTCGCCGTCGCGCTGACCGCCACCGCGCTGGGGCTGGTGGTCCCGGTGCTCAAGGACGCCGGGCAGGTGGCCTCCCCGGTGGGGCAGACCACGATCGCCGGCGCGTCGGTGGCCGACTTCTCCGCCATCGTCCTGCTCACGCTGCTGTTCTCGGCCTCCGGCGGGGGCGCGGGGACGACGGCGGCCGTCCTCGCGGGCCTCGGCGTGCTGGTCGCGGTCCTGGCCGTCGTGCTGGGCCGGGTCGGGATGTCGATTCGCCTGGGGGACGTGCTCGTCCGGCTGCAGGACACGACGGCGGAGATCCGGGTGCGGCTGGTGGTCGTGCTGCTGTTCGCGTTCGTGGTCCTCGCCGAGCGGCTGGGGCTGGAGCTGCTGCTCGGCGCGTTCCTGGCCGGCGCCCTGGTCGGCGTGCTCGACCGCGACTCGGCCACGCACCCGCACTTCCGCCTCAAGCTCGAGGCGATCGGGTTCGGGTTCCTCATCCCGGTGTTCTTCGTGGCCAGCGGGGTGCGGCTGGACCTGCGGGGGCTGGTCGAGGAGCCGGGCGCGCTGCTGCGGGTCCCGGTGTTCCTCGCCGTCCTGCTCCTCGTGCGCGGCCTGCCGGCGGTGCTGCACGTCCCGGCGCTGGGCCGGCGGGGCGCGGCCGCGGTCGGCCTGCTGCAGGCAACCTCGCTGCCGTTCCTGGTGACCGCGGTGCAGATCGGGGAGGCCACCGGCCGGCTGGACCCGGTGACCGGGGCGGCGCTGGTCTGCGCCGGGCTGCTGTCGGTGCTGGGGTACCCGGCGGTGGCGCTCGGGCTGCTGGGCCGGGAGCCGCAGGTGCAGCCGCAACCCGGGCCGGCCGGTCCGCGGCCGGGCGGGACGCCGGCGCCGCGCCCGGCGGAGACCGTGCCGGAGCGGCCTCCGGCCTGACCCACGGCCGGGCGGGCGGCCCGATCCCGGGGAACCCGTGCCACGCCGACCGGCTCGTGCTCTGCCCACGGATGCTCTGCCCACGCGGATGCTCTGCCCACGGATGCTCTGCCCACGGACTCGTGCTCTGCCCACCCGGGGTGGGCAGAGCACGAGCGTCCGCGTCAGGCGCGTCAGGCCATCCCGGCCCCGGCCTCCTGCGACGCTCCGGCCTCCGGCTGCGAGCCGGTCCGCGGCCGCGGCACGGCGGCGGCCGCGCCGGGCACACCGAGGCGCTCGGCGATCCGGTCGGCGACCCGCAGCGCGTTGGCGACGATGGTCAGCGTCGGGTTCACCGCGGTGCTCGACACGAAGAACGACGCGTCGGCCACGTAGAGGTCCTCGACCTCGTGCATGCGGCAATCCAGGTCCAGCGGCGCGGTCGCCGGGTCCGGCCCGAAGCGGATCGTCCCGTTCTGGTGCGCCACCCCGCCGATGCCCAGCTGCCCGCCCGCGTACTGGCGGTTCTCGTACACGTCCTGCTCGCACCGGATGGAGTCCAGCAGGCCCATCAGGCGCATCCGCAGCCGGGCGACCTCGGCGGCGTTGGTGCGGCGGTAGAACAGCCGGATCCCGCCGTCGGCGTCCACGGTCACCCGGTTCTCGTCGAGCGGCAGGTCCTCGGTGGTGAGCCAGAAGTCGATCGAGTGGCGGGCGAGGTCGGCGGGGTCCCGGGCGTCGGGGACGTCGAAGCCGATGAGCACCGCGTCGCTCTTGCCGTTCATCTGGATCGAGCCGACCGGGTACTCCCAGTCCGGGTCGAACGGGTCGGACCAGTAGAGGTCGTTCACGCCGATCGTCTTCTGGAAGCGCGTCGGGTTCGGCGTCTTCGAGAACGCGACCAGGCCGGAGTTGTTGTGCAGCATCAGGTGCCGGCCCACGTGCCCGGAGCCGTTGCCCAGCCCGGCCGGGTGGCGGTCGGACGCCGAGGCCAGCAGCAGCGCGGCGGAGTTGATCGCGCCGGCGGCCAGGACGACGACGTCGGCGGTGTACTCCTCGCGCACGCCCTCGCGGTCGACGACGACCCGCGAGACCCGGCGGCCCGAGGCGTCGGTCTCCAGCCGCACCACGCGCGCCCGGGTCCGCAGCTCGACGTTCGGGGACCGCAGCGCAGGCCGGACGGTCATCACCTCGGCGTCCGCCTTGCCCTGCACCAGGCACGGGAAGCCGTCGCAGGTGGCGCAGCGGATGCACGCCGACAGGTGCGGCTGCGCCTCGTCGCGCAGGATGCCGTTGGGCAGGGAGAACGGGTGCAGGCCCGCGGCGGTCAGGTCCGCGCGCAGCTGGGCGATCCGCGGCTCGTCGCTGATCGCCGGCCACGGGTACGGGCCGGACGCCGGCGGGTCGTCGGGGTCCTCGCCGCGGGTGCCGTGCACCTGGTAGAGCTGCTCGGCCCGGTCGTACCACGGCGCGAGGTCGGCGTAGGTGATCGGCCACGCCGGCGAGACGCCGTCCACGTGCCGGACCGGCCCGAAGTCCCGTTCCCGGAAGCGGTAGAGGACCGCGCCGTAGAACTTGGTGTTCCCACCGACGTAGTAGTGCTGCTTCGGCGTGAACCGCCGCCCGTCGGCGCCGTCGGTCCACTGGCCGCTGTTGGCGTAGCGCTTGTCGGCCCACAGTGCCCGCGGGTCCCAGTTCTCGACCTCCCGCGGCAGCCAGTCACCGCGCTCGAGGACCAGCACCCGCTTCCCGGTGGGCGCCAGCGCCCAGGCGACCGCGCCGCCGCCGGCTCCCGACCCGATGACGACGACGTCGGCGTGCTCGGCCATGGGGTCCTCCTCAGGTGATGGCGAGCGGGGTGATCCAGGCGCCGGTGGCGCCGCGCAGCTTGGCGTGGCTGACGACGAGGCAGAACTCGCGCAGCCCGGCCGCGGCCGCCTCGGCCAGCCGCAGGTTCTCCAGCACGACGACGCCGTGCCGGACGTTGAGGGTCTGAGGGACGACGAACGGTTCGCCGGGGTCCTCGGGCGGCACCGGGCCGTGGCTCCAGGTGTCGCAGCCGGTCAGCGCGATCCGCCGCTCCGCCAGCCACCCCGCGAGCTCCAGTCCCGGGCCGGGCTCGCCGGAGGAGTACCGCCCGGGGTCCTCGCTCCAGAACCGGCCCCAGCCGGTGTGGAACAGCACGGCGTCCCCCGGGCGCGGCGTCCGCCCGCCGAGCGCGGCCCGGGCGTCGTCCACCGTGACGACGTCGCCGGGGCCCAGGGCGTCGACGCCGCGGACGGCGGCGACGTCGAGCAGCAGGCCGCGGGTGACCACCTGCGGGAGCGTCTCCACGCCGAGCCGGTTGGTGCCCCACTCCTCGGCGATGTCGGCCAGCCTGTGGCCGTTGTAGGTGCGGTCGCCGACCTGCAGGTGGTTGAGCGCGTCCAGGTGGGTCCCCATCTGCTGGGTGGCGGTGATCTGCTCGACCACCCAGTTCACCCCGTTGCGGCCCCAGCCCTCGGGGCCGCCGCCGTCCGGCCGGCGGCGGTTGACGAAGTGGGCGTTGGTCGTCAGGTAGGAGCGGAACGTCCGCCCGGGGAAGGCCGGGACGTCGGCGTGCAGCACGTGCGCCAGGTCCAGCACCCGCCCGGTCCGCACCAGGGCGACCGCCGCGACGACGACCTCGGGCGTGATCTCGTTGAGCGCGCCCGCGGCGTCGTCCGGCCCCCAGCGGGAGGGGAACCAGCCCGCCGTCCGCTCGTCGGCCGAGGGCGGGCGGTCCAGCGCCGTCACTCCGAGGACCAGGTGGTCTCGAACGACGGGTAGAGGGTGAGCCCGCCGTCGACGAACAGGGTCTGGCCGGTGACGTAGGCGGCCTCGTCCGAGCAGAGGAACGCGGTGATCGCGGCCATCTCCTCGGCGTCCCCGGCGCGGCGCATCGGGATGTGGCTCTCCACCATCTGCCGCTTGACGGGGTCGTCGATCCAGGACCGGTTGATCGGGGTGACCGTCGCGCCCGGGCCGATGCCGTTGACCCGGATGCCGCGGGCGGCGTACTCGAGGGCGAGCGTGCGGGTGAGGTTCTGCATGCCGCCCTTGGAGACCGAGTAGCCGAGGAAGCGGGGCTTCGGGATCACCTGGTGGACGCTGGAGACGTTGACGACGCAGCCCGGCGAGCCGGTGGCCAGCCACGTGCGGACGGCCTGCCGGCTGCACAGGAAGGCGCCGCGCAGGTTGACCGCGAGCACCCGGTCGAAGGCGGCGGCGTCGAGCGCGTCGCTGTCGGCGGCGACCTGGATGCCGGCGTTGTTGACCAGCAGGTCGATCCGGCCGTACTCGCCGAGCGCCTGCTCGAACATGGCGCCGACCTGGCCCTCGGAGGACACGTCGGCGGCCACCAGGATCGGGTGCGTGCCGGCTGCGGACATCTCCTTCATGCAGATCTCCACGCCGTGCTCGATCGCCTCCCGGGTCTCCTCGGCGCCCTCGGGAGCGCCGACGTAGTTGATGGCGACGTCGACGCCCTCCTGACCGAGGCGGATGGCGATCGCCTGCCCGATGCCGGAGCTGCCGCCGGTGACCAGCGCCTTCTTGCCCTGCAGACCCTTCACGTCCTGCTCCTGTCGGTGAGTGCCCGTGCCCGTCCCTCGGTAAAGGAGGCGACGGCGTCGTCGGGCGTGCGGATGCGGCCGGCGCCGACCAGGGCGCCGAAGGGGGCGTTCCAGAACGGGTCGTCCGACGGCGGCCCCTCGTGCGGGCCGACGTAGAGGTAGGGCTCCGGTGTCGCGTCGTCGCCGGGCGAGACCCCGTAGTTGACGGCGTCGAGGGTGATCGCCAGGTCCAGGTGCTCGGGCCACAGCACCGGGTCGGCCGGGGTGCCGAGCGCGGCGGCGAAGCGGCGCAGGGCGGCGTCACCGAGTGCGTACCAGGCGGCCAGCCGGTGCGCGGCGACGGCGTCGACCGGCAGGGGCGCGTCGGGGTCGGGGACCGTGGCGGGGGAGTAGCTGCCGCGCAGGCCGAGTTCGACGCCGGCGGCGTCAGCCGCGGCCCCGAGCGTGGTGAGCGGGTGCTGGTGCCGGGCGTCGCCGTCGACGACCACCAGCCGGTCCGCGACGACGGCGAGCTGCCGGCCGCCGACGCCGCGGGTGGTGGCGTAGCCGCCGGGGAACGGGCGCAGCCGGATGGTCCCGGAGGCGGCGAACTGCCCGGCGGCGAGGACGTGCTCGGCGAGCAGGTGCCAGCTGTGCCGGGTCGTGACGAGTGCCGGCGGTGAGGTGCGCGTCATGCACCCGTCGTCCCACGCCGGCGCCCGTTCGTTACGCGGCCCTCCTCGGACGAGGCGCGACCGCCGACTCCGCGTGTCCCGTCCCTCCGCGTGGAGGGTGCCGATGCCCGCGACCCGGACCGACCGCGGCGGGCCGGCCGCGCCGTCGACCGTCGGCACGCACGGCCCGGAGCGTTACCGTCGCCTGCGGACCGATGCGTTCCGGGCACCCCCGGTGCCCCAGGCGCCCGCTGGTGGGCCGGACCGAGGCGAGGGGCATGTGGCCGTCCGAGTACGACGACGTCGCGGCGGGCCTCTACGACGAGATCGTCCGCGACCTGTACTCGGCCGGGCTGACCGTCTACGGCGTCGCCGCCGGCCTGGGCCCCGGACCGTTCGCCCAGCGTCTGCAGGCGGCCACCGCCGAGCTCGACGACGCCATCAAGCGGATCAGGCTGGCGGTCCTCGCGCTCGCCGACCGCCCGGTGACGGACTCCGGCAGGTACGCGTCCCGGCTGTTCGACGCGGTCACCGCGGTCACCCCCGCCCCGACCACCAGCGTCGCGGGACCCCTCGGTGACCTGCCCGAGCCCGTCGTCGGCGAGCTGGTCGACGTCCTGCGAGCAGCCCTGACCCTCCCGGGCCGGCGCGCCGGCTCCCGTCCCGTCGAGGTCGCGCTCACCGTCGCCGACGGCGGCGTCACCCTGCAGGTCGTCGCCGACGGCAGCGCACCGGCGGACCTCCCCGACGACGGCGGCCTGGCCGAACTGCACCGACGGGCGAGCGCGCGAGGAGGGTCCTGCGTCGTCGAGCCGGGACCCGCCGGTGGCACCCGGCTGACCTGGGCGGTCCCGCTGCGGTGATCGCGCGGTGCCACGGCTCGCGCCCGGGGCCGTGGCCGGCCCCGGGCGGAGTCCGGGTCAGACCCGCGTCGTCCGGCGGCCGACGGCGGCCTGGACCGGGCCGAGGGCGATGGCCAGCCCGATGGCGGCGCTGACGGCGTGCAGCCAGTTGTCCGCGGCGTTGATCGCCAGGAAGTCCCACGTCTCCCCGATGGCGATCAGCCCGTAGACGAGGGCGGCGCCGTAGCCGACGGCGAGCAGCCAGCCGTAGGTGCGCGCGAGGGCGAGGGAGCGGGCGAGGGCCAGGCCGGCGACCCCGACGGCCAGGTGGACCACGTTGTGGAGCGGGTTGATCTCGAAGCCGAGCAGTTCCTCCCCGGTGTGGGCGGCGAAGTCGTCGAACCCGGTGACGAAGAACCCGGCGATGCCGGCGATCGTGTAGACGGCACCGACGACGAGGGCAGCGACCTGCGGCCACGTCCACGCCCCGGGAGTGCTGACGGTGCGGTCTCGTGCGGACATGGGTACCTCCTCCGACGGCGTCCGCGATGAGGGCCCCAGTGAGCCGCCGCGCCCGGCGGGGCGCCAGAGGACCAGGTCACCGGGGGCGGGGACCTCCGTCGGCGTGCAGCGGTGCCGGAGGTCTCCGGTCAGCCGGGCGGCACCTGGCCGGTCACCGTGCCCCCGTCGACGACGGACTCCCGACCCGGTGGAGGAGCTGCTGTCGTCACGGGCGAGGAAGACCACGAGGGCGGCGACCTCCTCGGCCACCACCGCCCGGGCGACGGCCGCGCCGATGCCCCACGCGCCACCGCTGACCAGCACCGACCTCCCGTCGAGCGTGCCCATGACTCATCCTCGGTCCGGTCGGCGTCCCTGTCCCGACGTCAGCCGAGCGCGACGGGGTGGCGGCTCGGCGTCCGGGCTCCGGCGGTCACCCCACCGGACTCCCGGCCCGGGACCGTCGACGGACCCGGAGGTCGGGGGACGCGACGGACGTGCGGCCCTCCGGCTCGATCAGACCCCCGCGCACCCGCCCACGTGCCGCCGCCCGGGACGCAGCGTCGCGTCCGGTCCGGGGTACACCAGGCCGGTGCGCTCGTCGTCGAGCCGGCGGACCGAGCGGGGCGGGCTGCCGTCGGCGTGCGCGACCTCGAGGACCAGAGGCTCGCGGTGGCCGTCGTCCGGTCGCCGGCCGGGCACGACGAGCCAGTCGCCCACCTGCGCCCGCACGGCGGCCGCCTCCTCCCGTCCGGCCGGGCGGCCCGGTGCTCGGGTCCGGCGGGCCGCCCGGGGACACCAGCGTCGATCCGACGGACGGTCCCGGCCACGGCCGTGCGGCCCACGTCGGCACGGACCTCGGTCCCTGCTGCTGCCACCGTCGGTCACCGTCCGGCGGACGTGGACGGCAGGACCCGCGCCGGTGGCTCGGGGGCGCCGCCGTGGCCGGGGCGACGCCGGCCGTCGGCCGGTCGTCGTGGCGGCGGCCGCGGACGGGGCGAGCCGCGCGGCTCCAGGTGGACGCCGCTACGGGTACACGCCCTCCGGCCGGCGGATCTCCACCGGGGGCCGCTGACCGCCGGCGCCGGGTCGGGTCATCGTGCCGCTCCGTCGAGGTCGCGCATGCGGTCGAGGAGCCGGTCCCGGCGGCGGGTCAGGACGCCGAGCAGCGCCTCCTGCAGTTCGGCCTCGGCGATGGCGGCGCTCCGGTCCTCGGGATCGGTGGCCCCCTCGGCCCGCTGCCCGACCCAGGCGCGGCTCTCCTCCGCCGCCCGCCGGGTCCGGTCGATCTCGGCCTCCACCTGGCGCAGTTGGTCCTGCAGCCGCGACGTGCGTCCGTCCTGCATCGCGGTCTCCTCCCGCTCCGACGGCCTCGCCGTGCACGGTCACGGTGGCCCCGGACGGGAGCAGCGGGGCAGGGGCGGAAGGCCCTCCGGCCGCGCGGACGGTCCCCGGCCGCGCCGGCGGCGGGCTCCGGGCCGCGGCGCCGACCCGTGCCGCCGCAGGCGGCTGACCTGCGTCGTGTGCGGCCTTCGGGGGACAGGGCACTCCGCCCGCGGTCGGGAGGGGCCACCGCCCCTGGAGCGGACCGCACCCGGCTCGGCACGGTGACGTCGCGGGGCGGGAGCAGGACGCGCCGGCGAGGAGGCGGACGCCCATGGGCTGGTACGGCTGGGACCACATGAGCGGCTGGGGCTGGTTCACCCTGACCGCCGGCGCCGTGCTGCTCCTCGCCGTGGTGGTGGGCCTGTTCCGGGCGCTGGTGCGGACGGGCGGGCAGCCGCCGCCCGTCCCGCCGCGGCCGACGGCCGAGGAGCTGCTGGCCGAGCGTCTCGCGCGCGGGGAGATCGGCGAGGACGAGTACCGCAGCCGGCTGGCGGCGCTGCGCGGCGTGGGGTCCTCCCCGCGGGCGCCCGGCTGAGACCGGGACACCCCTCCGGAGGCGGGACCGCGGGCGCGACGCGCCGGTCCACAGCGCGACTCGCCGGTTCCGGTGCGACGGCGTGCGCCGACCCGGTGACAGGCGGGGCCTCGTGCACCAGCCTGGGCGGCGCCGGACCCGGGGAACATCCTGAGCGCACGGATGGGCGGGTGACAGTCAGTGGCAGACCTGACGATCGAACGGGCGTCCGGAGGCCTCGACGACGGTTCCGCGCCCGCCCATCCGGCCCAGCAGCGGCCGGCCGGTCCGTCCCCGGCACCCTCCGACGGCGTCGCGCTCGCCCGCCTGCTCGCCCTGGCCCGGCTCACCTCGCCGCAGGCCCTGGAGCTGGCCGCCGGCGTGCTGGAGCAGGCGGCGCAGCTGCCGGTGCCGGACGCCGCCGGCGGCCGCGCGCTCCTCGACCGGGTCGCGGTGGGGACCGACGGGCAGGTGGGCCTCCACCCCTCCGCGACGCCGTCGGGTCCCGCCGTCGCCGCGGTGCTCGCCGACGTCGTCGCCACCGCCCGGTCCCGCCCCGGTGCGGCGGACGCGGAGGACCCGCTGCTGGACGCGCTCGACGCGGCGGTGGCGGCCCTGCCGGACGCCGGCGTCCCTCC
This sequence comes from Geodermatophilus sp. SYSU D01045, assembly GCF_054050295.1. Lineage (NCBI taxonomy): Bacteria > Bacillati > Actinomycetota > Actinomycetes > Geodermatophilales > Geodermatophilaceae > Geodermatophilus > Geodermatophilus sp. SYSU D01045. The sequence continues at coordinate 15,860 of NZ_JBJGZB010000038.1, forward strand.
CGTCGCGCGCCGGGTCGGCGAGACCGCCGCGGGGATCGACCGCGGCGCCGTCCGCGCCGAGCTCGGCGCGCTGGTGCGGTCCATCGCGACAGGCGGGCCGGTGGGCGCCGCCGCGGCGGCCGCCGTCCGCGGCACCGTCTCGCGCCCGGTCCGGCGCGAGACCTCCCGCACCGCGCGGCGGGTCGGGGCGTGGCTGCTCTCGGTCGTGGTGCTCGCCGCGGCGGTCACGACGGAGGTGGTCCTGCTGCGGGACGAGATCGCCGCCGACGTCGACGTGCTCCTGGACGCCGGGCGCAGCGGCGTCCAGCCGACCGCGGAGCCCGAACCCGACGGCGTGCCGATCACCCGGCCGGCCCCGGCGTCGGCCGGCAGCGTGGCCGCGGTCGACCTGCGCGGCCTCGACGCGTGCGAGCCGGGGCAGCCGTGCACCGTGCGGGTGCAGGTGCGGCTCGTCCCCGGCGCCGCGGAGCAGCGGGTGACCTGGTCCTACCTGCTCGTCGACCGCTGCACCGGCGACACGTCCACCGCGCCGGGCGGCACGGTCGCCGTCCCGCCGGGACGGGAGCGGGCCGAGGCCGTCGGCGTCGTCGCGCTGCCGCCCCTGCCGGCCGTCGCGGTCCTGGCCGTCACCGACTCACCCGCGACCGCGGCCTCCGCGCCGCTGTCCGTGGGCTCCTGCCCGCCCGAGCTCCGCACCCGCTGACCCGACGGGAGAGCCGCATGCCGTACTCGGTGCCCGCCGGCCGGCCGGACGACGACGCGGGGGACCGCCGGGCGGGCCGGCGGTGGAGCCGCCGCCAGCGCCGCGTGCTGTGGGCCGTCCCGGAGGACTCCCCGCTGGAGCCGGGCGGGCTGCCGGCCGCCGAGGGCGGGCGGGGCCGGACCCGGGAGGAGCGCCGGGAGCGCCGCAGCGCGCTGTTCGACCTGCTCGCCGTGGTCGCCGCCCTCGCCCTGGTCGGGCTGGGGCTGGCCAACCTGTACCTGATCGGCGCGCACGACCTCGCGCTGCGCCAGGGCCTGATCGCCGCCGGGGGCATCCTCGCCCTCGCGGCCCTCTGGCGGGTCCGCGTCCGGTACCTCGGTGTGCTGGGCTGGGTGTCCTACGTGGCGGCCGTCGTCTTCCTCGTCGGCGTCCTCACGGTCGGGGTGACGGTCAAGGGCGCCACCCGCTGGTTCGTCCTGGGCGCGGTCACCTTCCAGCCCTCCGAGCTGGCCAAGCTCGGGCTGCTGCTGGTCCTCGCCGCCGTCCTCGGCTCCGCCCGGCCGGCGTGGCGGCGCTTCGGCCTCGCCGTGCTGCTGGCGGTCGTGCCCATCGCGCTCACCCTGCTCCAGCCGGACCTGAGCACCACCATGCTGCTGGTCGTCCTCACCGCGTCGATGCTCGTCCTCGGCCGGGTGCCCGCGCGCTTCCTGCTGCCGCTGGGCGCCGCGGCCGTGGTCTCCGCGCCGCTGATGATCAGCCTGCTGCAGCCCTACCAGCTGCAGCGGCTGGGCACCTTCCTGGTCGGCGCCCACGAGTCGCCGACCGGCTCGGGCTGGGCGCTGCGGCAGGCGCACATCGCCGTCGCCTCCGGCGGGCTGACCGGGCGGGCCGGCGACCCGCTGCGCGAGCTGCGCGCCGAGTACCTGCCCGAGGGGCAGACCGACCTCGCGCCGGCCAGCCTGGTCGGGCAGTGGGGTCTGCTGGCGGGCGCCGCCGTGGTGCTCGCCGTCGTCGTCCTCGTGTGGCGGCTCGCGCTGGCCAGTCGCCGGGCGCGCACGCCGCAGGCCGCGCTGGTCGGCGGTGGGCTGGCGATCCTCATGGGCGTCGAGACCGTCGTCTCGATCGGGGCCAACCTCGGTCTGCTGCCCCTGGCCGGCGTGCCGTTCCCGCTGCTCAGCTACGGCGGGACGGCGCTGGTCGTGCACCTGGCCGCGATCGGTGTCGTGCTGGGCGTCCGCCGGGACAGCGTCCGCCGGCGGCTGTGGGCGGCGCCGGGCCGGCGCAACCCGCGCCCGCGGCTGCTCCGGCTGGCCGCGGCCGCCCTCTCCGTGCTGCTCGTCGCCTTCGGGCTCTACGGCTGGCGGATGCAGGTCACCCGCGGCGAGGAGCTCACCCTCGCCGGCGAGGAGCAGATGACCCGCTGCATCCGGCTGCCCGCGCCCCGCGGCGCCATCACCGACCGGCACGACGCCCCGCTGGCCGTCGACGCCGCGGCCGCCGGCACCGGCGTCGACCGGGTGCTCGCGGTGCCCGCCCTCGTGCGCGACGACGCCGCGGCCGTCGAGCGGCTCGCCGGCCTGACCGCCCGCCCGCCCGCCGAGCTGCAGGCCCAGCTCGACGCGGCGGAGGCCACCACGCTGTCGCTGCCGGTGGCCGAGGTGCCCCGGGCCGTCGGCGACACGGTCGCCGCCGCCGGGATCACCGGCGTGCTCGTCGTCCCGGAGCCCCGCCGCTGGTACCCGGAGGGTGCGCTGCTCGGCCCGGTCCTCGGCTTCGTCGGCGTGGCCACCGCCGAGTCGGAGGAGCGCTGGTCCGGCCTGCCCAACGGCGAGATCGTCGGCCGGGCCGGCCTGGAGCTGGAGTACGACGCGGTGCTGCGCGGCACCAACGGGCGCCAGTGCGTGTACGTCGACCCGGCGGGCGTGCCCGTCGCGCTGGCCGGCCGCGTGGAGCCCGTGCCCGGCGCGGACCTGCGGCTGGCGATCGACCTCGGGCTGCAGCGGCAGCTGGACGCCGGCCTCGCCGCCGCGCTGCGCGCCCAGCCGCGGCCGCAGGGCAAGATCGGCGCCGCCGTCGCCATGGACCCCCGCACCGGGCACGTGCTCGCCATCGCCAGCGCCCCGTCGTTCGACAACAACGTCTACGGCCCGCCGGCCGACCGCGGCGCGCTGGACGCGCTCGCCTCGGCGCCCGGGGCACCGACGCTCGAGCACGTCACGCAGGCGGTCGCGCCGCCCGGGTCGACGTTCAAGCTCGTCGTCGCCGCGGCCAACCAGGCCCACCGGGTGTGGGACCCCGGCCAGGTGATCCCGACCGGGGGGAGCTTCACCTACGGCGGGCACACCTTCGGCAACTGGCGGCCGATGGGGCCGATGGACCTGCGCGAGTCGATCGCCATCTCCAACGACGTCTACTTCTACAAGCTCGCCGTCGCCCTCGGCCCCGAGGCGATGATCGACACCGCGCAGTCACTCGGCGTCGGCCAGCGCACCGGCATCGACCTGCCCGGCGAGTCGGCCGGGTACCTCGGCACGCCGGAGTCCGTGGAGGCCGACGGCGGCACCTGGTACGGCGGGTCCACCGTCATCCTCGGCATCGGCCAGGGCGAGATCACGGTGACGCCGCTGCAGAACGCCCGGTGGACCGCCGCGCTCAGCACCGGGGCCCTGGTCACCCCGCGGCTGGGCATGTCGATCGGGACCCAGGGGGCGCACACCGCCGTCCCCACCCCGGCCCCGGCGCCGCTGCCGTACGCCGCCGAGCTGGGCCCGGTCCGCGAGGGGATGCGCGACGCCGTCACCAGCGGGACCGCCGTCCGGCTCGCGGACCTGCCGGCTCCGGTCGGCGGCAAGACCGGCACGGCCCAGGACGGCGGGCTGCGCGACGACGAGTACGACAACTGGCTGACCGTCGCCGCCCCGATGGACGCCCCGGAGATCGTCGTGACCGCGATGGTGCAGGGGCCGGGGACGGGGGCCAACAACGCCAAGGACGTCGTGTCCGCGGGCCTGCGCCACTACCTGGACCACCGGGCCGACGTCCTCGCGACCGAGCCGGTGCAGGCCCCCTGACCGGCGGCGCCGGGCGTCAGCGGCGGCCGTAGGCCGACAGCAGCGCCCGGTTCCGCAGCGCCCGCGCGGCGCCGTCGGCGACGCAGGTCAGCGGCTCCTCGGCCGGCTTGACCGGCAGGCCGAGGACCCGCTCCAGCTCCTGCGGCAGGCCGGGGATCAGGGAGGACCCGCCGAAGACGAGCACGCCTTCGCCCATCACGTCGGCGATCGCCTGCGGCGGGAGGTCGTCCAGGCAGGGCGCCAGGGTCCGCACGATGTCGTCGACGACCGGGCGCAGCGCCTCGGCCACCTCCGCCGCCGGGACGGTGGCCAGCCGCGGCCGGCCGGTGACGCCGTCCCGGCCCTGGACGACGAGCGGCTCGTCCCCGGCCGAGGAGAGCCGGACCTTGAGCGCCTCCGCCTCGAGGTCGCCGACCAGCAGCTGGTGCTGCTCGCGCAGGAACCGGGCGACGGCCAGCGTCATCTCCTCGCCGCCGGTCTTGCTGGTCCGGGAGGCGAGCACGCCGCCGTAGCAGAAGGCGACCGCCTCGGCCCGCCCGCCGCCGACGTCGACGACCATGTGCACCCGCCGCTCCAGCGGGTCCAGGCCGCAGCCGACGGCGCCGGCGACCGCCTCGTCCAGCGCGGTCACCGGCCGGATGCCCGCCTCCTCGGCGGCCTCCAGCAGCGCCCGGTGCTCCAGCGCGCTGGACCCGACCGGCACCGTGACCACCGCGCGGACCGGCATCCGCCACAGCCGCTGGCCCGCCGCCCGCAGCACCGCGCGCAGGTAGGTCCGGGTGGTCTCCAGGTCGGTGACCACCCCGTCGTCGAGGGGGCGCACCGCGGCGTACCGGGACGGCGCGCGGCCGAGCAGGTCGGCGGCCTCCCGGCCGACGGCCAGCACCCGGTCCCGGCGGCCGCTGCCGCGGCGCACGAGCATGACGGTCGGTTCGTCGTAGAGGATCCCGCGGCGCACGTCGCTCACGACGGTGGTGGCGGTGCCGAGATCGATCCCGAGCTCCACGCGGTGCCTCCTGACCGACGGGTGCCCGGCCAGTCTGGCGGCGGGTCCCGGGTCCGGTCCAGATGCCCCGGCGCGCCCCGACGGAGGTCCTGCCGACCGGAGACCTCTGGCCCGCGACGGAGGTCCCGGTCCCCTCTACCGTGCCAGCGTGCCGGGGAGTGGGGAGCCCGACGGGACCGCCGGGCGCGAGGTGCCGGCCGCCCCGCCGCCCGCTGCCGCGCCCCCGGTGACGCCCCCGCTGACGCCGCCCGTCCCGCCGCCCGTCACGCCGCCCGTCACGCCCCCCGGCCCGGCCGACGGCGCGGCGCCCGGCCGCTGGGGTGCCGAGCCGCCCTGGTTGCGCCGGGTCCTGCTCCTGGTGCTGCTCGCCGTCGCCGCCTACCAGGTGGCGGCCTGGTCGTTCACCCACCTGCGGAGCTTCCTCGGCCTGGTGTTCCTCGCCTGGATGTTCTCGATCAGCATCGAGCCGGCCGTGCACGCCCTCACCCGCCGGGGACTGCGCCGCGGGGCCGCCACCGGCCTGGTGATGCTCGCCGTGGTGCTCCTCGCGATCGGCCTGATCGCCGCGTTCGGCACCCTGCTGGTCGACCAGCTCGCCGGGCTGGTCACCTCGCTGCCCGACGTCGTCCGCAGCCTCGTGGACGCCGTCAACCGGACCTTCGGCACGCAGCTGCAGGCCGGCGACGTCGTCGACTCCCTGCAGCTCACCCCCGAGCGGGTCCAGCAGGTCGTCGAGGACCTCACCCCGGGCGTCCTCGGGTTCGTGACGACGGTGATCGGCGCGATCTTCCAGACGCTGACGTTCCTGCTGTTCGCCTTCTACATGTCAGCGCAGGCCCCCGCGCTGCGGGACTCCGTCTCCCGCCGCTTCCCGCCCCGCCAGCAGCGGGTGATCGCCACCGTCTGGGAGATCGCGGTGGAGAAGACCGGCGGCTTCGTGTTCTCCCGGTTCCTGCTGGCCCTGCTCAGCGCGTTCGTCACCGCGGTGTTCCTGGCGGCGCTCGGCGTGCCGTTCTGGCTGCCGCTCGCGCTGTGGACCGGCCTGGTGTCGCAGTTCATCCCCACCGTGGGGACCTACCTCGCGATCGGCCTGCCGGCGATCGTGGCGCTGGCCGGCCAGCCGTCGGACGCGCTGTGGGTCGTGGTCTTCGGCACCGTCTACCAGCAGGTGGAGAACTACCTCGTCGGGCCGCGGATCACCGCGCGCACGGTGCACGTGCACCCGGCGGTCGCCCTCGGCTCGGTGATCGTCGGGGTGAGCCTGCTCGGGCCGATGGGCGCGCTGGTGGCCATCCCGGTCGTCGCCGCCGTCGAGTCGGTGGTGGAGACCTACGGGCGGCGCTACGAGCTGGTGGACGCCCCGGCCGCGCCCCGCCCCCGGCCGCGCCGGTGGCGGCTGCGGAGGCCGCCGCACTGACGCGGGACGGCCCGCCGGCGGTCAGCCGGCGGCGGAGGTGCCCGGGGCCGCCGGCGCGGTGCGCGGCACGGCGGTGAACAGGTCGACCAGGCCGTCCCAGCGGTTGCGCCGGCCCGGCGGGAACCGGCGCAGCGCGCGCCGCGCGCGGGAGCCGTCCGGCGGGTACCGGCGCCGGGCCCACGGGGAGGTGGGCCGGGCCAGCCGCACCGCGCCCACGAGCGCGACCAGCGGCACGAAGACCCCCACCACGCCGAGCACGACGCGGCCCTTGAGCACGGCGACCAGCGCGAACAGCAGGTTGACCACCACGGTCAGGGCGAGGGCCACCTCGCTGTCGGCGTCGTCGGCGTCGAACGGGTTGGCGCCGGCCAGCAGCAGGACGCCGACGACCAGCGCGATGAGCACCGCGTCCACCGAGCTGCGGCCCTCCCGGGACCAGTACACGTCCTCCAGGTGCAGCCACAGGGCGAACTCGTCGAGGGTGAGGGCCGCGCCGGCGCCGAAGAGCACCGCGACCAGGACGGCGCCCGCTCCCGCGGGGCGGTAGGTGAACTCGACGGTCCCGGTGCCCAGCAGCAGGAAGATCCCGTAGACCTCGTGGTGCAGGTGCACCCCGCCGACGCTGGCGTCCCGGAACGGCCCGCGGCCGAGCCGGATGGCGTGCGTGACGAAGCGGGTGACGAGGAAGGTCACCAGGAAGCCGAGCACCAGCCAGGCGACGAGCTCCCGCCGCCCGCTGACCACCGGCAGGAACTCCAGTTCCAGCTCCACGGCACCTCCCGCCGTGCGTGGCTGCGACCGCCCGCGATCCTGCCGTGCCCGGGGCGGCGGTGGGGGCTCCCCGGGTCCGGTCCGCGGCACGGCGCCGACCCCACCGTGTGGTGCCCGGCCTCAGCCCGCAGCGCGCGGTCGGGCACCGCACGGTGAGGTCGGTGAGGCCGCCGGCGCCCCGTCCCGGGCCTCCGCCGGGAGGAGCCGCGGGTCAGCCGGTGGCGGGCAGGCGCACGAGGTCGAGGACGGTGCGGGCGGTGCTGCCGGGCGGCGCGAGGAGGGTCAGCGCGTGGCCGTGCCCGGCGAGCTGGTCGCGCATCCGGTGCAGCACCTGCACGCCGGCGCTGGCCAGCAGCGTCACCTCGCTGAGGTCGACGGTGAGCGGCAGCACACCGCCGCGGGAGGCCGCGGCCAACTGCCGGGCCAGCGCCTCGACCGAGGTGACGTCCACCGGCCCGGACACCCGCAGCCGCACGTCGCGGCCGGCCGGCCTGCCGTCCCCACCACCCGGCGCGACGTCGACGGCGAACGGCGGGCGGGCGGCGGGCGCGGTGTCGCGGCCGATGTCGGAGCCGAGCATCGCCGGCCGGTGCAGCCGGTGCCGCAGCGTGACCACCGTGCCGGCGTCGGTCGGGCCGGCGCCGCGCGACACGTGCAGGGAGTCGGTGAGCTGCTGCGCCATGAGCAGTCCCCGGCCGCGGTGGGTGGCCCCGGGGTCCGGGTCGCGCCAGCTGCCCTCGTCGGTGACGCGGCACTCGAGCACGCCGTCGGGCAGCAGGGCGGCGTCCACCCGCACCGGCCCGGGCAGCCCCGGCGGGTAGGCGTGGTCGACGGCGTTGGCGATCGCCTCCCACATCGCCAGCTCCACGGCGTCGCGGTCGTCGTCGGCCGGGTCGAGCGTGTCCATCCACGCGTCGACGGTGCGCCGCAGCCCGCGGATGCTGCCGTGGTCGGTGGTCGTCTCCACGTGCAGCGCGGGGACCGGCTCCGGCAGGCGGTGCGCGGCGAGGGTGGTGACGTCGTCGTCGTAGCCGGTGCGGGTGAGCAGCTCGACGGTCAGCTGGCAGACCCGCTCGGCCGGGCCGGCGCCGGCGCCGAGCGGCGCGTGCCCGGTCGCGGTGTCGGCGGCGACCTTCGCCAGCTCCGCCATGCCGTCGGCGATGCTGCGGTGCGGCCGCTCGACCAGCCCGTCGCTGTAGAGGAGCACCAGCTCCCCGGGCGCCAGCGTCCCCGCCGACAGCGCCGGGGCGGTGCCGGGGACGCCGGTGCCCAGCGGCTCGCCGCCGAGGTCGGTGAGCCAGCGGGTGGACCCGTCGGGGGCGACGACCACCGGCGGGGGCTGCCCGCAGCAGGCGTAGGTGAGGTCGCCGGTGGCCGGGTCGAGCACGACCAGCGCCACGGTGGTGGCGCGCAGCCGCGGGCTGCGCGCGGCGAACGCGTCCGCGCGGGCCAGCGCCTGGGCCGGCCCGGCGCCGGTGACCAGCGCGTCGGCGAGCACCGCCCGCAGCTGGCCCATCGCCGCCGACGCCGCGACCCCGTGCCCGACGACGTCGCCGACGACGAGCGCGACGCTGCCGCCGGGCAGCGGGATCGCGTCGAACCAGTCCCCGCCGGCCACCTGGTCGCGGTCGGCGACCAGGTACCGGGCGGCGATCCGGGCGCCGGGCAGCACCGGCAGGTCGGTGGGCAGCAGCGCCTCCTGCAGCGCGGTGACGACGTCGCGGGCGTCGCGGAGCCGCCGCTCGGCGTCGGCGGCCTGCTCCTGGGCGGCCTGACGGACCCGCACGGACTCGGTGACGTCGTAGGCGTAGGTGGCCACGCCGCTCACCCGCCCGTCGACGGCGTGCGTCGGCGCCATGTGGAAGTCGAGGTAGACCTCCTGCAGCGCGCCGGTGCCACCGAGGTCGACCTGCAGCCGCCACTCCCGCGCCACCCGGCTGCGGCCGGTGGCCAGCACCTCGTCGAGCAGCTCGAAGACGTGCTGCCCTGCCAGCTCCGGCAGCGCCGACCGGATCGGCGCCCCGACCAGCTCGTCCCGGCCGAAGAACGACCGCATCGCCGCGTTGGCCGCCACCACGGTGTGCTCGGGTCCGGCGTAGACGGCGAGGATCAGCGGCACCTGGTCGAAGGCGGTGCGGACGACGTCGGCGTCCCCGACCAGCCGCGCCAGCTGCTCCGCGGCGTCCGGTCCGGCCGCGCCGTCGCCGTCGGTGGCACTGCTGGTCGTGTCGGCGTCTGCTCCGCCGTGGTCGGTCACGCGCACACCCATCGGAGTCCCGACCCGGGGGCGGCTGCACCACGGGCCCCGCGCTTACCCGGGCGGCGGGCCCGTTCACGCATCGGCCGCGTCCGTCCCCCGGGGGATGTGGCCGAGCGCACAGCGGCGGTGGGCGCTCCGGGCGGCCCGGCATCCCCCGGCAGGGGTGAGGCGGGTCGCCGCCGGCTCCCGACCATGGGCGCATGACCACCGGTCGACACCCCGGCCCGCTCGTGCACGGCCCGGACACCGAGCGGGTCCCGTCCTGAGCGGGCCACGGAACGGGACCCGGGGAGGGCGCCGTGGGCTGGGTGGTGCTCACCGTGGTGGGCCTGGTGCTGGAGCTGGCGCTGGTGGTCGCGCTGGGCCGCGCGGTGACCAGCCGGGACGAGGAGGTCGCGGCCGTGGAGGCGGCGCGCCCGGCGGACGGGGCGCGCCGGCCCCCGGCCTGAGGCCGCCGCGCTGCGGCCGCCCGCCCGCGCCGGTTGGATCCCGGACGTGGCGACGACGAGCCGGCTGTCCGCCGAGCGCCCCACCCGGCCGCCGGCCCGCACGGCCGCCGTCGTGGGCACCCTGCTGGCGCTCGGGGTCGCGGTGGCCGTGCTGCTGTGGGCCAAGTGGCTGCCGTACGGGGCGAAGGTGGCGTCGCTGCACGCCACCCACGCCTGGGACGGCGACAGCATCCTGGCCGTGGGCGGCGTCGAGCCGGGCGACGCGCCCAGCTGGCACGCCGCGACGACGTTCACCGGCACCTACCTGGCGGCGGTCTGGAAGGCGCTGGTCGCGGCGCTGCTGATCAGCGCGGCGGTGCAGGTCCTGGTCCCGCGCGCCTGGCTGCTGCGGGTGCTCGACCGCCGCAGCACGCTCGGCTCCGCCGCCGTCGGCGGGCTGGTCAGCACGCCGTCGATGATGTGCACCTGCTGCACCGCCCCGGTGGCGGCGACGCTGCGCCGCGACGGCGTGGGCACCGCCGCGGCCGTCGCGTACTGGCTGGGCAACCCGCTGCTCAACCCGGCGGTGCTGGTGTTCCTCGCGCTGGTCGCGCCCTGGCAGTGGACGGTCACCCGGCTGCTCGTCGGGGCGCTGGTCGTCGTCGGCGGCGCGGCGCTGGTGGCCCGGCTCACCGACCGCCGCGAGGTCCCCGCCGGGGTGCTGCCCGCGGACCCGGGGCCGGCCCGCAGCTGGGCGGCGACGGCGCCGGAGCGGTTCGGGCGGACCCTGCTGCGGCTGCTCGTCACCCTCGTCCCCGAGTACCTGCTCGTGGTCCTCGCGGTCGGCGCCTTCCGCGGCTGGCTGGTGCCGCTCGTCGACGGCTGGCTCGGCGCCGGCCCCCTCGTGGTGGTCCTCGCCGCTGTCGTCGGCACCCTGCTCGTCCTGCCGACCGGGGGAGAGATCCCCGTGCTGCAGGGCCTGGCGCTGGCCGGGCTGTCGCTCGGCGGCGTCGGCGCGCTGCTGCTCACCCTGCCCGCGGTCAGCGTGCCCGGGATCGCGATGGTCGGCCGGGCCTTCGGCTGGCGGACCACGGCCGTCACCGCCGCCGTCGTCGCCGGGGGCGGGCTCGTGGGCGGCGCCGTCCTGACCGTCCTGGCCGGCTGAGACCCCCGCCGGTCACCTGTGCGGCGGCGCTCCCTCGACGCCGGCCTGCCGCGCCTCGTGCAGGCGCAGCCGCGCCGGCAGGTCGCCGAACAGGAGCCGGGTGTCGACGTCGGTGTGGACCCGCCGCGTCCCACCCGCCGTCTCGGTGTACGTGCTCGACTCGTCGTCCAGGGCGGTGACCAGCACAGCCGGGCTGTCGCCGAGCGGCCAGACGCCGCCGAGCCGGATCCAGTCGGGCAGCGGGAGCTCGAGGAAGCCGGTCCACAGCCACCGGCCGACCCGGCCGACCCGGCCGCTGCCGGCGAGGTCGTGCCCGAGTGCGGCGACCGTGCAGGCGCAGCGCCGGTGGGTCTCCGGCGGGAACTGCCGGATCGCCGGCTCCGGGCGGGCGAGCACCAGCTCCGCGGCCGCCGGTCGGTGTCCCGGTCGTACTCGGCGGCCCCGCCGGCCCGCGCGCCGCCGACCCCAGCGGGCCGAACACCGGGTCGAGGAAGGAGCTGGTGACGGCGACCACCCGGTTGGTCGGGGACAGCAGGTGGTGGGCCGGCGCGACGAGACCGTCGGGGTCGCCGGCCCAGTCGTTGTCGACCACCACCCGGCACTGATCGGCGAGGCGCAGCCGTCCTCCGTGCTCCACCCGGTTCTCCTCCGGTCCGCCGCGGCGGGTCGCGCGGGCCGGTCCACCCTGCCCCGGGTCCCCGCCGGCGTCCCAGGCCCGTGCCGATGAGCGGAACGCCGCCGTGCCGGCACGCCCGCCGGCGTCAGGTCCGGGCCGGCGCCTCCGACGGCGACGCCGCCGGCGCGGGCGGCACCTCCGGCTCGTCGAGACGGCGCGCCAGCCGGCCGGGCCACCACATCCACCGGCCGACGTCGAGGGTCAGTGCCGTGACCAGCACCGAGCGCACGACGATCGTGTCGAGCAGCACCCCGAGCGCCACGGCGATGCCCAGCTGGGTCAGGAAGGTCAGCGGCAGGGTGCCGAGCACCGCGAACGTCGCCGCGAGCACCAGGCCCGCCGAGGTGATCACGCCGCCGGTGGCGGCCAGCCCGATCAGCGCGGCCCGCCGCGTGCCGTGGTCGGCGGACTCCTCCCGCACCCGGGTCATCAGGAAGATGTTGTAGTCGATCCCGAGGGCCACGAGGAACACGAAGACGAACAGCGGGAACGAGCTGTCGGTGGCCGTCACGCCGAGCACCCAGTCGAAGACCAGGGCGCTCAACCCCAGCGCGGCGCCGAAGGACAGCACCACCGTGGCGATGAGGAGCAGCGGCGCGACCAGCGCCCGCAGCAGCACGCCCAGGACGACGAGCACCACCAGCATGATCAGCGGGATCACGACGCGGTTGTCCCGCTGCGAGGCGGTCTGGACGTCGAGGTTGAGCGCCGTCGTCCCGCCGACCAGGGCCTGCCCGTCGCCGACGTCGTCGAGCGAGGTGCGCAGCTGCTCGACGGTGGCGGCGGCCGCCGCGCTGTCGAAGGGATCGGCCAGCGAGGCCTCGACGAGCGCGCCGTCCCCGACGACCTGCGGGGGAGCCACCGTGGCGATGCCGTCGTCCGCGGCCACCGCGGCGGAGACCGCCTCGGCGTCGTCCGCCGTGGTCACCACGACCACCGGGTTGCCGGCGACGGCGGGGAAGTGCTCGGCGGCGACCTCCTCGCCGGCGATCGACTCCGGCGTCCCGCGGAAGCCCTCGGCCTGGGTCAGGCCGCTCGGGTCGAGCCGGAAGACGGCGAGGCAGGCGAGCAGCAGCAGCGCGCTGGTGACCATCCAGGTGGCCCGGGGGCGCGGCCGGATCCAGGCCCCGACGCGGGCCCACCAACCGGTGGCGCTCGGCTCGGCGCTGCCGAAGGCGGGGCGCACCGGCCAGAAGACCCACCGGCCGCAGATGACCAGCAGCGCCGGCAGCAGCGTCATCAGCACGACCAGGGTGACGGCGACGCCGATCGCGGCGACCGGGCCGAGGCCCGCGGTCGAGTTCATCTCCGCGGCGACCAGGCAGAGCATGCCGAGGACCACGGTGCCGGCACTGGCCACCACCGCCGGGCCGGCGCGGTGGACGGCCTCGGTCATGGCCTCGTGCCGGTCGGTGTGCAGCCGCAGCTCCTCCCGGTACCGGGCGACGAGCAGGAGGGCGTAGTCGGTCCCGGCGCCGACGACCAGGACGGTGAGGATGCTCGCGCTCTGGGCGTTGACCGTGAGTTCCGCGTACCGGGCGAGCAGGTAGACGACGGCCTGGGCGCAGACCAGCGCGATGACCGCCGAGAAGATCGGCAGGATCCACAGGACGGGGCTGCGGTAGGTCAGCAGCAGGATGACGATGACGACGCCGAGCGCGGCGAACAGCAGCGTGCCGTCGATGCCCGCGAAGGCCTCGGACGAGTCAGCCGCGTTGCCCGCCGGACCGGTCACCCAGGCCTCGAGCCCGTCGGGCGCCTGCGAGGCCTCGGCGCGGATGTCGTCGACGATCGGGGCGATGGCCTCCCACCCGTCCGGTCCGACGTCCAGGGGGACGACGAGCTGCACGGCCTGCCCGTCCTCGGCGGGGATCGGCCCCACGACGCTGCCGGAGATCTCGTCGAGCTCCCCGAACACGCCGACGTCCTCCTGGACGGCGGCGAGGTCCTCCGCGGTCAGCCCGGTCGTCCGCTCGTAGACGACCACCGCGGGTATGAGGTCCGGGTTGGAGCCGAGTTCGCGCTGGAGCTCGAGGACGCGGGTGGACTCGGCGTCCTGCGGCAGCCAGGCGGCGATGTCGTTCTCCTGCTCACCGGTGAGCCCGCCGGCCAGGGGAGCGGCCGCTGCGGCCAGCGCCACCCAGACGACGAGGATGACCCACTTCAGGCGTGGGGAACTGACACGGGACGCGTAGGACCTGCCCATGACCGGGCCCTCCGGGAACACCGGGCCGGCGGACCCGGACGGGGACTGTCGGGCCGGACGCTAACGACGGGCACGGCGCCCCGTCACCGACGTTGGTCCCCGGTGATCACACCGCCCGGCCCTACCGGGCGCGCGCCTGCGGCTCGTGACGGGCCCTTCACCCGGCGGCACCGTGCCGGTCCCGGTCGCGCTCGGGACCCCCCTGCAGGACCCCTTCGGGGCCGTGTATGGTTCTTCCTGCACCAAGCGAGAACGGACCGGGCCGCCAGCCTGGTCAACCGCCGGAAGCGCCTCTGAGGGCGCGCTGTTGCGGAGCCTGGTGTAGAGTGGGGACACCGCCTCGAACGAATGCCCGCAAGGGTCCGAGTACGAGCGCGTCCGCTCCTTGAGAACTCAACAGCGTGCCGAAAGTCAGTGCCAAGTAACAAACCCCCGTGGCCTGGCCGGTGTGTCCGGTCGGGTTGTGGGTTCCTTTGGTTGATGGATGTCGCGATCGGTCAG
>NZ_JBJGZB010000039.1:0-29794 GCF_054050295.1 Geodermatophilus sp. SYSU D01045
CGTCGCGAGACCAGCCGCACCCCAGCGCGCCCGCGGCCGCGGGGCCGCCGCGCCCCCCCCCCCCCCCCCCCCCCCACCCCCCGCGCCGCCGCCCCCCCCCGCCCCGCTCAGCTGGTGCGGGTGACCACGTAGTCGCACAGCGCCGACAGGGCGTCCCGCACCTCGCCTGCCGGGACGGCGGACAGCGAGGACCGGGCGCGGTCGGCGTAGTCCCGCAGCACCGCGCCGGCACGGTCGAGCGCCGCGGAGCCGCGCAGCAGCGCCAGCGCCTCGGCGTGCTCGGCGTCGTCGGACAGCGGGCGGGACACCAGCTCGCGCAGCCGCGCGTCGGCGGGGTCGTCCCCGGCCAGGGCGATCAGCGCGGGCAGCGTGGCGATGCCCTCGCGCAGGTCGGTGCCGGGCGCCTTCCCCGACGCGCCGTCCTGGCTGACGATGTCGAGCAGGTCGTCGGAGATCTGGAACGCGACGCCGACCTCCTCGCCGAACCCGGTCAGCGCTTCCACCAGGTCGGCGTCGACGCCGGCGAAGCGGGCGCCGAAGCGGGCCGAGGTGGCCACGAGGGAGCCGGTCTTGTCGGCCAGCACCTCGAGGTAGTGCTGGACGCGGTCCTCGCCCTGGCGGGCGCCCACGGTCTCCCGGATCTGGCCGGTGACCAGCCGCTCGAAGGTGCGCGCCTGGATGCGGACCGCCTCGGGGCCGAGGTCGGCGAGCAGGTCCGAGGCGCGGGCGAACAGGAAGTCGCCGGTGAGGATGGCGACGCTGTTGGTCCACCGGCTGTTGGCGCTGGGCGCCCCGCGGCGGACGGCGGCCTCGTCCATGACGTCGTCGTGGTACAGCGTGGCCAGGTGGGTGAGCTCGCAGACGACGGCGGCCCGCACGACGTCCGGCGCGTGCGCGTCGCCCAGGTGGGCGGCCAGCAGCGCGAGCATCGGGCGGAAGCGCTTGCCGCCCGCGGCCATGAGGTGGCCCGCGGCCTCGGAGACGAACGAGTGCTCGCTGGCCACCGCGGTGGCCAGCGCCGCCTCCACGTTCGCCAGCCCCTCGGCCAGCGAGTCGCCGAGGGCCCCGCCCGGGAGCCAGGGGCCCATGGTCGAGGCGGGGGTCGAGATGCGGTGCCAGACCTCGGCCGGGGCGATCCCGTCGACGGTGGCACGGGGTCCGGTCATCAACCGACGAAGATAGCTGCCCGATCCGCCAGACCGAGCACCGCCCCGGGGACGATGCCCAGGACGAGGGTGGCCGCGGCGGTCACCGCGAGCACGACGGTGGTGGGCAGCCCGGGCACGCCGACGGTGGGACCGTCGGCGGCCGGCTCGGAGAAGTACATGAGCACGATGACCCGCAGGTAGAAGAACGCCGCCACCGCGCTGGCCAGCAGGGCGACCAGTGCCAGCGGCCAGGCGCCGTCCTCGATCGCCGCCCGGAAGACGGCGAACTTGCCGGTGAAGCCGCTGGTGAGCGGGATCCCGGCGAGCGCCAGCAGGAACAGGCTCATGACCGCGGCGGTGACCGGCGAGCGCTGCGCGAGGCCCGCCCACTGCGACAGGTGCGTGGCCTCGCCGTCGCCGCTGCGCACGAGGGTGAGCACCGCGAACGCGCCGAGCGTCGTCAGGCCGTAGACCAGCAGGTAGAACATCACGGCCGACAGGCCCGTCCCCGGGTAGCCGAGGACGCCGGTGAGCAGGAACCCGGCGTGCGCGATCGACGAGTAGGCGAGCATCCGCTTGAGGTCGGTCTGGGTGAGGCCGAGGACCGCGCCGACGACCATCGACACGATCGCGACGGCGTAGACCAACGGCCGCCAGGTCCACTCCTCGGTGCCGAACGCGACGTAGAGCAGCCGCAGGATGGCGCCGAAGGCGGCGACCTTGGTGCAGGCGGCCATGAAGGCGGTCACCGGGGTGGGCGCGCCCTGGTAGACGTCCGGCGTCCAGGTGTGGAACGGCGCCACGCTGGCCTTGAACAGCAGCCCGACGACCAGCAGCGCGAGGCCGAGGACGGCCAGCGTGCCGCCCCCGCCGGCCGTGACCGTCTCGCGGACCGTGGAGAGGCGGACGCTGCCGGTGGCGCCGTAGACCAGCGCCAGGCCGTAGAGGAAGAACGCCGAGGCGAAGGCGCCGAGCAGGAAGTACTTGACCGCCGCCTCCTGCGACAGCAGCCGGCGCCGGCGGGCGAGGCCGCTGATCAGGTACAGCGGCAGGCTGAGCACCTCGAGCGCGACGAACATCAGCAGCAGGTCGTTCGCCGTGACGAACAGCATCATGCCGCCGATGGCGAAGGTGGCCAGCGGGTAGACCTCGGTCTGCACGCGCTGCACGGTGAGCAGCTCGCGGTCGCGGACGCTGCCCGCCGGCACCGCGGCGGAGACGACGAACGCCGAGCGGGCCGGGTCGAGGTTGCGCTCGGCGAACAGCAGGACCGCCAAGGCGCCGAGCCCGGCGATGGTGGCCTGCAGGAACAGGCCGGCGCCGTCGACGGCGAGCGCTCCCCCGGCGGTGACCTCGCGGGTGCCGGCCAGCAGCAGGGTGCTCGCCAGCCCGCCGAGGGTGCCGACGAGGGCGACGGCGACCTGCACCGGGTGGCGGCTGTCCCGCGGGCCGAACGCCTCGACGAGCACGCCGGTGCACGCGGCGCCGAAGACGAACAGCAGCGGCGCGAGGGCGGCGAAGGAGAGGTCGGGGGCCTCGATGGTCATCAGTCGGTCCCCTCGCTGGGAGCGTCCACGCCGGCCGGGTCGGCGCCGACGTCGATCATGGTGGCGGCGACGGCCGGCTCGATCAGCCGGATCAGCGGCTGCGGGTAGACGCCGAGCACGACGACCAGGGCCACCAGCGGGGCGACGACGGCCGTCTCGCGGCGGGTCAGGTCGGGCAGCCGCACCGTCGCCCGGGCCGCGGGGGCCGGGGCGGTCAGGGTCGCCGTCGCGCCGTGCGCCCCGTGCGGGTCGCCCGCCGGGGCCGCGGCCGGCCCGTCGTCGGCGGGGAAGAGCACGCCGCGCGGCGGGCCGTGCATGGTCCGTTGGTAGAGCAGCAGGATGTACAGCGCGGCCAGGATGATCCCGACGGTGGCCAGGATCGTGAACACCGGCCGGGTCGGGAACGAGCCGATCAGCACGAGGAACTCGCTGACGAAGCTGTTGGTGCCCGGCAGCGCCAGCGACGCGAGCCCCGCGATCAGGAACACCCCGGCCAGCTTCGGCGCCCGCGCGGCCACGCCGCCGTAGTCGCCGACCAGCCGGGAGCCGCCGCGGGCGATGAGCATCCCGACGACCAGGAACAGCAGGCCGGTCGCGATGCCGTGGTTGACCATGTAGAGCACCGCGCCGGTGCCGGCCTCGGTGGTGAAGGCGAAGACGCCGAGGGCGATGAAGCCGAAGTGCGCGATCGAGGTGTAGGACACCAGCCGCTTCATGTCGCTCTGCCCCATCGCCAGCAGCGCGGCGTACAGGACACCGGCGACGGCGAGGACGAGCACCAGCGGGGCGAACTCCCGCGAGGCGTCGGGGAACAGCGGCAGGCAGTAGCGCAGGAACCCGAACGTGCCGACCTTGTCGAGGACACCGACGAGCAGCACCGCGCCGCCGATCGGGGCCTCGGCACCGGCGTCGGGGAGCCAGGTGTGCAGCGGCACCAGCGGCGCCTTGATCGCGAAGGCGACGAAGAAGCCGAGGAACAGCAGCCGCTGGGCGGCCGGGTCGATGTCGAGCTGCCGCAGGGACTCGAAGGCGAACGTGCCGTCGCCCGCCGCCTCGCTGACCACGTAGAGGCCGATCACCGCGGCGAGCATGACCAGCCCGCCGACCAGGCTGTACAGGAAGAACTTGACCGCCGCGTACTGCCGGCGCGGGCCGCCGAAGCTGCCCACGAGGAAGTACATCGGGACGAGCATCGCCTCGAAGAAGACGTAGAAGAGGAAGACGTCGGTGGCGGCGAAGACGCCGACCATGCAGGCCTCGAGCAGCAGCAGCCAGGCGAAGAAGGTCCGCATGGAACGCCGGGTGGTGGGCTCGTCGCGCCAGGAGGCGAGCACCACCACCGGCACGAGCACGCCGACCAGCAGCAGCATGACCAGCGCGATGCCGTCGACGCCGAGGGCGAAGTCGACGCCGAAGCCCTCGATCCACGGCACCGACGTGGTCAGCTGGAACCGGTCGCCGTCGGGGTCGAAGGCGACCGTGGCCAGCACCGCGAGCACCAGCACGACCAGGCTCACCCCGAGGGCGAGCTGCCGGGCCAGCGCGGTGCTGTCGCGCGGCAGGCCGGCGACGACGGCGCCGCCCACCGCGGGCACCACCAGCATCGCGACCAGGAGCAGGGAGTCGCTCACTCTGTCGTCGTCCTCTCCTGAGACCCCGGCCCGCTCACCCGGCCGTCACCGCCAGCAGCGCCCCGGCCACCAGGACCGCGCCGCCGAGCATGCCGAGCGCGTAGGACCGGACGAACCCGGTCTGCGCCCGGCCCAGCCGCGACGACGAGCCGCCGAGCGTGGCGGCCAGGCCGTTGACCGCGCCGTCGACGCCGCGGTTGTCCACCCACACCAGCGCCCGGGTGAGCCACTGGCCCGGCCGCATGAACAGCGACTCGTTGACCGTGTCGGCGTAGAGGCTCCTGCGCGCCGCCCGCACCACCGGCGAGACGCGGACCGGGGCGACCTCGGGGACCTCGCGGCGGCCCACGAACAGCCAGGCCGCCAGGACGCCGACCAGCATCACCGCGGTCACCACCACCCCGACGACGGCCGGGGCGACCACGTGCGCGGCCTCCTCGGGCTCGCCGAACACCGGGGCGAGCCACTCGTCGAGCGGGAAGACCTGCACCAGCAGGAACCCGGCAGCCACCGAGCCGACGGCGAGCAGCACCATCGGGGCGGTCATCACCGTCGGCGCCTCGTGCGGGTGCTGACCCGCCGTCCACCGCGGCCGGCCGAGGAACGTCATGAGCACCAGCCGGGTCATGTAGAAGGCGGTCAGCCCGGCACCGACGACGGCGACCGCACCGAGCAGCCAGCCCCACCCGTCGCCGCGGTCCAGAGCGGCCTCGATGATCGCGTCCTTGGTCCAGTAGCCGGACAGGAACGGGAACCCGATCAGCGCGAGGTAGCCCAGGCCGAAGGTGGCGAAGGTGACCGGCAGCCTCCGCGCCAGCCCGCCGAACCGGCGCATGTCCACCTGGTCGCCCATGGCGTGCATGACCGACCCGGCGCCGAGGAACAACCCGGCCTTGAAGAAGCCGTGGGTGAGCAGGTGCGCGATGCCGGCGGCGTAGCCGACCGGGCCCAGGCCCACGGCGAGGAACATGTAGCCGATCTGGCTGACCGTCGAGTAGGCGAGCACCTTCTTGATGTCGTCGTACGCGCAGCCGACGATCGCGCCGTAGAGCAGCGTGATCGCGCCGACGGCGAGGACGACGGCGCGGGCGGTCGGCGTCAGGTCGTAGATCGGCGCGGAGCGGGCGATGAGGTAGACGCCGGCGGTGACCATGGTCGCGGCGTGGATGAGCGCCGAGACCGGCGTCGGGCCCTCCATGGCGTCGGGCAGCCACGCCTGCAGCGGGAACTGGCCGGACTTGCCGCACGCACCGAGCAGCAGGAGCAGGCCGAGCGCCGTCACCGTGCCGCCGGCCAGCGCGCCGACCCCGCCGAAGACGCCCTCGTAGGAGACCGTCCCGAGCTGGGCGAACATCACGAAGATCGCCAGGGCCAGGCCGACGTCGCCGACCCGGTTCATGACGAAGGCCTTCTTCGCGGCGGTGGCCGCGGCCGGGCGCTCGTGCCAGAAGGCGATGAGCAGGTAGGAGGCCAGGCCCACGCCCTCCCACCCGACGTAGAGGGCCACGTAGTTGTCGCCGAGGACCAGCAGCAGCATCGCCGCGACGAACAGGTTGAGGTAGGCGAAGAACCGGCGGCGCCGCGGGTCGTGGGCCATGTAGCCGACCGAGTAGACGTGGATCAGCCCGCCCACGCCGGTGATCAGCAGCATGAAGGTGGCCGACAGCGGGTCGACCAGCAGCCCGGCCTGCACGTCGAGCGAGCCCACCGACAGGAAGGTGAACAGGTCGACGTCGACCGCCCGGTCCTCCAGGCCGGCCAGCTGCACGGTGCACAGCAGCGCGACCACGAAGGCGGCCAGGACGGTCGCCGCCCCCAGCAGGTGGCCCCAGCGGTCGGTGCGGCGCCCGCCCAGCAGGAGGACCGCGGCCCCGAGCAGCGGCAGTGCGATGACCAGCCACGAGGCCGACAGCAGGCCCTCGGCGGCGACGGCGGATTCCATGGGGGTGCCGGCTCCCGTCAGTACTTGAGCAGGTTGGCGTCGTCGACCGACGCCGACCGGCGGGTCCGGTAGATCGACATGATGATCGCGAGGCCGACGACGACCTCGGCGGCGGCGACGACCATGACGAAGAACGCCATGATCTGGCCGTCGACGGTGCCGGTGGCCCGGGCGAACGTGACCAGCGTCAGGTTGACCGAGTTGAGCATCAGCTCGACGCACATGAAGACGACGATCGCGTTGCGCCGCACCAGCACGCCGACGGCGCCGATGGTGAACAGGATCGCCGCGAGCACCAGGTAGTGCGTGAGCGTCATGCCCGGTCCTCCGGGGTGGCCGTGCCGAGGGCGGCGTCCGGGCTGCCGAGCTGCGCCCGGCCGGTGGGGCGGGGCATCTGCTCGACCTCCTGGGGCTCGATGCCGGTGGCCAGGCTGTCCTCGGCGGTGCGCCCGTCGGGCAGCAGCGCGCCGGCGGCGACGGAGTTGGCGCGGGCGAACACGCCGGGGCCGGGCAGCGTCTGCGGCCGGTCGGTGAGGAACCGGGCGCGGGAGAGCTCCTTCTGCGTCCGCCGGGTGCCGGGCTCGCGCTCGATGTGCGCGAGCACCATCGCGCCGACCGCGGCGGTGATCAGCAGCGCGCTGGTGACCTCGAAGGCCAGCAGGTAGCGGGTGAACAGCAGCTCGGCGATCGAGTCGATGTTGCCGGTGCCGCCCTGCGCGTCGGACAGGCCCTCGACCGGGGTGTCCTGCGTGGCGCGCGCGATGCCGGCGCCGACCAGCCCGGCGAACCCGACGCCGAGCACCGTGGCCGCCACCCGCTGCCCGCGCAGCGTCTCGACGACGGAGTCCGAGGAGTCGCGGCCGACCATCATGAGGACGAACAGGAACAGGATCATGATCGCGCCGGTGTAGACGATGATCTGCACGGCGCCGAGGAACGGCGCGGACTGGACGACGTAGAAGACGCCCAGGGCGAGCATCGTGTTGACCAGCCACAGCGCCGAGTGGACGGCGTTGCGGCTGAACACCATCCCCAGCGCCCCGGCCAGCGCGACCGGGCCGAGGATCCAGAAGACGACGGCCTCGCCGGTGCCGATGACGACGTCGGTCATGCCCGCTCCACCGTGACCGGCTCGGCGGCGGACCCCTGCTGCGGCTCGCGCACGTAGTAGGCCTTCTCGTCGTCACCGAGGCGCATCGCGTGCGGCGGGGCCTCCATCCCCGGCAGCAGCGGGGCCATGAGCTGTTCCTTGGTGTAGATGAGGTCCCGCCGGTTGTCGTCGGCCAGCTCGAAGTCGTTGCTCATCGTCAGCGAGCGGGTGGGGCAGGCCTCGATGCACAGCCCGCAGAAGATGCAGCGCAGGTAGTTGATCTGGTAGACGCGGCCGTACCGCTCACCGGGGCTGTAGCGCGCGTCCTCGGTGTTGTCCCCGCCCTCGACGTAGATCGCGTCGGCCGGGCAGGCCCAGGCGCACAGCTCGCAGCCGATGCACTTCTCCAGCCCGTCGGGGTGCCGGTTGAGCACGTGCCGCCCGTGGTAGCGCGGCTTGGTCACCTTGGGGACGTCGGGGTACTCCTCGGTGGTCACCTTCTTGAAGATCTGGGCGAAGGTGACGCCGAAGCCCTGGCCGGGTGCCGGCAGCAGGCTGCGGCGGGGCGCGGGCGTGCCGCCGCCCCCGCCGCCGGCCCGCTCGACCTCACCGCCGCCGCGCCGGGCGGGGGTGGCCCCCGCGGGGGTCCGCTCAGTCATCGGGGTCCTCCTGTGCGCTGGTGGCGGTGCTGCCCGTGGTGCTGCCGGCGGCTCGGCGGCCGCTGCTGACCACGCCGCCCTCGGGGCGCGCGCCCACCGGCTCGGCACGGCGCAGCCGCGGCGACGGCGGCACGACGAGGTCCATGGGCGGCACCGGGAAGCCGCCCTCGGCGCGGGCCGGGCCGGTGCGCTGCGCCGGCCGGTGCCGCGGCCCGGCCGGGGGCAGCACCTCGGGGTCGGGCTCGGGGTCGGTGGCGTGGATGCCGCCGGCCGCGGCGTCCTCGGCCATGAGCCGGGTGTCCCGGTTGGCGGCCCGGCTGGCCACCGACAGGGCGAGCAGGACCAGCAGCGCGATCGGCACGCCGACGAACACCGCCACCTGGCCGGTGGACAGGTCCGCCTCGCGGGAGACGGTGCGCATCGTGGCGACGGCGAGGATCCAGGCCAGCGCCGTCGGCACCAGGACCTTCCAGCCGAAGCGCATGAACTGGTCGTAGCGCAGCCGGGGCAGCGTCCCGCGCAGCCAGATGAACACGAACAGCGCGGCGGCGACCTTGAGGAAGAACCACAGCAGCGGCCACCAGCCGGAGTTGGCGCCGTCCCAGAGCGAGATCGGCCACGGGGCCCGCCAGCCGCCGAGGAACAGCGTCGCGGCGAGCGCCGAGACGGTGACCATGTTGATGTACTCGGCGAGGAAGAACAGCGCGAACTTCAGCGACGAGTACTCGGTGTGGAAGCCGCCGACCAGCTCGCTCTCGGCCTCGGGCAGGTCGAACGGCGCCCGGTTGGTCTCGCCGACGACGGCGATCACGTAGATGACGAAGCTGACCGGCAGCAGGATCGCGAACCAGCTCGGCCCGGTGAACTCCAGCCCGAAGAACGACAGCCGGTTGCCGTCGGCCTGGGCGGCGACGATCTCCGAGGTCGACATCGACCCGGCGTAGAGGAACACCGCGACGATCGACAGGCCCATCGCGATCTCGTAGCTGACCATCTGGGCGGCGCTGCGCAGCCCGCCGAGCAGCGGGTAGGTCGAGCCGGAGGCCCAGCCGGCCAGCACGATGCCGTAGACGCCCATCGCCGAGCACGCCAGGACGACGAGGACGCCGATGGGGGCGTCGGTGAGCTGCAGGGGGGTCTGCTGGCCGAAGATGCTGACCACCGGGCCCAGCGGGATGACCGAGAAGGCCAGGAACGCCGGGATGGTCGCGATGACCGGGGCCAGGAAGTACACCGGCTTGTCCGCGAGCGCGGGCCGGATGTCCTCCTTGAACGCCAGCTTCAGCCCGTCGGCGAGGCTCTGCAGGTAGCCGCGCGGGCCGACCCGGTTGGGGCCGATGCGCTGCTGCATGCGGGCGACGACCTTGCGCTCGAACACGATCGCGAACAGCGTCATCAGGACCAGCACGACGAAGACGCCGACGATCTTGACGAGCACGATCCACCAGACGTCGTGCCCGAAGTCCTCGAGCGTGGGCTGGTCGGCGGCGGCGAGCAGGGTCACGCGGCACCTCCCGCGCTCGAGCCCGGAGCACCCAGCCGGACGACGCCGCCGGGCGGCGTGCCGAGGCCGGTGCGCAGCTCGCTGCCCGGCGAGCGCATCGGCAGCCACACCACGTCGTCGGGCATCTCGGTGACGCAGACGGGCAGGGTGACCGAGCCGGTGGCGCCGCGGACGGTGAGCGGGTCGCCGTCGGCCAGGCCGAGCCGGGCGGCCCGCGCGGCGCTGATCCGCGCCACCGGGGGGCGGGCGGTGCCGGCGAGCTCGGGCTCGTCGCGCTGGAGCGTGCCGACGTCGAGCAGCTGCCGCCAGGAGGCCAGCAGCGCCTCGTCCTCGCCCGGCTCCGGCGCCACGGCCGGCGGCACGTCGAGGCCGCCGTCGGCGCGGGCGCCGGTGTCGCCGAGACGGGCGAGCTCGGCGCGGGCGGCGTCGGGGGTGGGCAGCCGCAGGTCGGCGTCGAGGTACTCGGCGAGACCGTGCAGCACCCGTCCGTCGGGGAGCTGGCCGGTGCCGTGCAGCGTGGCGTCGAAGGACCGCACCCGGCCCTCCCAGTCCAGGTAGCTGCCCGCCTTCTCCGGCGCGGCGGCCACCGGCAGGACGACGTCGGCGTGCTCGGTGACGGCGGTCGGCCGCTGCTCGAGGCTGACGACGAACGACGCCGCGGCCAGCGCCTGCGCGGCGAGCGCCGGGTCGGGCAGGTCGGCGGGGTCGACGCCGCCGACGAGCAGGCCGGCCAGCCGCCCGTCGCGGACGGCGGTGAGGATGCCGGTGGTGTCGCGGCCCGGCAGCGCCGGGAGGTCGGCGGGATCCACACCCCACAGCGCGGCCACGTCGGCGCGGGCGACGGGGTCCTCGACCGGCCGGCCGCCGGGCAGCAGCGCGGGGAGCGCGCCGGCCTCGACGGCGCCGCGCTCCCCGGCCCGCCGCGGCACCCAGGCCAGGCGGGCGCCGGTGGCGCGGGCCAGCGCGGTCAGCGCGGTGAACGCGCCGGGGACCTCGGCGAGCCGCTCGCCGGCCAGCACGACGGCGCCGGGCTGCCGCAGCGCCTCGACGGCGGGGCCGCCCCAGCTGCCCTCGGCCAGCGCCGCGAGCGCGCGGGCCTCCTCGCCGGGCCGGGTGACCAGCACGGTGGCCTGCAGCTTCTGCGCCGCTCGGGTGGCGAACGGCGCCAGGTCGTAGACGGCCAGCCGGCCCCGGCGCACCGCCCGGCGCAGGCGGAGGAAGACGATCGGCGACTCCTCCTCCGGCTCGAAGCCGGCCAGCAGCACGGCCGGGGCGGCGGTGAGCTCGTCATAGGTGACCGCCTCGCGCCCCGGGCCGGTGCCGGCGACGTGCGCGGCGAGGAACGCCTGCTCCTCGGCCGAGTGCGCGCGGGCGCGGGCGTCGACGTCGTGCGTGCCGAGGGCCACGCGGGCGAACTTCGCGTACGCGTAGGCGTCCTCGACGGTCAGCCGTCCGCCGGGCAGCACGCCGACCCCACCCGCGGCCCGCGCCGCGCGCAGGCCCTCGGCGGCCGCGGCCCACGCGTCCGGCCAGGAGGCGGGCCGGAGGACGCCGTCGCGCCGGACCAGCGGGGTGGTGAGCCGGTCGTTGGTGGCGGCGTAGCGGAAGGCGAAGCGGCCCTTGTCGCAGGTCCACTCCTCGTTGACCGCGGGGTCCTCACCCGCCAGCCGGCGCATGACCTTGCCGCGCCGGTAGTCGGTGCGCATCGAGCAGCCCGAGGAGCAGTGCTCGCAGACCGAGGGCTCGCTGCGCAGGTCGAACGGCCGCGACCGGAACCGGTACTGCGCACTGGTGAGCGCGCCGACCGGGCAGATCTGGGTGGTGTTGCCGGAGAAGTAGGAGGAGAACGGCTCGTCCTCGTAGACGGCGACCTGCTCCAGCGCGCCCCGCTCGAACAGCTCGATGAACGGGTCGCCGGCCACCTGCTGGGAGAACCGGGTGCAGCGGGCGCACAGCACGCAGCGCTCGCGGTCGAGCAGGATCTCGCTGCTGATCGGCAGCGGCTTGGGATAGGTCCGCTTGACGTCGACGAAGCGGGTCTCGGCGCGGCCGTTGCTCATGGCCTGGTTCTGCAGCGGGCACTCGCCGCCCTTGTCGCAGACCGGGCAGTCCAGCGGGTGGTTGATCAGCAGCAGCTCCATCGTGCCCTGCTGCGCCTTGTCGGCGACCGGGCTGGTCAGCTGCGTCTTGACCGCCATGCCGTCGGTGACCGGCATGGTGCAGGAGGCCACCGGCTTGCGCTGGCCCTCCACCTCGACCAGGCACTGCCGGCAGGCGCCGACCGGGTCCAGCAGCGGGTGGTCGCAGAACCGCGGGATCTGGATGCCGACCATCTCCGCGGCCCGGATGATCAGCGTCCCCTTGGGCACCGCGACGTCGAAGCCGTCGATGGTGCAGTGGACGGCGTCCGGCGGGGTGTGCGGGCCGGGGACGCCCGGCGGCACCGCCGGCGCGGGCTCGGGGGCGGTGGGCGTCAGGGTCACTGGTCCTCCTCGCTGGCGCTCGTCGCACCAGTGCCACCAGGTGCTCTGTTCCTGCGTGACCTCGCGAGCTCGGTCACGAGGCCACTCCGACGGGCTCGAGCCGCAGCGAGCGGCCCAGGCGGGCCTGCTCCCCGGGCGGCAGCAGGGCGACGTAGTCGTCGCGGAAGTACTTGAGCGAGCTGGTGATGCAGCTCGTCGCGCCGTCCCCGAGCGCGCAGAACGAGCGGCCGAGGATGTTGTCGCAGGTGTCGGTGAGCAGGTCGAGGTCGGCCGCCGTGCCGCGGCCGTCGACCAGCCGTTGCAGCACCTGCACCAGCCAGTAGGTCCCCTCGCGGCAGGGCGTGCACTTGCCGCAGGACTCGTGCGCGTAGAACTCGGTGAACCGCAGGGTGGCCTCGACGATCGAGTCGGTCTCGTCGAACACCATGAGCGCCGTCGTGCCGAGCATCGAGCCCGCGGCGGCGACCGAGTCGAAGTCGAGCGGGACGTCGAGGTGCTCGGCGGTGAAGTACGGCGTCGAGGAGCCGCCCGGCGTCCAGAACTTGAGCTCGTGCCCGGCGCGCACGCCGCCGGCCATCTCCAGCAGCTCGCGCATCGTGGTGCCCATCGGCGCCTCGTACTGGCCGGGGCGGGTGACCCGGCCCGACAGCGAGTAGATCTTCGGCCCGGGCGACTTCTCCGGCCCGAACCGCTTGAACCACTCCGCCCCGCCGCGGACGACGAACGGCACGGTCGCCAGCGTCTCGACGTTGTTGATGACCGTCGGGGCGCCGTAGAGGCCGGCGACCGCGGGGAACGGCGGCTTGAGCCGCGGCTGCCCGCGGTAGCCCTCGAGCGAGTCGAGCAGCGCCGTCTCCTCGCCGCAGATGTAGGCGCCGGCGCCGGCGTGCACGACCAGCTCCAGGTCGTAGCCCGAGCCCAGGACGTCGCTGCCGAGGTAACCGGCCGCGTAGGCCTCCTCGACGGCCGACACCAGCCGGCGGTGGGCGTGCACCGCCTCGCCGCGGACGTAGATGACGGCGAACCGGCAGCGGATCGCGTACGCCGAGATGATCACGCCCTCCACCAGGGAGTGCGGGTCGGTCATCATCAGCGGCAGGTCCTTGCAGGTGCCCGGCTCGCCCTCGTCGGCGTTGACCACGAGGTACTTGGGCATCGCGGCCGGCCCGGTCGGCGTCTCCCCCGGCTTGGGCTGCGGGATGAAGCTCCACTTCATGCCGGTGGGGAAGCCGGCGCCGCCGCGGCCGCGCAGGCCGGAGTCCTTGACCAGGGAGACCAGCTCGTCGGGCTGCATCGACAACGCGGTGCGCAGCGCGGCGTAGCCGTCGAGGGACTCGTAGGTGGACAGCCGCCAGGGCTGCTCGGCGCCCCAGCGCGCGGTGAGGACGGGGGTGAGCGGCATCTCAGGCCTTCCCTGGACCCTGGCCGGAGGTGCCCGGCTCGGTCCCTGCGGGGGTGTCGGGGGTGGGACGGTCGCCGCCGGGGGTGCGCCGGCCGTACTCGGTGCCGCGGTCGGGGTGCGCCTGGGCGGCGCCGGCCCGCTCGGCCGGGTTGTCGGCGGCGGCCACCCGGGCGTCGGCGGCCTCCTCCTCCGGCGTCTGCCCGGCGTCGCCGGACGGCGCCACCGTCTCCGCGGGCTCGCCGGTGTCGGTGGGCTCCGGCTCCGGGCCGCTCATCGGCGGGGCGGACTCGCCGCGCTCGGCGGCCAGCCGGACGCCGGCCAGCGTCGGGCCCCACTCCCCCGGCGCGTCGACGGCGGCGCGCGCGGCCCCGGCGTCGGCGTGCTGGGAGAAGCCGGCCAGCTGCCGGGAGACCCCGCGGAAGTCGGTGAGCGGGGCGCCGCGGGTGGGGTGCGGCTTCTCCCCGCGGCGCAGCGCGGCGACCAGCGCGCGGGCGCTCTCGACGTCCTGCTGGTCGTAGAACTCGTAGTCGACGGTGACCACCGGCGCGTAGTCGCAGGCGGCCAGGCACTCGGCGTGCTCGAGGGTGACCGAGCCGTCGGCCGCCGTCTCGTCGTGGTGGACGCCGAGGTCGGCCGACAGCGCGTCCATGATCCGCTGCCCGCCGAGGACGGCGCACAGCGTGTTGGTGCAGACGCTGACCAGGTGCCGGCCGGTCGGGCGACGCTTGTACATCGTGTAGAAGGTCGCGACCGCGCCGACCTCGGCCTTGGTCAGCCCGAGCACCTCGGCGCACAGCGCGACGCCCTCCGGCGTCACGTAGCCCTGGTAGCTCTGGACCAGGTGCAGCATCGGCAGCAGCGCCGAGCGTGCCTGCGGGTAGCGGGCGGTGATCTCCCGCGCCTCCAGCCACGCCTGCTCGGTCAGCGGCGGCAGGTCCGCCGGCGGCGGCTCGACCGGGCTGTCGACCAGCCCCGTGGTCGCCGCGCCCTCCCGGGAGCCGGGGAGTGCGCTCATCGGTCCACCCCTCCCATCACGGGGTCGATGGAGGCGATGGCGGCGATGACGTCGGCGATCATCCCGCCCTCGCTCATGGCCCCGGTGGCCTGCAGGTTCACGAAGCTGGGGTCGCGCACGTGGACGCGCCACGGCCGGGTGCTGCCGTCGCTGACCACGTGGTAGCCGAGCTCCCCGCGCGGCGACTCGATCGGGACGTAGACCTGCCCGGCCGGCACCCGGAAGCCCTCGGTGACCAGCTTGAAGTGGTGGATCAGGGCCTCCATCGAGGTGCCCATGATGTGCCGGACGTGCTCGAGGGAGTTGCCCATGCCGTCGGCACCGAGCGACAGCTGCGCGGGCCAGGCGATCTTCCGGTCCTCGACCATCACCGGGCCGGGCTCGAGCCGGTCGAGCGCCTGGCCGACGATCTTCAGCGACTCGAACATCTCGGCCATCCGGACCAGGTAGCGGCCCCACGCGTCGGAGGTGTCGGCGGTGGGGACCTCGAAGTCGTAGGTCTCGTAGCCGAGGTAGGGCTCGACCTTGCGCAAGTCCCAGGGCAGCCCGGCCGCGCGCAGGACCGGTCCGGTGACGCCGAGCGCCAGGCAGCCGGTGACGTCGAGGTAGCCGACGTCCTTGAGCCGGCGCTGCCAGATCGGCTGGCCGGTGAGCAGCTTGTGGTAGCCGGCCAGCCGCTCGGGCATGACGGCGAGCCACTCGCGGATCGACTCCTCCACGCCGGCCGGCAGGTCCTGGGCGACACCGCCGGGCCGGATGTAGGCGTGGTTCATCCGCAGCCCGGTGATCTCCTCGAGCAGGTCGAGGCACAGCTCCCGCTCGCGGAAGCCGTTGGTCATGCCGGTGAGCGCGCCCAGCTCCATGCCGCCGGTGGCCAGGCCGACCAGGTGCGAGGCGATCCGGTTGATCTCCATCACCAGCACGCGGATCGTCTGCGCACGCGGCGGCACCTCGATGCCGAGCAGCTTCTCGACGGCCATGCAGTAGCCGGCCTCGTTGAACAGCGGGGACAGGTAGTCCATCCGCGTCACGAAGGTCGTGCCCTGCACCCAGTTGCGGTACTCGGTGTTCTTCTCGATGCCGGTGTGCAGGTAGCCGATGACCACCCGCGCCTTGGTCACCGTCTCGCCCTCGAGGTCGAGGACCAGCCGCAGGACGCCGTGCGTCGAGGGGTGCTGCGGCCCCATGTTGACGACGAGCCGCTCCTCGCCGGAGAGGTCCGCGCCGAAGGCCTGGTCCCAGTCGCCGCCGGTGACGGTGTAGACCCGCCCCTCGGTGGTCTCCCGCGAGCCGGCGTACGGGTCGTGGGTGGTGCTCATCGGTAGCTCCGCCGGGTGTCGGGCGGCGGGATGGTCGCGTCGTGGTACTCCACCGGCACGCCGCCGAGCGGGTAGTCCTTGCGCTGGGGGTGCCCGTCCCAGTCGTCGGGCATGAGGATCCGGGTGAGCGCCGGGTGGCCGTCGAAGACGACGCCGAACATGTCGTACGTCTCCCGCTCGTGCCAGTCCGCCGTCGGGTAGACCTCGGACACCGACGGCACGTGCGGGTCCTCGGCGGTGACGGCGACCTCGAGCCGGATCCGTCGCCGGTAGGTCATCGAGGTCAGGTGGTAGACGACGTGCAGCCGCGGCCGGCCGGCGTCCACCGCGGGGCCGCCGCTGTCGAGGTAGTCGACGCCGGAGACGCTGCTGCACAGCTCGAAGCGCAGGGCGTCGTCGTCACGCAGCGCCCAGACCAGGGTGAGCAGGTGCTCGCGGGCGACGAAGTAGGTGATCTCCCCGCGGTCGACGAGGACCCGCTGCACTGCGGTGGCGTAGGTGGCCGCGCCGACGGCGTCGATCAGCGCGTCGGTCACCTCGTCGAACCAGCCGCCGTAGGGGCGGTCGGTGGAGTGCAGCGCGACCGCGCCGCCGGGCTCGACGCGGACCAGGCCGCCGAAGCCCGAGGTGTCGCCGCTGCCGCTGACGCCGAACGCGCCCTTGCGGAAGCCGCCGCCCGCGGCCGCGGCGCCCTGCGAGGCGTCGGCGCCGCTGCGGTCGCCGGGGCCGGTCACCGGGACCCGCCGCGCGGTCCGGGCAGCAGGACGGCGTCGCCGCCGCGCTGCTCGATGGCGAACTGGCCGGTGCGGCCGGCGGCCGCGGCCTGCTCGTAGGCCGCCCGCTTGGCCTTGTCCGCGCGGACGCTGGAGGGCATCTCGACCAGCAGGTCGCGGGCGCGGCCCTCGGCCCGTTCCTCCTCGAGCCGGCGGGCCCGCTTCGGACCGAGCGGCTCGTTCTGGATCTTGTGGTGCAGCTTGAGGATCGCGTCCATGAGCATCTCCGGACGCGGCGGGCAGCCGGGCAGGTACATGTCGACGGGGACGACGTGGTCGACGCCCTGCACCACCGCGTAGTTGTTGAACATGCCGCCGGAGCTGGCGCAGACGCCCATGGCGAGCACCCAGCGCGGCTCGGGCATCTGGTCGTAGATCTGCCGCAGGACCGGCGCCATCTTCTGGCTCACCCGGCCGGCGACGATCATGAGGTCGGCCTGGCGCGGGGAGGCGCGGAAGACCTCCATGCCGAAGCGGGCCAGGTCGTAGCGGCCGGCGCCGGTGGCCATCATCTCGATCGCGCAGCACGCCAGGCCGAAGGTGGCCGGCCACAGCGAGGACTTGCGCGTCCAGTTGACCAGCTTCTCGACCGTGGTCAGCAGGAAGCCGCTCGGCAGCTTCTCCTCGAGACCCACGTCAGCTCCCCTCCGTCAGTCCCACTCGAGGCCGCCGCGGCGCCAGACGTAGGCGTAGGCCAGGAAGACGGTGGCGATGAACACCGCCATCTCGACCAGGCCGAAGACACCCAGCGCGTCGTTGGCGACGGCCCACGGGTAGAGGAAGACGATCTCGATGTCGAAGACGATGAAGAGCATCGCCGTCAGGTAGTACTTCACCGGGAAACGGCCGCCGTGCAGCGGCTGGTCGACCGGCTCGATGCCGCACTCGTAGGCCTCGAGCTTGGCCCGGTTGTAGCGGCGCGGGCCGACGAACGGCGCGACCGTCACCGAGAACAGCGCGAAGGCCGCGGCGAGCGCGAACAGCCCCACGATCGGGACGTAGGACGACAGCACCGGCGCCTCCCTCGGCGGCTCGTGGGCTTGTGAAGAAATTCACAAACTCTCGCCACGAGCCTATGCCGCCGCGGTCGGCAAGTGAAGCGCGGGGGGTGAGTGAGTTCACATCCCCGGGTCACGGTCCGGTCACGGGCCGTGGAGCGCAGTGCTCAGACGGACGGCGCCAGGCGGGTGAGGACGGCGACCACGCGGTCGAAGCGGTCGCCGTCGCGGCCGTCGGAGAGGTTGCCCATCAGCCGCAGCGCGGCGTTCACCATCGCGGGCCGCTTGAGCCCGTGCGCGGTGGCGAAGCGGACCAGGCCGGGGCGGTCGAGCAGGGCGAGGAAGGCCATCCCGAGCCGGTGGTGGCGGCCGTAGGCCTCGCGCAGCCGCTCGGGGTACCGGCGCAGCACCGCCTCGCGGGCCGGTCCCTCCGGCGCCGCGAGCGCCGCGGCCGCCGTCTCCCCCGCCATCCGGCCGGTCTCCAGCGCGTAGCTGATGCCCTCGCCGTTGAACGGGTTGACCACGCCGGCGGTGTCGCCGGCCAGCAGCAGCCCGCGGGTGTAGGCCGGGCCGCGGTTGAGCGCCATCGGCAGCCCGGCGCCGCGCAGCGGGGTGACCGCGTGCTCCTCGCCCAGCTGCCACTCCGGCGGCAGGGTGGCCAGCCAGCGGCGCAGCACGGTGCGCGCGTCGGTCTCGCCGCCGCGGCGGGTGTCGAGCAGGCCGAAGCCGACGTTGGCGGTGCCGTCGCCCATGCCGAAGGACCAGCCGTAGCCGGGCATCGAGTCGGCGGTCGGGCCCTCGGCGGACAGGTCGAAGGAGATGTCGAGGTAGGGGTCCTCGCCGCGCGGCGTCCGCACGTACCGGCGGACGGCGACGCCGAGCGGGCGGTCCTCGCGGCGGCTCAGGCCGATCGCCTTGGCCAGCCGGCCGGACAGGCCCTCCGCGGACACGACGAGCGGCGCCCGCCAGGTCACCGGCTCCCGGTCCGGGCCGGCCTGCGCCCGCACGCCCACGACCCGGCCGGCGTCGTCGAGCAGCGGGTCGGTGACGGTGACCTCCTGCTCGAGCCGGGCGCCGGCGGCGACGGCGTGGTCGGCGAGCACCGGGTCGAGGTCGCGGCGGGCGCGGATGAGGCCGTAGCCGGGCCAGGAGGACAGCTGCGGCCAGTCGACCTCGACCACCTGGCCGCCGCCGAAGACCCGCAGGCCCCGATGCCGCACCCAGCCGGCCGCCGGGGAGACGTCGACCCCCATCTCGTCGAGCGCCCGGACCGCGCGCGGGGTGAGGCCGTCGCCGCAGACCTTCTCCCGCGGGAAGCGCGCCTTCTCCAGCACGACGACGTCGAGCCCGGCGGTCGCCAGGGTCCAGGCCGCCGCCGACCCGGCCGGCCCGGCACCGACCACCACGACGTCGGCGCTGCCCCCGGCGGTCGGACTCGTCACGCGCTGGCCCCCTCGGTGCTCGGTCTGCGGTCGCCCCGAGCCTAGGCGGGCCCCGCGCCGGGGCCGCCGGCGAGCGCGGAGCGCACCTCGTCGTCGGACGTCTCGCCGAAGTCCTCGTAGTAGCGGCCCACCGCGCCGAACGGGACCGGGGTGACCGGGCAGACGACCTCGTCGGCCAGCACGGACAGGTCGGCGCACACGTCGGGCGCCCCCACGGGGACCGCGACGACGACCGCGGCGGGACCGGCCGCCCGGACCGCGGCGAGGGCGGCGCGCATGGTGGAGCCGGTCGCCAGCCCGTCGTCGACGAGGACGGCGGTGCGGCCGGCGAGCGCGGGCGGCGGCCGGTCGCCGCGGTAGGCCTGCTGCCGGCGGCGCAGCTCGGCCAGCTCGGCGCGGCGGACCTCGTCCGCGGCGGCGGGGCCGACGGGGTTGCGGGCGAGGACGGACTCGCTCCGGACGCTCTCGACGGTCTCGCCCACCGCGGCCAGGGCACCCATGGCCAGCTCCGGCCGCTCGGGCAGGCCGAGCTTGCGGACCGCGACCACGTCGAGCTCCGCGCCGAGCGCGGCGGCGACCTCGGCCGCGACCAGGACGCCGCCGCGGGGCAGGCCGAGGACGAGCGCGTCCGGGCCGAGGGGCACGGCGGGGGGACGGGCGGGGTCGGTCAGGCGCGCGGCGAGCCGCCGGCCGGCGTCGCGCCGGTCGCGGTACGGGCGGCCGTCCACCGCGCGGCCGGGGTCAGACGGGCTGGGGTCCCGACGGCGGCGGGGCGCTCGGGTCGGTGGGGCTCGGCTGCGGCAGCGGGGCCGGCGACGGCGGCGAGATCGGGTCGACCGGCGACGGCGACGGACCGGGCGGCTCGGGCATCGGTGTCGGTGTCGTCATGGGGCGACGCTATCCCCGCGGGCGGGCGGCGGGAGCCCTCGTGCGCGGGCCGGTCAGGGGCGGACGGCGCGGTGCAGCGCGACGACGCCACCGGTGAGGTTCCGCCAGGCGACGTCGGTCCACCCGGCGGCCTGGATGCGGGCGGCCAGCGCCGGCTGGTCGGGCCAGGCGCGGATCGACTCGGCCAGGTAGACGTAGGCGTCGGGGTTGCTGCTCACCGCGCGGGCGATCCGGGGCAGCGCCCGCATCAGGTACTCGGTGTAGACGGTGCGGAACGGCTTCCAGGTGGGGCTGGAGAACTCGCAGACGACCAGCCGCCCGCCCGGCCGGACGACCCGCGCGAACTCGCGCAGCGCGGCGTCTGGGTCGGCCACGTTGCGCAGGCCGAAGGAGACGACCAGCCCGTCGACGCTCGCGTCGGCGAACGGCAGCGCCATCGCGTCGCCGGCCACCTTCGGCACCGGCCGGCCGGCGCCGGCGCGCAGCATCCCCTGCGAGAAGTCGCACGCGACGGCCCGGACGCCCCCGGCGGCGAGCTCGACGGTGGACACGGCGGTGCCGGCGGCGACGTCGAGCACGACGTCCCCCGGCCGGGCGCCCAACGCCTCGCGGGTGGCCCGCCGCCAGGCGGCGTCGCGGCCGCCGGAGAGCACGGTGTTGGTGAGGTCGTAGCGGCGGGCGACGCCGTCGAACATGGCCGCGACCTCGTGGGGCTGCTTGTCCAGCCCGGCCCTCGACCCGGCGGTGTGTGTGCTGTCTCGCCGGTCTGCCACGGCGGACGACGCTACCGGCTGCCTACGCTGGGGGACGTGACGGCAGCGGCGGTGACCTCCCCGGACGCCGTCGCGCCCGCGGTCACCACGGTCGCGCTGCCCGACTCCCCGGACCTGCTGACGCTGCTGCCGCGCGAGGGCGCGCTGTCCTGGGTGCGCCGCGGCGAGGGCCTGGTCGGCTGGGGCGAGGCCGACCGCCTCGAGGTCTCCGGTCCCGGCGCGCTGGCCGAGGCCGCCGCCTGGTGGGCCGACCGCAGCGCCGCGCTCGCCGTCGACGACGAGGTGGGCGTGCCCGGCTCCGGGCCGGTCGTGTTCGGCAGCGTCGCGTTCGACCCCGCCCGGGGGACGTCGGTGTTCGTCGTCCCCGAGGTCGTCGTCGGCCGCCGCGACGGCGTCGCGTGGGTGACCACCACCGGCGGCGCCGACCCGCGCGACGTGCTGCCGGCCACCCGCGAGCCGCTGCCGCCCGCGCCGGGCCGGCTGCGCTACGCCGACGGCGCGCTCGACCCCGCCTCGTGGTGCGGCGCGGTGTCCGCCGCCGTCGCCCGCATCGGCGCCGGCGACCTCGCCAAGGTGGTGCTCGCCCGCGACCTGCTGGTCACCGCCGACGAGCCGCTGGACCCCCGCCGCCTGCTCGACCGGCTGGCCGCCCGCTTCCCCGACTGCTGGACCTTCGCCGTCGACGGGCTGCTCGGCGCCACCCCCGAGCTGTTGCTGCGCCGCACCGGCCGGCAGCTGTCGGCGCGGGTGCTGGCCGGCACCGCCCCGCGCGGCGCGGGCGCCGAGGACGAGCGGCTCGCGGCGGGCCTGCTGGCCAGCGACAAGGACCACGCCGAGCACGCCCTCGCCGTCGACTCGCTCGTGCGGGCGCTCGACCCGTTCTGCACCGCGCTGTCGGTGCCGGAGCAGCCCTCGCTGCTGACGCTGCCGAACGTGCGGCACCTGGCCACCGACGTCGTCGGCACCCAGCGCCGCTCCGGCGCCCGCGGTCGCGCCGGGCTGCTCGAGCTGGTCGACGCCGTGCACCCGACCGCCGCCGTCTGCGGCACCCCGCCCGACGCGGCCGCCGCGGTCATCGCGGAGCTGGAGGGCATGGACCGCGGCCGGTACGCCGGGCCGGTGGGCTGGCTCGACGCCCGCGGGGACGGCGAGTTCGGGCTGGCCCTGCGCTGCGCCCAGCTGGTCGACGACGACCCGTGCTCGGCCCGGCTGTTCGCCGGCTGCGGCATCGTCGGCGCCTCCGACCCGACGGCCGAGCTGGCCGAGACGCAGTCGAAGTTCGCCGCCTTCCAGGCCGCGCTGGAGGGCTGAGGCGGCCGGTCCCGGCCGGCGTCCTCCTCCCCCGGACACGACCCGGAGACGACGAGGGCCCCGGCCGCTGCACGCGGTCGGGGCCCTCGTCGGGTGTGCTGGAGGTCAGCCCACGTAGTTGACGTGCACGTGGTCCACGTGGTTCGCGGTCGCGCTGCCGCGGTCCGCCATCGCCTTCCAGGCGCCGTCCGGCGAGGTGAGGATGCGCTGCTGCCAGATGACGTACTCGACGCCGAGCTCGTCCCAGTGGTCGACGTGGTACTGGGCGATCGCGTCGCCGAGGGCGGCGTCGGACATGACCATGTAGTCCAGCGCCTTGCCGGAGGGGTGGCCGTCCGGGTCGACCGCGCTGGCCCGCGTGCCGCCGAGGGTGATGTCCGCGGCGCCCGGGACGTTGCTGACGACGGCGTTCGCCGCCGCCTGGACGGCCTCGTGGATCGCGCCGGCGGTGTTCGTGATCTCGGCGACGACCGAGGACTGCGCGACCTGCGGGGCGGCCTCGGCGATCGGCGGGGTGGCGGCGGGCGCCGCCTCACCGGCGGCGGCGACCGGGGCCGGGGCGGCCTCGGCGACCGGAGCGGGGGCGGCCTCGGCGGCCGGAGCGGGAGCGGCCTCGGCGGCGGGGGCCGGGGCGGCCTCGGCCGGGACGGCGGAGCCGCTGAGCGCCAGCACCTGACCGGGGTAGATCAGGTTCGGGTTGCCGCCGATGACGTCGGCGTTGCGCTCGTAGAGCTCGCGCCAGCTCTGGCCGTGGGCGGCGGCGATCTTCGCCACCGTGTCCCGCCAGCGGACGGTGTACTCCTCGGTGGTGACCTCGGCCCGCTCGGCCCGGTCGGCCCGCTCGGCCGGAGCGGCCTGCTCGGCGGCCGGCTGCTCGGCCGGAGCGGCCGGGGCCTCGGCGGCCGGGGCGGCCTGCTCGGCGGGCGCGGCCGGGGCCTCGGCAGCGGCCGGGGTGGTGCCGTCGGTCAGGAACTTGCCGCAGCTCGGCCAGGCGCCGATGCCCTGGCCGGCCAGGACGGCCTCGGCGATCTGGACCTGCTGGGCCGGGGTGGCCAGGTCCGCGCGCGGGGCGAGGTCGGTGCCACCGAAGGCGGCCCAGGTGGACTGGCTGAACTGCAGGCCGCCGTAGTAGCCGTTGCCGGTGTTGATGCTCCAGTTGCCACTGGACTCGCACTGGGCGACGCCGGTCCAGTCGTGGGTGGTGGAGGCGGAGGCCGGCGAGCTCAGGACGCCCAGGCCGACGGCGGCGGCGCCGGCAGCGACAGGGGCCTTGGCGATGACCTTCTTGGTGCGGACGTAGCGGGGTGCGCGGTGCTTGGGCATGGTGATGATCTCCCGATCACCGCCGGCGAGGTGAGCTGTCGGGTTCGGGCGATCGGTGCCCGGCCGCGGTCCGCGGCTTCACCCCGAGGCGCGCTCCGACAGGCCCCCGTAGGCCGTCGCGCGCCGGAAGAGTGGGTCCCCCACCCCTGCCCTGGGAGTTGGCGTGGGCGACCGGTGGGCAGGGTTTGGCGGACCGGCGCCGCGCTCCGTCTTCGCTGAGCGCAGCCAAAACGCTACGTGTCGTCATGTCGACTGTCGTCGTGACGGCGGTCACAGTGCGGTTCGGCTGGGGCTCGTGGGGTACGGCGTGACGCCGGCGTGACCACCGCATCGGGCCGCGCCGAGAAACGGAACCCGCTGTTCACGGTGCGCGATCCGGCCCGGCGAGCACGCCCCCGCCCCCGCGGCCGCCCTCGCCGCGACCGCCCGGATCCCGTGACGAAGGCCACCGCCACGGAGTGACGGACCGGCTCGTCACGGGCGTCCGGAAGGGGCTCCGGAGCCGTGCGTCTCACTCTCCGGTGAGCCCGGCGGGACCGGCTGGTCGCTGCAGGAGACCCGACGCTCCCGAGGCCGCTCAGGCCAGGGCGCGGCCCGCGGCCTCCCGCAGGGCGACCGCGAGGTCGGCCTCCGCGCGCTGGTCGGTGCGGGCGACGACCACCCGGGGCCCGCCGCGCACCAGCGCGGCGGCGAGCTCCTCCGGCGTGGCCACCGCCGTCGCCGCCCAGCCCAGGGACGCCGCGACCGCGACCAGGTCGCGCCCGTGCGGCGTGCCGAACACCCGCCGGTAGTCGCGGGCGTACGCCGGCCGGCCGGGCTCCAGCTGGGCGAAGATCCCGCCGCCGTCGTTGTCGGGCACGACCACGGTGAGGTCCGGGCGCGGCTCGCCCTCGCCGGCGAGCAGGCCCTGCAGGTCGTGCAGGAACGTCAGGTCGCCCATGAGCGCCACCGCCGGCCCGCCGTGCGCCAACGCCGCGCCGACAGCGGTGGACACCGTGCCGTCGATGCCGGCGACGCCGCGGTTGGCGAGCACGCTGACGTCGCCGCGGGGGACGGCGAGCCGGTCGACGTCGCGCACCGGTGTCGAGGACCCGAGGACCAGCAGCGCCCCGGACGGCAGCGCGGCGACGACGTCGCGGGCCAGCCGGGCGGCGGTCAGCCCGGGCGCGGCGTCCAGGGCGGCGTCGACCGCGCCCCCGACCCGGTCCGCGGCCGAGCGCCAGGCGGCCGCCCAGCCCGGCTCCGACGGCGGGCCGGCCGGCGGGGCGGCGCGGGTGACCAGGGCCGCCGAGCGGCCGGCGTCGGGCCAGCGCGGCCCGGCGACCACCGTCTCCACGCGCACCCGCGGATCGGCCAGCAGCGCCGAGACCGGCCGGGACAGCGTCGGCCGGCCGACGACGACCACGCGGTCGGGCCGGTGCGCGTCCAGCCAGCCGGGCACGCCGAGCAGCAGCGCCCCGCCGCGCACCGCGCCGTCGGTCCACGCCCCGCCGCTCGGCTCGGCGACCACCGGCCAGCCCGCCGCGCTGGCGCCGCCCGCCCACGCCCGGCCGACGGCGTCCGGCCCGTCCCCGGCGACGACGAGCGTGCGCGGGCCGTCCCCGACCGGGACGGTCGCGACGGGCGAAGGCGCCCCGGCGGTCCACGGCGCCCCGCCGTCCCGGCCGGCCCACGGGCCCGCCGGCGGGCCGGGCTCCTCCTCGGGCAGCAGCGGGTCGCGGAAGGCCAGGTTCAGCTGCACCGGCCCGGGGTCGCCGGACAGGACGCCGGTGGCCGCGAGCAGCGCCCGGGACACCACCGAGCGCCAGTAGCGGTTCTGCGCGGCCTCCCGGCCGGCCTCGGGCACGCCGACGTCGGCCGCCCAGCGCGCCGCGCCGCCGTACAGGCCGGGCTGCTCGATCGTCTGGTTGGCGCCGGTGGCCCGCAGCTCCGGCGGCCGGTCGGCGGTGAGTGCCAGCAGCGGCACCCCGCTGACGTCGGCCTCGAGGACGGCGGCGTGCAGGTGCGCGGTCGCCGTCCCGGAGGTGGTGAGCACCGGCACCGGCCGGCCGGACGCGCGGGCCAGGCCCAGGGCGAGGAAGGACGCGGTCCGCTCGTCGATGCGCACGTGCAGCCGCAGGACGCCGGCCCGCTCGGCGGCGGCCAGCGCCAGCGCGACCGGCGCCGAGCGCGAGCCGGGCGCGACGACGGCGTCGCGGACCCCGCCGCGGACCAGCTCGTCGACCAGCACGCGGGCCAGCGCGGTGGAGGGGTTCACGCGGCCAGCACCGCGCCCAGCCGCTCGGTCCAGCGGGCGGTCACGTCGCCGGGTGCGGTCACGGCGTCCAGCCGGCCGGGGTCGGGCCGGGTGACCGGCAGCGCGCCGTCCACCGGCAGCAGCGGGGTGTCGGTGACGTCGCCGTCGAGGAGGGCGACGGTGGCCAGGCCGCAGGCGAAGGGCAGCTCCGGCAGCGCGGCGGCCAGCGCGATCCCCGCGGCGATGCCCACCGAGGACTCCAGCGCGGAGGAGACCACGCACGGCAGCCCGTGCGCCTCGGCCACGCGCAGCGCGGCCCGCACGCCGCCGAGCGGCTGCACCTTGAGGACGACGACGTCGGCGGCCTCCCGCAGGTCGACCCCCAGCGGGTCGTCGGCGCGGCGCACGCCCTCGTCGACGGCGACCCGGACGTCCACCCGGCGGCGCAGCGCGGCGAGCTCGGCGAGCGTGGCGCAGGGCTGCTCGACGTACTCGAGGCCCACCCGGTCCAGCTCCCGGATCCGGGCGACGGCGGTGTCGACGTCCCACGCCGCGTTGGCGTCGACCCGGACCGCGCCGGAGGGGCCGAGCGCATCGCGGACGGCCTCCACACGGGCGAGGTCGTCGCCGGCGGTCTGGCCCGACTCGGCCACCTTCACCTTCGCCGTCCGGCAGCCCGACGCGGTCACGATCGCGTGCGCCCGCTCGGGCCCCACCGCGGGGACGGTGACGTTGACCGGCACCGCGTCGCGCACCGGTGCGGGCCAGCCCCGCACCGCGGCCTCGGCGGCGGCCGCCCACCAGCGGCGGCTCTCGGGCACGCCGTAGTCCCAGAACGGGGAGAACTCGCCCCAGCCGGCCGGGCCGTGCACGAGCACGCCGTCGCGGACGTCGATGCCGCGGAAGCGGGTGCGCATCGGCACCGACCACACCGCCAGCCGGTCGATCCCCTCGGGGAGGCCGGCGGGGGTGATCACGCCCGCAAGCCTATGTCGCACGCGACG
Source organism: Geodermatophilus sp. SYSU D01045 (assembly GCF_054050295.1). Taxonomy (NCBI): domain Bacteria; kingdom Bacillati; phylum Actinomycetota; class Actinomycetes; order Geodermatophilales; family Geodermatophilaceae; genus Geodermatophilus; species Geodermatophilus sp. SYSU D01045. The sequence goes on from NZ_JBJGZB010000039.1 coordinate 26,489, forward strand.
TACCCTCGGGACCCGTGATCCGGCAGCTGACCGTCCTCCCCGCGCCGGACTCCCCCGACGCCGTCCTCGGCACGGTGCTGCCCGCCGTCCGCGCCTGCCTGGAGGGCGCCGCGCCGCTCGCCGTCCTCCCGGCCGGGCCGCCCGCGGCGGCCGCGCGGGCGGTCCTCGCGCCGGAGGAGCCGCTGGAGGACGGCGCCGACCTCGTCGTCGTCACCTCCGGGTCCACCGGCGGCCCGCGCGGCGTGCTGCTCCCGGCGGCGGCGCTGCGGGCCTCGGCGACGGCGACCCTCGACCGGCTCGGCGGGCCCGGCGCCTGGCTGCTCGCGCTGCCGGCGTCGGCGATCGCCGGCCTGCAGGTGCTGGTGCGGTCGGTGCTCGGCGGCACGGCGCCCACCGCGCTCGCGGCCGGGGAGGACCTGGCCGCCGCGGTCGCGCGGATGCCCGCCGGCCGGCGGTACACCGCGCTGGTGCCCACCCAGCTGCGCCGGTACCTGGAGCGCGAGCCGGAGGCGCTGCGCGCGTTCGACGCGGTGCTGGTCGGCGGCGCGGCCACCGACCCGGGCCTGCTGGCCCGGGCCCGCGAGGGCGGCGTCGCGGTGGTGACCACGTACGGCATGACCGAGACCGCCGGCGGCTGCGTCTACGACGGCGTCCCGCTCGACGGCGTCCGGGTGCGCGTGGACGCCGGCGGGAGTGCCGCAGGACCCGGCGGAGGAGCCATCGCGGTGGCCGGCCCGGTGCTGGCGCTCGGCTACCGGCGCGACCCGGACGGCACCGCGGCGGCGTTCGCGGGCGGGGAGTTCCGCACCCGCGACGCCGGCTCGATCGGTCCCGACGGGCGGCTGACCGTGGTCGGGCGGCTCGACGACGTCGTCGTCACCGGCGGCGTGAACGTGGCTCCGCAGGCGGTCGAGGGGGCGCTGCGGGAGCACCCCGCCGTCGCCGACGCCGTGGTGTTCGGCCGGCCCGACGAGGAGTGGGGGCAGCGGGTGGTCGCCGCCGTCGTCCCGGCGCCGGGCACCGCACCCGACCTCGCGGCCCTGCGGCCGTGGGTGGCCGACCGGCTGGGCGGGCCGTCCGCGCCGCGCGAGCTGCACCTGATCGGGTCGGTGCCGACCCTGCACACCGGCAAACCCGACCGCCGCGGCGTGGCCGCCGCGGTGACGGACCGGAACGGCCCGCCTGCAGGGTCCCGCCGCGAGCCCGCGAGTAGCGGGGAGCAGGGGGGTCCTTCGTGATGGCCGGCCCCGCGCAGTGGGTGGCCGGCGCCCGCCCCCGCACGCTGCCCGCCGCGCTCGCGCCGGTGCTGGTGGGCACCGGCGCCGCGGCCGCGCTCGACGGCTTCCGGCTCGTGCCCGCGCTGCTGGCGCTGCTCGTGGCGTTGGCGCTGCAGGTGGCGGTCAACTACGCCAACGACTACTCCGACGGGAAGCGCGGCACCGACGCCGTCCGGGTCGGGCCGATGCGGCTGGTCGGCTCGGGCGCGGCCTCGCCCCGCGCGGTGCTGACGGCGGCGCTGCTGTCCTTCGCCGTCGCCGGGGTGGCGGGGCTGGTGCTGGCGGCGCTGTCGAGCTGGTGGCTGGTCGCCGTCGGCGCGGTGTGCATCGTCGCGGCCTGGACCTACACCGGCGGCCCGCTGCCCTACGGCTACCGGGCGCTGGGGGAGGTGTTCGTCTTCGTCTTCTTCGGCCTGGTGGCCGTCGCCGGGACCACGTTCGTGCAGACCGGGCGGGTCGAGGGGCTGGCGCTGGCCGCCGCGGTGCCGATCGGGCTGCTGTCGGTGGCGCTGCTGGTGGTCAACAACCTGCGCGACGTCGAGGGCGACGCCCGGGTGGGCAAGCGCACGCTCGCGGTGCTGCTCGGCGACCGCGCGACCCGGCGGTTCTACGTCGGCCTGCTCGTCGTCGCGTTCGCCGTCGTCGTCGCGATCGGGGTGGCGCGGCCGTGGGCGCTGCTCGCGCTGGCCGCCGCGCCGCTGGCCGTGCCGCCGTCGCGGGTGGTGCTCTCCGGCGGGCGCGGGCCGGCGCTGATCGCCGCGCTGCAGGCCACCGGCCTGCTCACCCTGGCCACCGGCGTGCTGCTCGGCGCCGGGCTCGCCCTGTCGGGCTGAGCCGGGTCAGGCGGCGGCGTCGCCCGACAGCCGGGCGCGCAGCTGCTCCTTGCGGGTGCGCCGGGCGACGCTGCGGGCGGCCAGGCCCTCGGTCAGCCTGTCGCGGACCGGGCGCAGCAGCACCAGCGCCACCGGCATCGACAGCAGCAGGCCGAACAGCAGCGCCGGGAACCCGGGCAGGCCCACCAGCCAGATCAGCGCGATGAGCGCGACGGCGATGACCAGCCGGCCGAGCGTGTAGAGCAGCAGCCACGGCGCGATCCGCGGCGGGGTCGCGGGACCGCCGGTGGGCGCGCCCGGGGTGGTGCTCTCGGCCATGCTGCTGTCCTCCTGCGTGCGGTCGGGCGTCATCCCGTCCGGCCCTCCCACTTGGTGGAGAGCACGACGGTGGTGCGGGTGCGGGCGACGCCCTCGATCCTGTTCAACGCGTTGATGGCGGCCTCGAGTGCCGGGATGTCGGTCACCCGGACCTTGAGCACGTAGCCCTCGCTGCCCGCGACCCGCCAGCAGTCCTCGACCTCGGGCATCGCCCGCAGCGCGGCCTCCACGCCGGTGTCGTCGACGGCGTCGCTCTCGATCACGCCGATCAGCGCGGTGACGTCCAGCCCCAGCGCGGCGGGGTCGACGACGGCGCGGTAGCCGAGGACGACCCCGGAGGCCTCGAGCTTGCCGACCCGCTCGTGCACGGCCGGCGCGGAGAGCCCGACCTGCCGGGCCAGCTCGGCGATGCTGGCGCGGCCGTTGGCGCGCAGCAGGTCGATCAGCTGCCGGTCGACGGCGTCGATGGGGAGGCTCCGTCCGGGTCGTGTGTGGAGGCGGTCACGGACCGCTCCTCCCAGTATCCCGCGCGCGTACGTTGGGCGGCAGGGACGTTTCTCTCGAGGGGAGGCCGGGTGCCGGTCGTGCTGCTGGTGGTCGCGTTGCTCGTGGTCGTGCTCGTCGTCCGGGCCACGGCCGTCGCCGGGAGCGAGCTGCGCCGGGAACGGCGGGCCCGTCGTCCGCGGCCCTCCCGCGCGTCCCGCCCCGTCGCCCCCGACGACGACCCGGAGTTCCTCCGCGAGCTCGCCCGCCGCGTCCGCCGCGACGACGGCTCCCCCGCCTAGCGCACCCGCCCTCGGTGCGGGGGGGGGGGGGTGCGGGGGGGTCCTCGGCGGAGGTGCGGGGGGGGTGGGGGGTTGTGGCGGGGGGGGGGGGGA